>JBCBWU010000091.1:0-27695 GCA_039816955.1 Bacteroidota bacterium
CTTGCTTAGCTATTAGATGAAATTTTTTGTAGTAGTTGCTTCAAGCTAGCGCGGTTGGCCAGTTGAATACCGAGCCCCGGGCGAACGTTGATTTCCATGATCAATGGTCCAAGCTCCTGGTCCAGGACAATGTCTACCCCCAGGTAACCCAATTCAGGAAATGCTTCTGCGGTTTGAATCGAAAGCTCCAGCAACGCTTCCCAATAGGGAATTTTCTTACCCAGGATTTGCTGTTGGCTATCGGGGTGTACGATATGGTAAGCTTGCCCATCGTAGGCGTAGGCCAGTGTACCCTTCTCCATATCTATCCCGATCCCCAAGCCGCCCTGGTGCAGATTTGCCTTGCCGTTAGAGCGGGCGGTAGGAAGACGCAACATTCCCATAGCCGGTTTTTGGTCCAGCAGAATCACCCGAAAATCGGGTACGCCAGCCGGATAAATCTCGTGGAAGAAAGAATGTGGAATAATGCACTGCTCAATAAGCACGCGGTCGCTGGTGCCGAAGGAGTACATGCCCATTAGGAGTTGTGCCAGATGAGAGAATATCTGTTCATCAGACAGTACTCGTCCACCACTACACCAACGGCCTTCGTCGTTCTTCTTTAGGATCATAATCCCTCCCCCACCGGAACCTTTGGCCGGCTTTACCGCCAGGCGCTCATGATGCTGTAGACCTTGCCAAATCTCAGGGATATCTCCAATGCGTTCGATGATCCCGTAGGTGCTGGCGCAGGCAATTCCGGCGGCATCCAGCGCTTCCTTACAGATAATCTTATCGTCTGCGTAGGGAAAGGCTTCTTTATTGTTACGAGCGTACACGTACCGTAAGTTGCGCTCATTGATTCCCAGGGCCCCTCCTGCCGGAGTAGACGAACTAAACAATCGCTTTAACATGATTCGGTTAGTTTGAAAGGATTAGCGGAGAAAAGCGGAAGTGTTCCATAATGCGCAGGCCAATCCAGCGGCCCAAGAGCAGTAACAGTCCGATCATACTGAGGTAGAGTTCCGGAAAAGTGAGCAGTACCCCAATAAGCAATTCAGAACTGAAGACCGGATAACACAGCAGAGAAACCAGCAAGGTAGAGCCTAGCATTTTAACGGCTTCCTCAAAATTATCCTCCGTGAGGACTTTGGCAAAGCGCTCCGCAGCAATGGCCATAATGACCAGTGGCAACATGAAAATACTTGGCCAGTTATCCCAATCCATGCGGTAACCTAATTGCCCTAGCAGCAGCAGCGTTAAGATCACCGCCAGAAGCATAATGACCAACTTAGGCGTATGTAGCAGGCTGAGGCGGTCCAAGCTATAGTGCAGCCCACTGATAACGATTAAAATAACCGCAAAGGCACCAATCGTCCAATAAACATTGTTGCCCACTAAAGACAGGGCGATCAAGGCTGGCAAAAACACGCCGAAGGTCTTCAAGCCAATCACATTTTTCAGCAGGGCAATCAACAAGGCGGCTACGGGTAGCAAGAGGATAGTCCGTAAAAGATCAATTGAAACAGATTGGTGATTGAGCAGTGACCACAGCATGGGGACATGATCAGAGGCCGCGCTCAAGGTGTGGTGTCTCTTGTTGATCACGAACTGATAATCGAAGCCAATCTCAGAGGTGCGGCTGATCAGGAACTCGTCACCGTGATACAATTCCAGATAATTGGCGGGTAGACTCGCAAAATGGCCGTTTAGTACATCAAAAGGAATCCAGCTACCCCGGTAGTAGGCTTCTGCCCAAAGATGTGATGTTCGTTTTTCGCTTTGTTCTAAAATAATACCTCCGGCCACCCGAGCTGGAATTCCCTGGGCCCGACATAATGCTACAAATAATCGGCTCTGACCATTACAAGATGCTCTTTGTCGCTTAAGAGCAGTTAAAGCATCGGTTAGCGCATTTGAGCCCGTATTGGCTAAACCTGACACATACTCGTAATTGGAATTCATGGTATGCCCGAATCCTAACATCTTCAAGCTATCCGCAACAGCACGGATAAGTGGGTGATCAGACTGGATAGCTGCTGTACTAAGCCGGTACTGCTCAACGGAATCCGGAAAGTATTCGTCTAGCGGGGCCACCTTTGGCAAACGATAAGTAAGCGCCTTACCTTCAAACTCAAACTCGTGCTTAAATACTACGTCCGTTTGGCCGGCAGATTCCCAACGCGCTCTCAAGCCCGTCTCATCCTGAGTAGTATGGAGTACCAGCTGCCCTTCCTCGCTTGGTACAGTTTGAATCCGCTGGCGACTATTCGACACTGGCAGATAACTTTCTACAAAAGCCTGCTCAGGCAGGTGAAACATATCAAACTCATAGGATACGCTGTAGGCTTCCTTGGGCAGTAGGTCCTGCCAACTGTAGCGCTGTTGAAATTGCTTAATTAAAACCAGAAGTAGCGGAATCATCAACAGCAGGCCAGCTACGATACCGTAAGCATTTCGTCTTAACATTGAGTACATTTTTTTGGTCCACAAGTGTAAGTGTGCTAGCGATAACTGCAGGTTCTGATTAATTAATTTGCTGCTAAGACGAGAGGGGGTAAAAAAACCCTACCGGGGAGGAGTGTTTTTTTGAATTAGAGTTAGGATGGGAATTAGAATTAGAATGACGAGAGAGCGTCAAGGAACAATAACAGGCTACTTAAAACCAGCGTAACCAACTGATTTACAGTCATAAAACCTAAGAACAATTACTAGGTAAGAACGAAATTCTTTATAGCGCCAGAACAGCCAAGAGCGGCAAAATTTATTGATTTATTTTTTTCTTAAGCTCAGCTATTAACTCTTCTTTTTCTTTCAGATCGGTCAAATCTATGTACAGGTCTTCGCTTCTGTTAACTACGGAAAACCATAGGCCAACGATATACTGTCCTTCATCTTCACTTGCAACGCTAAACGACTTGACTTGTTGGAGGTCAATCTGCTGATTTTCCCGGAAGCGCTTTATAATTTCAATCCTATGTTCTTTAAGCACAATAGCCCCATTTGAGAAATAAAGTTTCACTAGGGAACCAAGAAAAATAATGAAGATCATCATAAATGCAAGCCACAAAGGGATACCCGATATATCTATATACTCAAAAAGTCCGTATACCATAATACGTCTCTTCAGCGACATCTTTTTTCCCACTGTTTACTGACTCACCAATGCATCCTAACCACCATATTCGGCGTAAACGGCAGCATAGCTCGATCGATAGGTTCTAAGACATAATCGTCAACAAGATCGTCATCATCGAAGAAAGAGAAGTACTGCCTGCTGAGGGTGTTTTCACGATTGTAGACATTGAGAATGGATAGGCCTATGCGACCGTTTGCCCCCTTTGAACCCACTGGAAACTTATATAGGAAAGAAGCATCAAGGCGATGATAGACGGGAAGACGAAAGGCATTAGTCTGAGTAAAATCATACTCGGGCATACTCTCTTCTTCCCCATTGTCACCTTCAGTTACTTCTACTCCAATGGCCTCGGTGTGGGCACGACCGGTGCGAAGATTCCAGCTGAGGGAGAGGTTCCAACGATTGAATTCCCACTGATGTACCGAGGTAAACGAATGCGGACGATCATGAGAGGCGGGAAACGGATCGCCCTCCCGAAATGAATCAAATTCGTAGAATACGCGTCCGTAGGAGTAGGATAGCCAGGTTTGGTATTTATTCCAGCGGTTACGGAGCAATACATCAATCCCGAAGGCTGATCCAGTACCTTCTTCGTAAAACTCGTCTTGCTGTAAGCTCTCGTCCAGAAAGGCGGGCGAAAAGGAGGTAACACCAGTGATGGTCTTGTAGTAGGCCTCTACTTCAAGCTGAAAGCTGGACGGCTGAAAAAACAGGCCGACTGAATAGTGATCGCTCAAAGCTACTGGTGGTTCGTCATCATCATCCGCCAGGATCCAAAGTTGCTGGTTTAAGCCGAGATCATTAAACTCGACCACTTGGCTTAAGAACTGATAGTAACGCCCCGCCGAGACCCGAAACTGCCATTGTTCGTTAGGGAGATATTGAACAGACAGCCGTGGTTCTACAAAATCTTGTTGTAAGGCTGTGGAGTAAGTCCACCGCAAACCCACTTGACTTTTCCAGGGGCCTTTTCTCTTGGTATTAAAGTCGAGAAAAAGGGAATGAAAGCTATTTTCATCCCGATCCGCATCAGCATCCTCCTCGTTAAGTGCCCAATTTCGCCCCACTTCCATATCTTGAAATTGGTAGCCAAAATCAAGCTGCGTACCAGCAGTAATTTGCCACTCATTGGTCCAGGTCAGGCTACGGTCTTCAATATCATTGCGCTGTTCATAAGAAATACGATCTTCTACTTCGTCTTCTACGAGGTACTCAAATAGGAGCATGTAATCTACATTCAAGCTCGTACCAGCATATTGCAGCCGCGAACGCATTCGCTCACTCCATAGCCGGTCCCAACTCACCCCGAATCCCTGACTGGTTAAATTAAGATCATCGAAATTGCGGAACTGCTCATCGTCTCCTTGCTCATCAGAATCAAAGTTGAGCTGATCCATGACTCCAAACCAGCTGACAGCGAAGCGATCTCGTTCAGTCGGGTGCCAAAGCCATTTTACATTCCAGTCATCAAAGACAAAATTGAGATCGAGATCGATATTATCCTGTTCTTCTTGCTGATTTTGCGCCTCGCCGATTTTTCCGCGCTGAAACACGCGCTGGGAAATCCGTTTGTAAGTAGGGCTTTCAATAATGTCTGAATAAGCTCTTCTACCCGATAATATCAATGCCGATTTTTGTTTGAAGAGCGGCACCCTTAAAGCAACATCAGCGTGCGTTAAATTGATACCAACGTCACCGGAAAAACGCTCAGGAATATCGCTGACGCTTTTGATATCCACTACCCCAGCGACCCGGCCACCGTATTCTGGCCCAAAGCCCGATCGATAAACACCTACCTCATCAACAATATAGGGGTTGAAGGACGATATCATACCGAAGAAGTGCCCACCATTATAGATTGGAATCCCGTCCCAAAGTATGAGGTTTTGATCTGGGGTGCCCCCTCGTATATTCAATCGTGTAGCCGATTCATCCTGGCTTTGAATACCCGGCAGTATCTGCGTCATTTGTAGCACATCAGCTTCTGTCAATCCCGGCACAACATTGATGCGGTCAGGACGCAGTACAAAGTGGTCCAAATCGGTAGACTGTTCGATTCCTGCGGTAATGTATTCCTTGATGACCACCGCTTGAATGGAAAAGGCTGCTAAGGGCAAAGAAATAGTGGGACAAGCTTCCAATTGCTGAACGGTGCGTTGCCGGGTTTCATAGCCTAAATAAGAGATCTCCACCAAATCTTGGGGTTCTCCGCGCACATAGAGATCGAAACTACCATCTGCTTCGGTAGATCCTCCTCCTTGGGTGGCGGGTAAAAAGAGATTGGCGAAAGCCAGGCCCTCTCCTTGATCGTCAGTGATACGCCCACATAAACGATAGGTAGGAATCACGATTGGTTCTTTTCCCTGGAGCACTACAAACTTGCCACTGACCAATTCGTAGGCTATATCTGTTTCGGCGAAGAGTAGTTCCAATGCTTCTTCCACTGGGAGCTTGCGGCACGCTGCCGTGATGTACTGATCAGCAAGGATATCATTGGTATAATTAAAGACCAAACCAAACTCGTCTTCCAGCTCTTGGATCACCGCTTCTACTGGCTGATGATCGAAGGTAGCGGTAATGGTTTGGGCTTTTGCCGAATGGCAAAAAAGGAGTACTAATGCGAGAAACACAAAACGCGGCATAATACCTAATCAGTTGACTGAAAAACCTCAACTACCTTGTCATTGATACGATATTGGCAGTCCACCGATGAAAATACAACCTGCAAGGCAGATTCCAACGCACGGTGAGGAAAACCTCCGTTGTAGCCCCGTAAAGTATCCAGATGCGCTGGATAGCTGATCTCAATGGCGTACTGTCGTTCCAATTCTTCGATCACCGTTGTGAAGTCAGCATCATTGAATTCGGATAATCCACTCGTCCATTCGGGCATCTCTTTGGCAGCATCAATGCTTCCCCGTGACATTTCATCTTCTTTTACCTCAATCATTTGCCCAGGCTCCAGTAACTCTTGTGGCTCCTCAGTAGAATATTCTACCCCTACTTTACCGGAATAGCAAGCGACCCGAAACTGCTCTGCTCGGGAATAAACATCAAAGGTTGTACCCAAAACACTGACGGTACCCTGGGTGGTTGAAACCGCAAAGGAGGCTCCTGGGGTCACATCAAAGAAGGCTTCCCCCTTCAATTCCACCTGGCGTGCTTTCTGGAATTGCCCCGTCTGATAACGCAACTCAGAGCCAGCATTAAGCCACACTTCTGAGCCGTCCGGCAGTTCAACAACGGTTTTTTCTGCCAGCGGAGCACTAATTGTGGTCCAATCCTGGCTATCTGGTAGTACGACATAGTACACTGCCAGCAGGAGTACCGCAGCGGCTGCCGCGTATCGCCACCAGTTTCCTAAACGCCTAACGCGAGCGGGCTTCTTGGCCTGTCCTACCTTTTGCTGCAAAGCTTCCCAACTGGCTGCTTGATCCCGTTGTGGAGGCTCCAACTCAGCCGAAGTTTCGGCTATTTTGCGCAATAGCTCAGCATCTTCCCGAGCCGCAAAAGTAGCTTCCTCTTCGGGGGTCAGGTCTCCGCTGAGCCAGCGAGCCAAAAAGGTATCGTCTGTAGATTTTTTACTCATTCGACTGAATTACTGAGGTTTCTCTAATCAGCTATTAAACGAGAATGCCCTCATTTACCCTAATACGGAGCCTTAACTATATTTTACCAAATTGTTCTCGCAGAGATAATAGCGCCTTGTGCATCCGCTTTTCCACGGCCTTTTGACTAATGCCCAGATGCTCTGCAATCTCGCGGTACTTCATCTTATCAATGCGGTTGAGTAGGAATACCTCTCGCTGCCCTTCGGGCAAGGCAGCAATGGCGGTTTCTAGTTTGGTTTTAAACTCCTGCTCCTCCATCAAGAACTGTGGATCTTGACTATTTTGATGTACCCGTTGAGTAGACTGAAATTTCAGTTTCACCTTTTGGTGCTTAAACTGATCCAGCATTAGATTATTAGCTACCGCAAAGAGAAACTGTTTGGCCTTTTCCATGCTCACTTGAGCACAATTCTTCCACAGGCGCAGATAGGACTCCTGCACCACGTCTTCCGCCTGGTTGGCATCCCCAGATTTGTAATAAGCAAAGTGATGAAGTGCTTTCGAGTGTTCGTCGAAAAGCCGGCGAAAATTATCCGGCTCGCAGCTACTGTCCTGTTGATTCATGAGAAACCAAAAATAGTGGATCGCAAGGAGTTAACTATGGCTAGAGGCGATTAAGTATGCACAACTACTAAATTATCCAGTTTGGACAGCCATTGCCTGCAAAAAGAAGGGCTAAACCCGGCAGATCGAAGCAGTATCCTCACAAGATTTATCATGTTGTTGGAGTGATTTCCGTCAGTGGTACTCCAATAGAACATGATGATCTTAGCCCTACCGTATTTTTCCATTAAACAAACAGGGCTTATGAAAACGGTAGATAAAATTATGACCACTGAGGTGATCACAGTATTCGAAACAGCTACCTTCTCGGAAATCAAACGAGTTTTCGATACCCATCACTTCCATCATATACCGGTCCTAGACTTTAGCAACCAGCTCAAAGGAATTATTAGTAAAGAAGACTTAGCCAAGGCCAGCTATATACTGACCTTGAATACGACGGGAAAGACCTATACCGAAAAGGAGTTTGATTATATCTCAGCTAAAGACATCATGTCTAGCTATCCAGTATTCCTGACACCCGATGACGAGATTGATCTGGCAGCTGATGTATTCCTATCCAACAAACTGCACGCCCTGCCTATCCTAGACGATGGCCATTTGGTTGGAATAGTAACCACTCATGATCTGCTACGGTATTCCTTCACAGAAATGAGGACGGGCGTATACCCTGCCTGAAAACGTAGATAAAATTAGAGAAAAGGGCTCAGCAACTTGGTAGTCAATTCCTTACTAGCCTTGTGAATCTCCCACTTCGCAGCAGTTCAGTACGAGCTGCTCGTAGTCGGGGCGATCGTGAGATAGCTTATGGATGAAGGCCTCTTTAATTTGCCCTTCGTGAACTACAAATACACCAGGCATTTGGAAACCGTCACCTACCTGCTTGTAGCCAACACCATTGCCATCGATGATAGCCGCCTGGAATCCTCTGATCCAGGATTGTAATCCAAAGAGTTGCGTAAAATTGCCCTTGACCAAGCCAAACTTTGCGTAGTACTGGCATTGGGGGTCGCTGATGTGAATTGCTCCACTGAGATCATAACGTTGGAAGTAACGCTCAGCCACCTTATCATCAGTCATGTGCACAAAAATGATTTTCGTACCAACTTCCTCGATCCGATCTTTAATTTTGGCGATATCAGAAAGTGCTTCGCGGCAGAAGGTGCAACCAAAGTGCCGTAGGAACACCAATAGGACGGGCTGCTCGAACGACCGATGCCAGAGATTACTCCCGTCATTGGTCTTCATGCTTTCCATTAATTGTTGATCAATAGATATCGTACTCATATACTTAGTATGAAGCGAATTTTCTCTTTGCTTGACCATGATAACAACATTTAGCAGGAAAAATGTTCATGATTTCACATTGAAATCTATAAATCGATATGATTCGTTAGCAGAATCGTTGATTCTTCACCGCTAATCAAGTTAAAGTAAATCTGACAGGTGGGACTTCAAATTTAGGCAGGAAGCGTAACTAATTCAAGAATTCATACCCAAATATTCGTTCCTACAGAAGCAAGCTGACAAAAAAATGGGCTGCCTGCTAGTAGTAGGCAGCCCCATTGGTTCGCTGTTTCTAATTAGGAAACCGAAATGAATTAAGCTTCACTTACGGCTAACTCTTTTTCGTATCTCCGAACCAAATTAGCCTGATTAAAGGCCAACTGATTTAATACTTTAAGCTCATCTTCGAGCTTTTCGGAATGCTCTTGTAACTCCACTAATTCGTTCAGCACTTTTCTCTTTTTGTTAATGTCCAAAATTCGAGTAAGGGTCTGTTTTAAGGCAATACGGGTTCTTAACAACCTCTGCTTGAGAGACCTTCGATTCATGAGCATTTAGGTTTGATGATAAAACGATTTGGTAATCGTATAAAAGCCATGAAGTAGTCACTCCTTCCGGTAATAAAATGTTGCGACTGTAGACTCACTTCTCAAATACGATTGCTTAAAAATACGAATTAAATTCTGAAAAAGTCGCCCCTTCCAAATATTTAATAAGTAAATCATTCGGTATTAAAAACTTCTCAGGCTGGCCAATAGTTGGCCAGCTGAAAAATTTTAACAGTTTTATCGCCAAATATTACTTCTGAATTTTGGGCCAGTTGCGATAAATCACCCAGCCAGAGACCAATACTACTAGAAAGCTGACACCTGCTAACGCTAGTTGTCCGTAGAGTAAATAGCCCGTACTAAAGAGTAAGCCATATACCATAAAACAGCCCGCGAACATGCAACTTAATTCCAGCATAAAGGAACTGGTAGGAATTGGTGCGGCCAGTTCTTCGGCTTTCTTGGCGTACTGAATAACCGCATCCCAGCCAGGTGAATGCGGACGGACCAAGCGATAGAAGCGGATCAATGTTTCTTTCGCCGTAGGGCGCGTTAAAAGTGTCACCGCAACCCAGCCTACGGTGGTAATTCCCACTCCATAAACCAGCTTAGCATGATCTGGTAATCCACCCGGGTGCACAAACTCAAAGTATACTGCCACCATGAAGGAGATGACCATAGCTGCGATCTCCGAATAAGCATTAATTCGCCACCAGAACCAACGCAGGATGAATAGCAGACCGGTACCGGCACCAATTTGCAAAATAACGTTGAAGGCCCCCAGGGCGTCTTCCATGGCCAACGCCAAAAGCGCCGCCAGCGCCATCAGCACCAAGGTAGCCAAACGCCCAACATTCACCTGCTCCTGCTCGCTCGCCTCCGGGCGCATAAAACGCCGGTAAACGTCATTTACCAGGTAAGACGCCCCCCAATTGAGATGAGTGGATAAAGTGGACATAAAGGCCGCTATTAGTGCCGCCAATAGCAAGCCCAATAGACCCGAAGGCATAAATTGGAGCATTAAGGAAAAACCCAAATCATGTCCCAGTTTATCCAGGCCGATCTCTGGCTTCGCGAGCTGAATGTAGACCAGTTGTTCCTCCGCTAAGGGGTCGCTGCGATTGTCTGGAGCAACCCAACGGTTTTTCTCGGTATAGATATAGGCTAAGGATCGCACCTCCAGAGACATGGGGTGCTGATTTACAATTTGCTGTAAGCGACCGTATTCTGCTTGTAGTTCTGCATCCTCGCTAGCTGCCTGTCGGAGACTTAGATCTGCTAGTAGGAAAGGAATAGCATCTTCTTTGAGAACAGAGTTAAGAGTATCCGCCGCCGCGGGATGCACATAAACCTGATTCGCCGTAGGATCGGGATTGACCTGTAGAGGGTAATACACCAAAGAAGCCAGGGCAATCAACAACCATGGCCAAGGACGAAGGGCGTAGTGTGAGATATTAAATAACAAAGTAGCTCCGATAGCGTGTTTCTCGTCTTTTGCAGACAGCATCCGTTGCGCTACGTATCCGCCACCGCCAGGTTCGGCACCGGGGTACCAAACAGACCACCACTGCACCGCCAGTGGCAGAATAAAAAGTGGCCAGAGTACTTCCCAATTATTAAAGTCTGGGAAGAAATCAAGCTTCCCTGTAAGGTTGGGGTGATTGAGTAAGCCTTGTAGACCTTCAATATCCGGCCGGTCAAGGATAACAATGGCGGCCCAAATCATTCCCCCCATGGCTAGCACAAACTGAAAAAAGTCGGTGATGATGACACCGCGTAACCCTCCTAGGCCCGTGTAGATCACCGTCACAATGGAGGCAATCATTAAAGTTTGGATCGGGCTTAGCCCCAACAAAACCGCACCGATTTTAATGGCCGCTAGACAGACCGTAGCCATAATAACCACATTGAAGACAACCCCTAGATAAACAGCCCGGAAACCGCGCAGGAAGGCAGCGGGATTACCACTGTAGCGCAATTCGTAAAATTCGAGATCAGTAAGTACACCGGAGCGGCGCCAGAGTTTGGCGTATAAGAAGACCGTAAGCATACCGGTCAGCAAAAACGCCCACCAGACCCAGTTACCAGAAACCCCATTTTGGCGTACGATATCGGCTACCAGGTTGGGAGTATCCGCACTAAAAGTAGTAGCCACCATACTGATCCCCAGCAGCCACCAAGGCATACCACGGCCAGATAAAAAGTACTCTGTAAACCCCTTGCCAGCTCGTCTAGAAGTCCATAGTCCAATGAGCAGGGAGAACAGGAAGAAAGCCATAATAATGCCCCAGTCCAGTGTGGTTAATTGCATAGTGGATTTTACTTTAGAGTAGCGTGATGCCACCAGCTACTACTAAGCGTAATTAAATGACAACCTTCATTCTAGTTATTGGGGAAACGTACAGTAGCACTAGCCATTTCTTGCTCTACTATCTCCAAGGTGCTGGCCCGTTTCGCCCTCAAAATAGTAAAATCCGGGCGATGGTCTGCAAAACAACAAGGCCGCTCCTACCCTATTGGCAGAAGCGGCCCTGAAGCAGTCAGCAAGCTGTAGCTTAAGCTTCCTCTTTCTTCTTACGCTTACGACGCGTTTTGAAGAGATTCACAATTTCTTTTTCCGTTAGGAATTCGAAATCCAGGAAGGTGGCAGAGACAAACTTCTTAATGTCCTGATAGTCTTTACCACGCTTATCAATGAAACGCTTCAGCAGCTTCTTCACGTAAGACATGGAAAGCTCCTTGAGGTCCTGATTGAACTGTTGATTACCAAACAAGCCCATGTAGACCGCAAATAGCTTGGTGATTTCGAAGTATTCTGCGTAGTCGCCCTCTTCCAGATTGGTAACGAAAGAATGGAAATATTGGATAATCGTACGGCGGATACCTTCATTGAAGTTAGAAAGACCTTCATAATTCATGTAGGTGTCACGGATGGTCTCCTGTGTACTTTCGTTGGTATAACCGTCGGTATGAATCTTCTCAATGATATTAAAATACTCGCTCAATTGATCCTTGGTAGTCCGATCAAACAACATGGCCAAGTTTAAGTCCGCTTGGGGCGTAAGCTGAGCGTCGGAGTGAGCGTGTAGGTATAGTAGGAACTCCAAGACCTTTTCATCCGCCTCGGGTAGTTCCTTACGGAAACCTTCAATAGCTTCCGCTAAAACATCCTGGCTATCATCTGGCACATCGAAGAAAGCACCGTACAGTACGCTTACTTTCATGTGCTCAGGGGTGCCGATCAGTGCTTTATTGGCAACGAAGGCGTCTAGCAGTGGGTGTAAAGAGGTATTATCCTCCTGGGTGGTCGTCCGATAGAGAATGAAACGCTCCAGGCTGGGGTATTCGATAGTCAACTCCGATGGCGTATCCGGGAAAACAACGGCCAGGAAGTTCTCGTTGCGGAACTGGCGGTTGTAGCGCGCGTAATCGCGTTTGCGCTCGTCCAATACCCGCAGGCGATCAGACTTCAAGCCCTGGAGATAATTACGAACCCGACGATTATCGATACTATTGATCAAGTTGGTCACCCAGATATCACTACTGAGGGCAAAACCAATCTGAATGGTTTGACCAATCCGCTTTTTTAGAATGTCAAAGTTCGCGGAGTTACAGATGGCCAACAGGATATCCTGAAAATGGTGTTGGGGGCGCAGGTACTTGAAGTTATCACCCACCGTACCGCGTAATACGCTAAAGCCCAAAATCCGTGGTAAGAAAAGCCCTTCGAAGGCTGGATCCAGCAAAATGCGCTCTAAATGGGTAAGCTGTAGAGGATGATGGGCAGCTACATCCTGATAGACTAGATTGATATGCGGCTCAAACAGGTCCTTGAGGTTATTATAGAATTCCTCTTCTTCCTCCTCCAAGTATTGTTGCAACACCTCGCTTGCCTGGATTTCAGCAGCAATATTTTCGAGTTTTGCCAGGTACTCTGCACCAAGTTCGTACATCTATCAAGGGTATTTTGAAGAGCTTTTTGTGGACAACCTCAATTACCCGTAAGCGGCGTATTTTATCCTGATTTTCGTACTGCGCTCGGCCTGTGCGTAGCCGCTTCGGCGAAGACAGGTCAGTCACTACGCGAAGGCGTAGCTCCTTCCTTGGGCCTAAATCAGAACAAAATCTGCTCACTTTCGAGAAATCAGGCTGTTCAAAACAAGCTCTAAAAGCGAACCTGGTAGTGCAACATTAGGCACTACCAGGTTCACCGTTATCATTGGAATTAAAGTATGGTTCCGAAGAACCGCTGCAAATATACGTCATTTTTGGAATTCTCGAAGCGGCTCCGGACGAATTTCTATAAATGCAAACTGCCCGACTACTATCAGCAGCCGGGCAGTTAAATGTCTTAAAGAAGAAGATAGGGATTACTCCTCGTCTTTCTTCTCTTCTTCAGCAGAAGCTTCTTCAGCAGCTGGCTCTTCGGCAGCAGGTGCCTCCTCAGCAGCAGCCTCAGCGGCGGGTGCTTCCTCGGCAGCTGGCTCTTCAGCAGCTGGTGCCTCTTCGGTAGCAGCTTCCGCTTCCTCAGCAGCAGGTGCTTCCTCTTCTACTGGTGTTTCTTCTACGATGACTGGTACATCACCAAAGCGATCTGCGTGCAGCTTAGCCACCTCAGCAGCGGCAGCTTCACGACGGGCCGTCACCTTAGACTCTTTCGCCTCAATCCATTCTTGCCACTTTTTATCAGCCTCTTCTTGGGTCAATGCACCTTTCAGTACACCACGCATGAGGTGCTTGCGGTACAGTACCCCTTTAAAACGTAGGATAGCGCGAACCGTATCCGTTGGCTGAGCGCCCTTCATCAACCAATTGTAAGCCTCTTCCCGATCGATATCGATGGTGGCAGGCTTAGTCATTGGATTGTAAGTACCTAACTTAGTGATGAAACGACCGTCGCGTGGTGCACGTGAATCAGCTACTACGATGTGGTAAAATGGACGCTGTTTGCGACCTCTACGCTGTAAGCGAATTTTAACTGGCATCTTTAAATGTCCGTTTAATTGAATGATCCCCGTTTACCTTGACTAACAAGCTACGGGATTGCCATATTTTCCTCTTGTTTAAAAAGGAAGCGCAAATATAGAGTTTTTTTGATTACCACGCCGACTATGGTAAAAAACTAAATCTCCAATAGTTTCTGGCATGCAGTTGTGCGAGACTAACACGATGAGAAGAATACAATTACAGCAGAAGATCAGAGACAGATTTTACTAGGTCTTAGCCTGCCCATTCGTCCCCACTAAAGGCCAATGCACCGTGAAGGTACTCCCCTCACCCACTGTACTTTCCACGGTGATATCGCCGCCAAACTTGCGGACCAGTTTTCGGCTAATGCCCAGCCCCATCCCGGTACCAATATAGTCTTGCCGGGTATGAAGTCGCTTGAACATCTGAAAGATTTGTTCGTAGTAGGCTGGCTCTAAGCCGATACCGTTATCGCTTACTCGTATCAGATGCCATTGTCCATTTTGCTCATGGCTGATTTCAACTGTGGGCACTGCTGCATCATTGTACTTGATCGCATTTTCTACCAGATTTTTGATGGTTACCTGCAGTGCTTCCGCCGAAGCCTGAATCTCTGGTAGAGCATCAGAATAAACGCACCGAGCTTGCTTTTCGCTGAAGAAGGTATCCAGAGAAGATTTCACGCGATTGCAAAGTGCGGCTAAATCTACCGGCTCAAAAGCAGGAGGTGCCACTTGTGGATCGAGCATCGAGTAAAACTGTATACCTTCCACCAATTCGTGCATTTGGTTGGCATTTACCCGGATCATTTCCATGAAATCGGCCGAATCATCCTTAAGAGTCGGCGCCAAGCGGCGTTTCAATAAACTCGAGAAACCCGATATATTTCGTAACGGTTCCTTTAGATCGTGCGAAGTCACGTGCGTAAAGACCTTTAAATCCTCTACGTATTCCTGGAGCTGGGTATTGGCAGTTTCCAGTTCCGCGGTGCGTTCCGCCACTTTGTTTTCTAACTCAGAATTCAGCCCGCGAATGGTTTCGTTACGGCGCCAAGCTAAAATCGCTAAACCCGAGATAATGAGCAAGCCCAATAGGCCGAGAATAGAGAAGAAGGTTCGTTCTTTAAGCTTCTCTTCGCGTTCTCGACCAATCGTACGAAGAAACTCGTTTTCCCTTTCGTAATCTGATAATTGGTATTTGGCCTCCATCTCAGCCACTTGCCGTTGTACTTCTCCCGTTAGGTATTCATCCCGCAATTCAATAGCTTGGTTGGCAGATTGATAAGCTGCCTCCCATCGGCCTAGAGCGGCATAGCTCTTAGCTTGGGTGGGTAGCACATCGCGCAGTACTTCATTAGCTTGCATTTGCCGGGCGAGAATCTCGGCCTGGGCCAGATAATAAGAAGCAGAATCGTGTTGCGCTAGCTCAAAAAATGCTTGCCCGATCTGAGAAGTGGCATCACAAATATTGATGGCGTCGGAGCCTTGCCTCGCATAATACAAGGCCCGGTGGTACTCTTGAATGGCCGCTGGATAATCAGCTTCGAGCTTAGCAATAAGACCATAATTCGAATGGAGCATGCTGTTCTCAAAGTCCAGAAAATCGCCTGTCATAAAGGCACGGGAAGCATCCAGGAAAAGCCGGGCAGAATCGGGTTCACCGAGTTCGGCGTAACAGTGGGCCACATTATTATGGCCTGTAAACACCAGGATGGAATCGCCCTGAGCCATTGCTCCTTGTGTAGCTTCCCAGAACTTTTCCTTGGCTTTCCGCACCAGCCCCTGCTCGCCAAAGATGATAGCCATGTTGTTGAGTACAGAATTTTGCGCATTAATATCTTTAATGGCAATGGCCAAATCAAGGGATTGCTGGTAGCTTTGATAGGCAGAGTCGTAACGCATTGTATACAAGTACTGCCCCGCCCGGAGGTTAGTCAATTCGATAAGGTATGCAGTATCCCTTATGTCAGAAGCCTGATAAATCGCATCATCCCATAGATCGTAGAAACTAGCGACATTGCCAGTAGCAGAGGCAAAAAGGGTATTCAAGTAAAGGGCACGAAGATTGAGCCTTGTTCCTCGCAAAGACTCTGGAAAGTACTTTACGACCCGGTCCGTAAACCGAAAGGCATCTTCGTACTGATAAGCTTCGTAAAGGGAAGAGGCGTAATCTAGTTGTTGCTGAATGCGCAAAGAGTCACTCGTAATCTCACTCCACAAACGTTCTAAACTATCGAGCTTCTGCGCACTAAGATTGGCACACAGTAGAACGGAAGTGAGCAGGGAGACTATTAAGTAACATGGTTTATTCATACGCAATGACTAGTCTTTGCTAGCCAGCCTGAAAGTTACGATTTCATGATGAAATTATAAATATCAAGCACTTCAAACCTACCACTTAATGTACAATACTAGACATTTGGGGGCCAGCACCTTACAAAATGCATGATACCGATACTACTTAACCCCAACGAAGCTGTCCGTAAGAAGTACTAGATATTAGCGATATATAGTACTCTGACCTACTACAAGTATTGGAGTCTATGGGCTGTCTAAGATCATGCCTGTTACCTCATCGTTTTTAAAGTGGCCCGTCGTAGTGGGGGTGCACCTTGCGACGGGAGTCGCAAGGGAGTGTAGTTGGGAAATTGGTGGATATTGTTCAGCTTTGCAGGGAAATTAAGATTGTAGGAGCGCATGCGGATAGACATCATTTCGGTTTTACCAGCGTTATTGCACAGCCCTTTTGAACACTCCATCATGAAACGGGCACAGCAAAAAGGGCTACTGGAGGTCGTGGTACACAATCTCAGGGATTACGGCATTGGCAAACACAAGCAGATTGACGACTATCAATTTGGTGGTGGTGCAGGTATGGTGATGATGTGTGAGCCCCTGGCCAAATGTCTAGACAACCTTAAGGATGAACGCAGCTACCAGGAGGTGATCTTCCTCACGCCAGACGGCGAGCGCTACCGCCAGGGAATTGCCAATGAGCTATCCCTCAAAGAGAATATCATTCTCATCTGCGGGCACTACAAAGGCATCGACGAGCGTATCCGTGAACAGTACGTAACACGCGAAATCAGCATTGGCGACTATGTACTGAGTGGCGGTGAATTGGCCGCTGCCGTACTGGTAGACTCTATTGGTCGACTCTTGCCCGGTGTGCTGGGGGATGAACAATCCGCCCTGACCGACTCTTTTCAGGATGATCTACTGGCTCCACCCGTTTACACTCGGCCGGCAGATTTTCGGGGTTGGAAGGTTCCAGAAATCCTCACTAGTGGAAATACGCGCAAGATTGAGGAGTGGCGGTATGAGCAGGCACTGCAACGCACGAAGGACCGGCGACCGGATTTATTGGAAGGGGAAGCGTAAACTTAGTCTAAACGGTTCTCCTAATCAATAAGTGTTGAAAGTCTCCGATAGTATAAGGTAGAGGGTAGAAGGTAGAAGGTAGAGGGAGGTTTTAAGTTCGCTTGCTTCCCCCCAGATGAAAAAAAACATGGACTGGACTAGAAGCACGTAAAGTTGGCACAGGTCCGACCCACAGGCTAAATTTGCTAGCTTACTTTTCGTACCTTAAATAACAAAAACAAAGGGATCCTCATCCTCCGCTCATACTCTGTTTGCTCCGCGAAGTTGGCCCTTACTGGTTTGGATTCTCTAATTTCTTCTAGCGCAAATCCAGTTTTTTGAATCAAGCCCACGTATTCCTCCAACGTTCGGTGGTACTTAATGACTTCCTTGCCAATCCATATATTAATTCGCTGTCCACTGGAGAAGTAGTTATCCACCACCCAATCTTGTCGCTTTACTTTTGCTTGTTGGTTATAAGCCGCATAGTTGCTAGTGATGATGGGATGTTCTACCGAAAAGACGAAACAGCCGCCTTCGCGCAAAGATCGATGAGCGACCGCAAAAAGGTGCGCTAGATCTTCCAAGTAATGCAGTACCAGACGTGATAGGACAATATCATACGATCGCCTCGTCACAGTGATTTCTTCTAAGGTTTGTCGTTCGACGCTGGCTTCTGCATATTCCCGCAGATGTTCCTGGGCAAGCCGGATCATATTTTCAGAAGCATCTACTCCCTGGTAGACCTTCAAGCCCCGGTTCATTAGCTTAGCTGCGTAACGCCCATCTCCACAGCCCAGGTCCAATAGTACTTTACCAACTACCTCAGCGAGTAATTCGTCGATAATTGGCTCCTCCAGCAGATCATTGGGTGAGTTGAGCCTTCTTCTCTTAGCAATATATTTGCTAAAGAACTCCTCATCGTCGTATACCTCGCTGCCCGGTTGTGCCATTTGCTATAGTTCTTTGATCAAATATTCCGCTTAAGCGCCTTTAAATTCTTCGATAGCTCGAAAAAGCTGCCCTTCTCGCGAAATCTTGGCACCACCTTCCAACATCCGAAAAAGCTCCGCTGCCCGTTCTGGTACGTAGCCTTTCTCTGCGGTATAAATTTGGAGTTTCACATCAGCTTCTTGCAAAACCTTAAACATCTCAGCTGGTGGTAAATCTGTGGTTAGATCAATCTCCGCTTGGCCTTCCATACGTAAACCGTTCATCACGATTTTGTCCTCCTGGCAGTGGAAGGTTTTGATATCATCTGGTGTACGGTACTCCAGGTATTGGATATTCCCCACTACCTTTTCAAAGACAATGTCACTAAAAAGGTCAACTAACCCCTCGGCTTTAGTTGGATCCTCTTCTTTGAGTTTCACCCAATCCGGAGCTGTAATGGAATGGGTAACCAAAAACTGGACGAACTCCTGTTCTAATTCTTGTAACTCCTCCTTATTGAGGCGACGAAATTTCATAAGCACTTCTTCACTGAAAAGTGGGGCAAAACTAGCGGGATTCCGGCAAAAGAAAAAGAATAAACGTGATTGCTTACCTTCACTGCAAAAGCATAGAAATGAAAAAGCGAAAGGCTTGGTACTGGTGGCTGGCTTTTATTGCTCTTTTTCTCCTTTCCCAGGATTATCTATTTGTGCAATGGTCAAATGGTACAAGTTGGCTGGGATTTCCCACTTGGCTGGGCTGGTTTATGCTGCTGCACCTGGGATTTATACTCGTCTTTTATCTCTTCGCCAAAAAGCACTGGGAATAAATGGTCTACGCTATTCTCTTGATCTATATAGCTGTTGTTTTTCTCGGTAGCTTGCGTGGGGCCAAACAAGATGCTACTACGCCGGAAGGATACTTCCTGGCCAATCGTAGCCTGGGTACTCTCACCTTATTCTTCACCATCCTGGCCACCAACTTCAGTGCCTTTTACTTTCTAGGCTTTGCCGGAGAAGGCTACCGAGTGGGCTATACCTATTATGTAGTCATGGCGCTGGGCACCGGTTTTGCTGCCTTTTCCTTTTTTCTACTAGGGACCAAAATCTGGCAATTAGGCAAGGAGCACGGGCATATCACTCCGGGTGAGTTGATCTATCACCACACTGGTAGCAATGCACTACGCTGGTTATACGCGTTGGTGATGATTCTTTTCACCTTCCCTTACTTATCCCTACAGATTGTAGGAGCAGGTTACATACTGGAAACCATCACTCAGCAACAGATTCCTTACCTCTGGGGTGCTTCCTTTCTCACCCTTTTCACCATTGCTTACGTATGGATTGGCGGAATGCGTAGTGTAGCAAAAACCGACCTAAAACAAGGTCTGCTGGCCATTGGTCTGATGCTAGCCGCGGTACTGGTAATTACCAATAGCCTGGGTGGACTAACCGATGCCAACGAGCAGGTCTTTGCGCTGGAACCTGGTCTGTTCTCACGCGAGGGGGCCGGAGACAAATATCCACCCCAAAAGTGGTTTAGCATCCTCATCTTTTGGTTGTTCTGCATTCCCATGTTTCCGCAGATCTTCATGCGCTTTTACGTGGCCAAAGACCTGGATAAGCTCAAGAAATCGGCTTTATTGTACGGCGGTATCCCATTGATCATTTCGCTATTCCCCGTCATCATTGGCGTACTGGGGCATTTAAGCTTCCCAGGACTAGAAGGGAAAGCGGCAGACCAAATTCTACCCATGATGCTGGTGGAGCACAGTAGCGAGTGGTTTGCTGCTCTGGTACTGACCGGAGCGCTGGCGGCCTTTATGTCTACCCTGGATTCTCAATTATTAGCCTTGAGCACCATCGTTACACGCGACTTCGTGCTGCCCTTTCGAAGAGAGTTGGCACTATCGCAACAGGTGAAGATTGGGCGTATCTGCGTTATCCTCTTTGCTATTATTGGCCTCGGTATTGCTGCTCGCCCCTTTGATACCATTTTTGACATGGGCAAGCTGGCCTTTAGCGGTTTATCCATGTTATTTCCGATCACCTTGGCGGTACTCTATTGGAAGGTGGTTCGGCCGGTATGGGCTGTTATTGCCATAATCATCGGAGAAGTATTACTATTGGCCTTTTACTACAACTGGCTACCCAATCAACTACTGCTTGGGTTTGATGCTTACCTTTTGGCAATGATCGTGGTATTCCTCATTTTGGGTCTAGGGGCAGTTAGGGGAAAACCGCAAATACGGGGAAAAGAAATCGAGTAATTTAATTTTTTCGATGAGGGTCAGCAAAAACACAAACACCTCTTTTACAAGCATTTAACACGCACCCCTAAAGTAAAAAAGCACACCAAAAATCGAGTTATTTAATTTTTTCGATGGGATTTTTGGCTTCCGCCAAAGCGCAGCTCACTCCTGAGTTAAGCTCAATTATCCTGCCCTCCATTCATTAATACTCTGGATAATATCGTAAACTTGCAGCTTCAAATACCAACCTGCTAACGACTATGGAATTTATTATGCCTGACTTGGGCAATGCCGGTGTATGGATGAGTTTTCTCACCCTTACATTCCTAGAGATTGTCCTCGGTATCGATAATATCATTTTCATCACTATCGCGGCGAATAAGTTGCCGGAAGAAGAACGCCCCAGGGCTACCAATATTGGTCTGATCTTGGCGATGATCATGCGTATTGCCTTGCTATTTGGCATTACAGCCTTGGTTGCTATGAATAGCCCGTGGATCAAAATCGACAACGCCCTCGTACAGGCTGGCTTCACAGGGCAAAGTTTAATTCTTATAGCAGGTGGTATTTTTCTACTCTACAAATCGACCAGCGAGATTCGTCATAAACTGGAAGGGCACGAAGCAGATGCGCAGATGGGCAAGGGGACTTCTACCCTATCCAAAGTGATTATTCAGATTACCATCATCAATATTGTCTTTAGTTTCGACTCCATTCTTACTGCGGTGGGGATGACCAATGGGATATCAGGAGCGCTGGTGATTATGATTGCCGCCGTTATTATTTCGGTACTCATCATGATGTTGTTTGCTAATCCCGTCGGTAATTTCGTTAACCGCAATCCAACAATCCAGATGTTAGGCTTGGCCTTCTTAATTCTCATCGGCTTTATGCTGATCGTGGAAGGAGCACACCTCGCTCACCTGACCGTAGCTGGTGCTCAGGTAGGTGTAGTACCTAAGGGCTATCTCTACTTTGCCATTGCCTTCTCCCTACTCGTGGAATTCCTGAACATGCGACTCCGTAAAAACGTCGGTGGCACCGTGCAACTTCACGGTATCGAAGAAGAAGCTGTCAAAGAAGGAATCCTCGAGCCCAACAAAGGCCAATAATGCAGCGGTTCGACTGGTCGAAATGGGCGCTAGGCATCTTTATCATCCTGGCTATCATTATTCGCTGGGGCACTTTTTATCCCAGCGTCATCAACCACGACGAGTCGACCTATTTCCTCATTGGCAAGGGGCTACTGGAGGGCCAAACCTATCTAGTCGATAGTTTTGACACTAAGCCAGTTGGGATTTTTCTGATCTACGCGGCCATGAATTGGCTTGGTGGGGGCTCTATCTTTCTGTTGCGCTTATTGACGACGGTCGTGGTAGGGTTTACTGCTTTTCTGGTCTTCCGTTTAGGCCGCCAGGCTACCAATGATGAACGCGTAGGTTGGGCCGCGGGCTTGGGCTACTTGCTCTTGTGCTCTATCTTTAAGTATTATGGTTTATCGCCCAATACAGAGTTGTTCTTTGTGCCCTTCGCGCTGGGCGCTGTTCTATTAAGCTGGGGCCCTGACCGCCGCGTCTATCATTTTGCCATCGCGGGTTTATTACTAGGTCTGGGGTTTATGGTGAAGTACGTCATAGCCGCTGATGCCTTTGCTATCGGAGTTTATCTCCTCTGGCGAGGCTGGCAAGATAAACAACTGGGCCAGGCAATCTTCCAGCAGTGCCTACCCATGACACTCATCTTCTTTGTCCCGGTCTTACTCACCTATGCCTATTACTACAGTATAGGCCAGCTGGATGCATTTCTGTTCTATACTTTTGATGTTACTAGCCGCTATCCAGTCGAGGCTAGTTGGGGTAGTCGTGCGGTGTTCACCCTCGCCTTTTTTGGCCGTTTCTTTCCGTTTACCCTACTCGCCATCTTCGCATTTCGAACTCCTCTTCAGCACGATCGCCAATGGCAACAGTTTTTGCTGTTATGGCTAGTCTGCGTAGTGGTAATAACTATCCTACCGGGAAAAACCTTCGGTCATTACCAGATCCAACTCATGCCTGCTTTGGCCCTACTGGCAGCTACCTGGTTTCTACAGGAGCGCACTAGCCAGCCTTGGCTGCGCAAACTTTCTGGTTCCTGGGCGTGGGGGATACTTGCGCTTGCCATCATCGGTCTTTCAGTTGGCCTAATCTCTTATTACACTAAAAAAGTAGATGACCCGCGGGTAGTGGCTGCCGAATTACAAGAGCGCCTTGAACCAGGTGATCTGGTTTACACCGGAAACTACCATCATATCACCTACCATTTACTCGAACAGCAAAGCCTTACGCCCTATGTGCATTCATCATTGCTTTTTTATGAGCATCACGTGAACGCCCTGGAAATTGATCTGGACCAAGAGGCACAAAACATCCTTCGTCAGGATCCGCGCTTTGTGTTGTTGCGAACGGACCATCCACACAACGAGTTGACCGACCTGATTTACGATCAGTACACGATCACTGACACCCTGCTAGACAAAGTGTGGATACTGGAAAAAACCAACTAAGATGACAGAAAATAACAGACTCGATATATCTCTTTTGATTCTTCGCCTTGCTTTTGGCGGATTCATGATTTTAAACCATGGTCTGAGCAAATTGGACAAACTGATGGCGGGTCCACCAATCAAATTTGCCGATCCTTTTGGTGTTGGGACAGAACTATCTCTACAATTAGCCGTTTTAGGGGAAGTCATTTGTCCTATTTTCATCATTCTGGGTCTGTTTACTCGTGTTGCCGCAATACCAGCTCTAATTACGATGCTAGTAGCTGCCTTTATTATCCACGGTGCCGATCCACTTGGTGATAAAGAACACGCGCTCCTATTTGGAGTTGGATACCTGGTGATTATGATTCTAGGCCCGGGCCGCATTAGCATTGATGCCTGGTGGAAGAGTCAGCAACTCGTGTAAATCCACCCAAAAATCCCCCTCTAATGAAAACACATATCTGGCCCCTGTACCTGACGCTGAGCCTAACGCTTGGCGCCTGTGTCAACAATCCAGCAAACAATACTTCAAACTCCCCCCAAGTCATCCAAGGGGAAACCATGGGCACTTACTATCGAGTGACCTACCTCGCCGGTGAAAACACTATCCAGCAAAGCCAAACAGACTCTCTTTTGGTGGCGCTAAACATGGAGGTTTCCACCTACATTCCGGACGCCCTAATTTCGCGCTTCAACTACGGTGACCTGCACGCTATTGACGCCGAGACGATGCAAGCTGCGCCGCACTTCCTGGCCAATCTAGAACTAGCGCTGGACATGGCCGACAGAACGAATAACTACTTTAATCCAACCATCATGCCCCTGGTTAATTACTGGGGTTTTGGCTACACTCCCAAAAAGCCGGTTACTTCAGTAGACAGCAACAAGGTGGATTCCTTAATGCAATTTGTAGGACTGGATAAGATTGATTTTGATCCCGTTATCCATTCTATATCAGCGATCCAATTAGACAAAGCCAGCCCGGGTACCCAAATTGATTTTTCAGCTATCGCAAAAGGCTACGGTGTGGACTTACTGGCTGCCTTTCTGGATGCTAATGGTATACAAAGCTACCTGGTAGACATTGGTGGAGAAGTACGTGCCAAGGGGTATAAAGATGAGCAAAATACGCCCTGGCGCATTGGCATTGCAATCCCTAAGGAGGAAGCCTCCCCTACCGAGATGCAAACGGCCGTTCCACTTGAAAACGCCGCCATTGCTACTTCTGGAAACTATCGTAATTTCTACGAAGTTGATGGTCAAAAATTTAGCCACACCATTAACCCTTTTACCGGCTACCCAGAGCGAAGCAGACTTCTAAGCGCTTCTATCCTGGCCAAAGACTGCGCTACCGCTGATGGCTTGGCGACGGCTGCTATGGTAGCAGGCCTGGAAAAAGCCTATACCATGGTGGATGAAATGGCTGGTATTGAAGGGTATTTTATATACGGAAATGAACAAGGGGAACTCGAAGTAAAGATGACAGCTGGCTTTGCCGTACTCTTTGAGTAATTTCCGCTGTACTTTCCCAACAAGATTCTTATTTCAGTTGGCTACCTTTACCACAAATTGACTCCAATACATGGATCTACAGCTCACTCGCGACCTCCTATTTTTTGATATCGAATCCACCGGACTACACGTTATCCGCGACCGGATCATTCAGTTGGCCATGATCAAGTATTCCGCCAAGGGTAAAGCACCCGAAGAACGGACCTACCTGATCAATCCAGGTATTCCGATATCTGAAGAGGCCATGAGCGTACACGGTATTACACCAAAAGATGTAGCTCGCAAGCCGCTGTTTAATCAGGTAGCTCAGGAGATTTACGACTTTATTGGCAATGCAGATTTGGCCGGTTACAATTCCAACCGCTTCGATGTGCCTATGCTAATGGAAGAGTTTGATCGGGCCGGATTAGAGTTTAGCGTAGAGAAACGTCGCTTGATCGATGTGCAACGAATCTTCTATAAGATGGAGCCCCGCACGCTAAGTGCTGCCCTGCGCTATTACTGCCAGCAAGAAATGGAAAACGCCCACGATGCCATGGCCGATGTACGAGCCACCATTGAGGTATTCAAAGGACAGCTAAAGATGTACGAAGGCAAGCCCTACATTGACAACGATGGTAATAGAGTTCCCAACGCCATTCAGGCCGACATAAAGTCCTTACACGACTTCACTAACGACACCCGTTTTGTAGATGCCACCCAGAAAATGCGCTATGATCAAGACGGAAATATCGTTTTTGCCTTTGGCAAATACAACGGTCAGCCCGTTGCAGACGTCTTCAAAAGAGACAAGAACTATTACAATTGGATCCTGAACAAAGAATTCTCCAGTCAGGTCAAGCAAATTGCCCGTCGCATTATGCGCGAAAATCAGCAACAGTAAGGATGAAGCTACGTACCGGATTATTAAGTCTTATGATGGCCGTTGTACTCAGCGCCTGCTACGAGCCCACCGAGGGTTGCCTCGATGTACGAGCCACCAACTTTGATTTGGATGCCGACGAGGCCTGCGCCGATTGCTGCACATTTCCTAGCTTGAGCTTACGGTTTAGTAATGTTTGGACGTACCCAGACACTATCGTCTCTTTGCGCCTTGACACCTTTTATGTAGATGCAGAGGGAAACCCTTTTCGCTTTAATCGCATCCGCTTTTACTGGTCCAATCTACGTTTAGTTACTAGTGCCGGTGCAGAGCTTCAACTCACAGACTCCCTTGATTTGAGCATTGCCGAAGGGGGAGATACTAGCAGAATCACTATTTTGGATGACATAACGCTGGCAGATATCAATAGTAGGACAGAAACCGTGAGCCTGAATACCTTGGAGCCCAGCGGCACACTCTTCCAACTCCAGGCGACCTTTGGCATTGAAGATCCAACCAATAAAGCAGTTACTACTTCTGTCTCTACTTCACACCCCTTGGCACCTCAAGCCGGTCGAATGAACTTGGGGTCAGATCTCGGTTACATTTTTGCCAAGATCGAGTACTTTCAGGACACCAGCTCGACTGATCCAATCCTCCGGGAAATCAACCTATACGGCGATGACTTCCGTAGGGATTTGATGCTCGACATCCTGGAGCCTACACCCTTTATCGAAGGCTTCAACCCAACACTGGTCATTGAGCAGAACATCACCAAGTGGTTTGAAAATATCGATGTAACATCAACAGATACCACGGCCTTAAAGAATAGCTTTGTCGAAAACCTTACACAATCCTTTACATTAACCTCTCTTTTGGCCAACTGACCGACTTAACTTTGGCGCACCTTAGTTGTTGACTCATTAAGAAAGAAGCTGTCTTCTGCAGACAGTATTTATGGTCTAAATGGACGTAGTAATGTTCGTCCGAATACGTAAAATTAATTGCAATGCGCCAATTTTTCTATCTCTTCTCTATAGCTGTTTTGAGTAGTGTTTTATTCGTTGCTTGTGATGACGATGATCAAGGATCCGCTAACTTGGACGTGATTTTCAAGGCCCGTTACGGAGACGATCCATTGGTAATGCTCGATCAAGTATACACTTATCCAGATGGTACTCCCATTAAGTTTCAGTTGGTCAACTACTACATTTCCGATTTAACACTAGTAGCGCAGCAAGACAATCGCGAAACGGTGCTAAGTGAGGTAGAACTCATTAGTTACGCGGACTTCTACGATAGTAATACCGCAGATGGAGGCGTACGTTTTTCTTATGACAACTTAACCCCTGGCACTTACGACCAGATACAGTTTGGTATGGGGTTAAATGC
Organism: Bacteroidota bacterium; assembly: GCA_039816955.1. Classification (GTDB taxonomy): domain Bacteria; phylum Bacteroidota; class Bacteroidia; order Chitinophagales; family Saprospiraceae; genus Lewinella. Next base: position 26,930 of record JBCBWU010000091.1, read on the forward strand.
CGAACTCAACGCCACCCAACCTAGCAATTACCAGGCCGGGCATCCACTCACTGATAATTTCTGGTCTTGGGCCCGAGGCTACGTTTTCGCAAAGATCGAAGCTAATGCTGACCTCGACGGTGATGGCCAGTTCACCGATAAGCTGACCTACCACATTGGTGCGGATGATTTATTTACCGTTGGCACGGTGAACAACGAAGTAGCTATCCAAGCGGGTAAGACGACAGAGCTGACCTTTGTATTAGATTTGGAGCAAGTGCTACAGCGCGATGGCGACTTCCTTGACTTGAACGAGGTGTCCAACACAGTTGATCATACTAACGATCCAGCCATCTACCAGTTTCTGTGGGAAAATATCGTTAACAACATCACATTGGTCAATTAGATTAAAGACTAAAACAACTGTACTTGCGGTATCAAGATGAATTGACATCTCATCTAAGCAGCAATCATCGGGTAACTCCTGGCGCTGCTCGAGCTTCCGAAAAAGGAGCGCTTAGTTCGCAGCACACATCCGTGAAAGGAGTTTCTGGAAATAAGGAATCAGCCAATGCCCCGACTGCCCTCGGCATATTCCCCAAGGCAGTACGGGGCTTTCTGGTTGAGGTCGCGTTTATCTACACAACTCCAATTTATGTAGGGCTGGTGTTATTGGTCTGGGGGCTTACTTCTTGTTCTTCAACCATTGGACCTACCCCGTACGCCATACCAACACCCCAGGATTTTATCGAAATGGTTATCCCTCCCGATAATCCAACTACAGTTG
>JBCBWU010000092.1:0-27621 GCA_039816955.1 Bacteroidota bacterium
CTGTGCAGCACCGAATCCAGCACCACTTACTGTGCTACCGTTATCGGCTACGATACCAACCGTGTAATCATTAGGCAGATCGTTGCTCGCCACCATGATGGTGTAAGTCTGACCTGGCTCCAAGATTAATGGAATACGGAAGTTCTGATTGAAGAAGTTGAAAATTGCAGGAGCGCCGAAGAATAAACCTGGAGCCCAAGCACCTTCTGTACCACCCAAAATGTTCTCACATGGATTGTCTGGGTTGAAGTCACCCGCAAATACAGAAATGAAAGTTTGATCAGCAACATCACCGTCAACGATGATATTATATACGTCAGTAGCGCTTACAGAGATCTCAAGCAGATCGTAACCGTAAGGACCAGCAACTGGGTCAAACAAGCTCAAGAAGCAAGAGTGATCAGCTAGCTCGATCGTTGGATCAGTAGCGTCCAATGTACCAGTAGTAGTCTGGATATTGAATTCAGCAACTACTTCGTCAGTGTCGTCTGGACACTCAATAGTTGGATCCGTCTTGTCTTCAGCGAAGATGTTACCCCAGCAGGTGTAGGTTACGTTGCCGTCACCGTCAGTAACCGTAGCTTCGTAGGTGTGCTCACCACAGCCGGAGATGATGTCAGAGTTACCACCGTCTACAGTGATATTTATGTTGGTCGCACAATCGACATCGGTACCTGCGAGAACCATTGAAGGAGTAATGCGAGCAGAACACTCATCACCCAATGTTACATTAAGGTTCGCAATACACGAAACTTCGTTATCAACGAATTCACAAAGGCTGTTGAACATTACCATCATTGACAATTCGCGAATGGTAACACCAATTGCGCCTAAGCAATCATCAACTAAATTGCCCCAGGCATTATCACACACAATGGGACCGACACCAAAATTAATACCATCATTGCGCCATTGGGTATTTTCTCCTACTAGATCGGTGGTACCTTCCCAAAACCACTGCGTAACACCAGTTGCAAAGGGGGCAACAGTTACCCAATAACGAGTATCTGGATCCAGTAATACTTCATCAGTAAATTCAATAAATAGATCACTGTCGGCGTCCGCATCTACTACAGAACCGTCAAAATCATTTGAATAGAGTTCAGCACCGGGCTGCCCTGCGTTATCTTCCCAAATAATTACTCTCACTAAGCTACCAGCAGCAATAAAACCACCACCGGCTTCTTCAATACCGGGCACAGTAATCGAACAGATACTTGTTTCTTCACTCGGAGAGACAAAATCTTCAGCAGCATAAGCACTGCCTACTACGTCAGTCCAGACTTGGGAAGCAATACCACTAAAGTTGTTATCGGTATTGTCATAAGAAGGTACTCCACCCACACAGTTTCCAGCGGCAGCAGTACCAGAGGCCCAGCCATCACCGGTGATTGTTAGTGAATTCTGCCCCATCGCTGGAACAGCAAAAGCAAGACCACCCATGATCAGCAGCACACTGAACAGCCGGGTCGCATTGCTCAAACATTGTATTAATGTTTGCATAAGATTACGATTTGTTAAAAGTTAAGGTTATGTAAGGTCGTTAATAAGCTTGCAGAGCCCAGTTCTACTCACTTAAGTAAAACTCAGCTTTAGTCGTCGTCGTCTCTAAAAAGCAACGCAGCAAACTACGTTATATCGTTGGCAGATCATTATGATCTGGTACAATCATTTAGGAAACCCAATAAACTCTACGAAAAGGAGACCCGCCTCAGGAGGAAATCGAGTGCCAGAAAGCACCATAAATTAGGCGAATATGAGGTCTTTAGGTCGTCTTTGTGGAGTCATGGGATTATCTACACGACAAATATAACATTTATTTCGTGCAAAAAACAAGTCTATTCAGCAGTCTATAAAACTTTTACTGTAGCTGGGGGATTTGAGGCCATCCCCCAGCTACAGGCAGTTATCCACTAAAAAGCTTATTCAACCACCAAAGTTCGCACCTGCGCTCCGGCACTACCCTCTACACGATAATAATACAAGCCAGCGGCTGGAAAGCGCTGTCGATCCAATTCCCAGTAGTGCATGCCTGGGCCAAAATTTGAGCTTTCCCGATAGATAGTCTTGCCATCAGTGGTGTATACTTCCAAGCTCAGCTCATCTCTAGCACTGAGCTCGAAGGGAATCAGGGTGCGTTTACTGAATGGATTGGGCTCATTCTGCCCCACCATCAGCTCTTCATTGGGGATCTCGGCAATTATTTCTACCGCCATCTTTTTATCTTCGGTATCGTAGGCCTCCGCTGACATATACCTGGACCAACCTGTAAGTTCACTCACTCTTCCCTCTTCGTAAGCCATCACACGTACCGTCATTTTACCGCTTACTACTTCGGGTTCAGGGCTGTGGTAACTCAAGCGCACCTCCTTGCCCGTCATGTGATAGTAATCAGCAGGCCAGGTGCTATTCTCCACCGACAAGACCTCAAAACCTGGAAAACCGAGCGCGAACTGCCAACCATTGAGCTTTTCTTGCGAAGCAACTTTGACTTCCATCTCTATTACTTCACCAATCTCTACGGCATATTCCGGTAGTCGGACGGTCAGCCCGGTAGCTAAAAGACGATCATCACCCGCATCCAGGCCATTTACATCTACGCTGTTGTTTACATCTCCCACTTTCACCGCCACAAAACCACTATTGAAATCGGCAATAGAAGTATTGGAAAAGTCGATATACTCCGGGAAAGGAATGGTCAAAGGATTTTCTCCTTCCGGGAATTCGTAAGCGCCCAGGACGAAACGCCAGGAGGTATTCTCTCCAAAATCGGTATCAATACCTAGGATAAGCTTCCGCAAACGGATGAGATCAATCGTAGAAACAGTACCACTGGCATTGATATCCGCCGCAATCAGTTGGTACGGGTCAGTAAAGACTTCTGTACCTAAAATGTGCTTTTGGATTTGGATAATATCAAAGGTAGATACGCCATTAATCGGGTCATCATTCTTGCTGGGAAAAAGCATTTGCAAGTCACAGTAAGACATATCAGGGAAAGCAAAGGTGCCCTCGGTAGCCGTAGGCTGTTCGCTGTTGCCCGGAGCAGATACCAGCTCTACATTTACCCCTGGCAAGGGTTCACCGGTAGCGGTACGGATAAAACCAGACAAGCTGTAGGTCATATTATCGCAAATCGCCTCGTGCGGTAGGGCCACGAAAACATTATCTTGCATTAGATCGACCCCAGTATTGTACATTACCACATCTCGTAAAGAAGTGTTCGCGATATAGTCTTTTTCATCTTGGGATAATACAGGGTCAATTAGGTAGTAAAAACGATCACCGTCGCGCAGTGTAAGAAATTGCCGGGTGAGGATTTCACGTAAGGTAGGGCCAAAAACAGATCCCGCTGCCGGGCGTTCGGCCAAAAAGCCTACCCAGGGGTCTATATCATCGATATCTGTATAAAGCGATAATAGACGCGTAAATACCGCCGCACTAGAGTTAATCTGCTGGAAGAAGTTATAGCGAGGTAAGCCAAAATTTTCCCGAACGGTATTAAAATCTGGTAAGCCACGCTCCCGACCACGATTGATATTGATAGAGGCCAGGTCTAATCCGCCAGCTCCTGGAGGACCAAACAAGAAATTGCGAATGTCATCCACCACTTTCGCATCAAACAATTGTTGGCTCTGCACGGCCATGCCCTTGAAAAAAGGAGAGATACCGCCCGTTTCCTGAATAGCAAAGGGATTAAAGAAAGCATTACGTAAAGTGAGATTTCCTTGCGGAATAACCTGCCCGTCATTATCCAGGCGTAGCACATTAGAAGTAAGCATTGTATGCCCCAAACGAAAGGCAGCCGCAGTGAAAACGTTCATCAATTGGGGGACAATCTGGTCATTGTACCCACTGTATGAAGGCAGATTTACACCTAAAGCTGGCAACCACTCATCGTAGACAATAGACTGAATCAACCCGCCAACAATTTTCCGGGCGTATTGGTAAACTTGTTCATCCGTCCAATCGGGGTGGTCCTTTAAAAGGAGGTCGCACTGGCGATTATGCTCTCTCACAAACAAGGTGTGAAAACTTTCCAGCAGTGGGTTCTCTCCGGCCCGTGGATCTCCAGCTACCGAAATCACCTCAGAGATGTTTGTAGGATTCTCCATGTGTGGAGCAGTATCATCCAAGGGATCGGTAAACTCACCAGTAGTAGTGTTATACGGCAAACGATTTCCGGTAGACACTTTCAACTTGCCCTCAGAGAAGCTTCTTAACCAGGCTGCTGTATTGAGATCTGAACCGTAAACCGCGGATCCATCAATGCAGGCCGTGATTTCATTTACGTACCGCCTGGGGTTGGATATACTCGTACCACTACCCGGAGCAATAGCATTCCGGTGCATGGGAATAATAGCGTTACCTTCTCCAAATGGATCAAAGTGGGGATCACCAGCGGGGACTTGAATCATGAGTGGTTCCGGCCCGTCTGTGGTTAAGCCTATATCGTGATCTAAGAACTGGCCCCACGCCCAAACAAAATCACTTAGACCAATGGCGTCATTGAGGACACCATCCTGGGAAAAAAGGGTATTAGAAATTACCCGAGGATTGGGTCGAGATGCTCCTCCCATTGCACTGTAGCCGTCAGCAAAACCAAGATCAGTGAATTGCAGCAAATCGCTATTGGCCGATCCCCAGTTGGGGTTTTCAAGATTGTTGTACATACCGTCTATGGTCCGGTAATTAACCATATCCTGTACTTGGGCAAACAACGCAAAGGTGCATAAATAGAAAAGCGTAAAGAGTAGTCGTCTTTCCATTGTTGTGGGTGTTGTACTAAGACCTAGGGTAGCAATCTTAGCAGGGATTATAATACTACACAGGCTATATGCCAAAGAGGTAAGAGATTCTCTCTATGGCTATACAATCGCCAAAGTTAATCGTTCTCTCTCAAAGTAATTTGTGACGTTAGTCACGAACACGAAAAATTCTACGATGTGACTTCATAGCCTGCCCACGTCTAAACCAGTGTAAGAAACAGTAGTTGACAGCAATTGGGCAATTGACTGATAAATGACACCTTAAGTCATTTTTCGGTAGAAAAACGGGCAAAACATCCCCCCGTCCGTTGAAAAACACAAAAAATCAAATGGCCTTTGCCCAAATTGTGAAGAAAATGTTAATTTTGAACTAACTGTTTTGGATACAACAGTCGGGTGATTTCATCGTGAAGGGTATCTCTATTGAGATTTCCCTTCATTTTTTTTTGCCCACTCCACTTCCTCTTGACTAGAGGAAATACTGTACGGCCAATTCGTAGCCTCGCAATCCGAACCCAACAATTACGCCCTCACAATTCGCAGATAGATAGGAACGGTGGCGATAAGCCTCACGTGCATAGACGTTTGAGATGTGCACCTCGATAACTGGCGTTTCAACGCTGGCTATCGCATCAGCTAGCGCAATGGAGGTATGCGTGTACGCCCCCGCATTGAGAATAATGCCATCATAACTAAACCCGAGCTCGTGAATTTTATCGATGAGTGCTCCCTCAGAATTGGATTGGAAATAGTGAAGGTGCACCTCGGGAAAGAGACCTCTCAGATGTAGTAAGAAATCCTCAAAAGAATCTTCCCCGTAAATCTCTGGCTCCCGTTTCCCCAACAGGTTTAAGTTGGGTCCATTGACAATGATGATTTCCATTTTAGTTGGCCATATCAGATAAGAACTTAATTTTCATCAAGCGAATCTCTTCAACGGTGATATCATCTTCCTTAAGTTCGGCGTAAGCCTCATCAATACTGTCCGTTTCGGCTTGCATAAAGTAGTCCATGATATCCTCGCGGGCATACTCGTCCAGGTTTTCGTCGAGATAATAATCGATATTGACTTTCGTACCAGAAGCCACAATCGCATCGAGCTCTTCCATCAGGTCCTCCATGGATAGGCTATTCGAACTCGCTAAGTCTTCTAAAGGTAATTTGCGATCAATACCTTGGATAATGCTGACTTTCATGCGCGACTTATTCGCCACTTGCTTGACTACAAACTCCGTAGGGCGGATGATGTCGTTAGACTCGACATAAGCTTCAATAAGCTCCATGAAGGGCTGACCATAACGGCGGGCTTTCCCTACACTCACTCCGGAAACATTGGCCATTTCCTCAAAAGTGATCGGATACTGCGTAGCCATATCTTCCAAACTTGGGTCCTGGAAGATCACGAACGGTGGCACGTCTTTGCGCTTGGCCTCTTTCCGACGAAGGTCCTTCAACATCTTCAGCAGTTGGCTGTCCAATACTGCTGTCTTACCACTACTTTCCAAGCGTGCGGTAGCCATCTCCGCCTCGTAGTTATGGTCAATCGGAATTTTGAAGGTGTATGGCTTTTCGATAAATGTCCGCCCAGCAGGTAACATCTTCAGTAAACCATAAGTCTCAACATCCTTGTAAATCAAGTTATTGAGCAAGGCCTGGCGGAAAACACTGCTCCAGAAAGTATCATCCTGGTCTTTTCCAGCACCAAAGCCCTCCCGCTTATCGAAGCGGAAATCTTTAATCTCTTTGGTTCCCTTACCCCGAACAAAGTCAATCAATATCTTAATACCATAGTTCTCATCCAGTTCTAAGATGGCCTTGAGCGCAATAACTATCTCTTTGGTTACCTCTACCTGTTCTTTTGGATGGCGGCAATTGTCGCACATCTTACTACAGTCCTCCTGATCAAACTCTTCTCCAAAATAGTGCAGCAAAAAGCGGCGGCGACAAGCAGTCGTTTCTGAGTAGGCCATCACTTCCTGCATCAGTTGCGCGCCCATTTCACGTTCAGCCACTGGCTTATCACGTAAGAACTTTTCCAGCTTAAGGATATCCTTGTAGCTGTAAAATGCCACACAACGACCATCTAAACCATCACGACCGGCGCGGCCTGTTTCCTGATAGTAGTTTTCGATACTCTTCGGAATGTCGTAATGGATCACAAAACGTACATCCGGCTTATCGATTCCCATACCAAAAGCGATCGTAGCTACAATGACGTCGCAGTCTTCCATTAAGAAAGCATCCTGGGTGTTGCTACGGGTTTTAGCATCCAGTCCGGCGTGGTAGGGTGCAGCGCGCACATCATTAACGCGTAGTGCCTCCGCAATTTCCTCCGCTGATTTACGGCTTTGTACATAGACGATACCCGACTGACCATCCATGCTTTTAACAACCTGAATGATGTCCTTTATCGTTTGTTCCTTCTTGCCTTTGGGACGTACCTCGTAATACAGGTTGTCACGATTAAAAGAAGAAATGAAGGTATTGTGATCTGACATGTTGAGGTTCTTCACAATATCAGATTGCACCTTCGGAGTAGCCGTTGCTGTCAAGGCCACTACGGGAATATTTTTACCAATAGAGTCTAGCATTACGCGAATGCGGCGGTATTCCGGGCGGAAATCATGCCCCCACTCCGAGATACAGTGCGCTTCATCAACTGCCACAAAAGAGACATTGACGGTCTGGAAGAACTGAATATTTTCTTCTTTGGTGAGTGTCTCTGGCGCTATGAACAGCAGCTTGGTCTTACCATTACTGATATCCTGCTTTACTTGCTTCATTTGCGCCTTGGTCAACGAGGAGTTGAGGAAGTGAGCCACTTCATCGCGTTGGCTGTAGCCCCGAATGGAGTCTACCTGGTTTTTCATCAAGGCAATCAGCGGGGATATCACCAGCGCTGTGCCATCCAGCATTAAAGCGGGTAACTGATAGCACAAGGATTTCCCACCACCAGTGGGCATTATGACGAAAGTATCCTTTCCAATAAGGACACTTTCGATTATGGCTTCTTGATTCCCTTTAAACTTATCAAAACCAAAATATTCTTGCAGGGCGTCGTGAAGGGAATACTTTGTAACTGTCATGTCAATCGATCTTTTCCTCCAGAATTTAGCTAATTTTGTGGCCAGGAAGGCAGGAGAATCCTCTGCCGGTATAAAAGCGGTTTCGAGGTGAGTGGCCTTAGCCAATGCTTTATTGGATATTCTAAGATTAAACCAAATATTGTCAGGCTTAGGCGCTTTTTGGCTGTTTAAATCTAAGAAAAATTTGCAAGACTTCGGAAAGGGATCTTCTTTTTTTGCTTGGCCTCGCATTTTATCTAAGGATGACTTAGCCGGCAAATTTCCCTAACAATATTCTTACAATTCCCCACAATACGTGAACGCCCGACAAATAATTCAGACAACTGCTTCCCGCACCCTTGCGATAGAAACACGTACTTTAGAAGGCTTGCAAGCCTCCGTCAACGAATCTTTTATTAGCTGTGTCGAAGCCATTTTTGAGTCAGAAGGCCGACTGGTAGTGACCGGAGTTGGGAAGAGTGCCATCATTGCGCAGAAGATTGTTGCCACGCTCAATTCCACTGGCACACCTGCACTTTTCATGCACGCTGCTGACGCTATACACGGTGACCTGGGCATGGTGCGTGCCCGTGACCTCGTGCTTTGCCTATCAAAATCTGGGGAAACTGCGGAAATCAAAGTACTGGCTCCCTTAGTCAAAAACCTGGGCAACCAACTCATTGGCATGACCAGCAAAGCTGATTCTTTCCTGGCTCGCCAATCAGACTTCCTCTTACACACCCCCATTGATCAAGAAGCTGACCCCAATAACTTAGCGCCTACCGCTAGCACCACGGCTCAAATGGCCCTGGGTGATGCCTTGGCCACTGCTCTCCTGGCGCTGCGGGGCTTTTCATCGCAAGATTTTGCACAATACCACCCTGGCGGAGCTTTGGGCAAGCAATTATACCTCCGGGTTCACGACCTCTACCCGCAAAATGAGAAACCCAAGGTGTACGGTGAAACTAGTTTGCACGATAGTATTCTGGAGATCACCGCCAAGTGCCTGGGCGCAACTGCCGTCGTCAACACCCAGCAGGAACTCAAAGGTATCATCACCGATGGCGACCTGCGTCGAATGCTGGAAAAGGGAATGGACATCAGTCAATTGCGCGCTAAAGACGTTATGCACCCCGAGCCCCGCACTATTCTCGACTCTGAGCTGGCGGTAAAGGCCTTAGAACAGATGCGCAACTTCAGTATATCCCAATTGATTGTAGTAGATAAAGGTGGGACCTATTTGGGTTTTGTGCATTTGCACGATTTGATTCGGGAGGGGTTGATTTGAAGTTAGAAATAAGAAATCGGAGGTCAAAAATCGGAAATCGATTTTTTGACCCAAGAGTACCTGTCAATTAACGCTACGTAGCGACGCGATTCATCGCGTCCAACATCAAAACTCCTCCGGCACGGTCGTGCGATTACGGAAGTAGAGCAATACTAGGCAAAGTAAGAACACGCCCGCAGCCAGGCCAATTTGCAGCCACTGCGACTGTGCTACCCGCACGTTTGATTCCAAAAGATAAGGATTAGCGCTGTTAGGTGTTCCCAGGCCTTCCCGCAATTCCCAGTTTTCCTTATCGGCATTATCGAGCTTAGGGAGTAAGAGATTGAGGGTAAAAGCCGTATCGCGGGGTGCCAACTCGTAAGAGAAGCTGTCCACTACTGCGCCATCTGGGGAGTACAAGCCTAGTATTTCGCGGCGTTTATTTAAGCCAAAGCCTAAGCCGCCAATAACATTGTACGCCTCAGCAAAAGAAGTCCTGAATTTTTCGGCATCCTTACAGATAACCAGATAGTCATTCGGCAGTAGCTCTACGGGTGGGAATCTAAACTCGTTGCGTTGATCGGTGAGTATCCAGCCCTCTAGATTAACGGTTTCTTCTGAATAGTTATAGAGCTCTAGCCAATCGTCGGTTCGCTTGCTTTTGGGGCAAACCTCGTTAATCATAACCAAGTCTTGCAGTGGATGCTCATAGGGCTCAAAGCGGGCGCGAAAACGATAGAGGCGATCACGCTTCAAATCCACCTCTCGTTCTCGTTCGGAATAGCCATCATCCCAACCTACAAAACGGTAGCCGTAGGCAGGTACGGCCCGCAGACGGATTGGTACGTTGGCAAAATAATTTCCCCTCAGGTCATTAACCTCCAGATAATCATTGACCAAAACGTGACCACCGTCATCAGCGGATAGGTCTACTTCACGCAAGCCTCCTACGTGAAAGACATCCATGAGCTCATCGTAAACGTAGGCCGGACGTTTGCGCGCAAACTCTCGCATGATATTCACCTGCTCTTCCCAACTTCGCATCGATAAGCGCCAACGTTTTTGGTGGCGAGGGATTTCCTGGCGATACAGAAAATAAAAGGAATCAAGCACTGCTACGGCGCGCTCTGCGCTAAGGGAATGATTCAGGTGGTCGGCAAAGCGATTGATGAAGCGCAAACGAAACTTATCGTTTTTCAAGAGCTTACGCAAAAGGTAAGTACTCCAGGGTGGATTGGGCCAGTGCGGGCCGTTGGGGTTGGTATGGAAGGTGATACTATTATGCCGGTAAGCGGTAGCATCGTGTAAACCATAGCCCCAATCTGTATCGTATAATATCCAGCGCCAACGGCCTTCCTCCCTTGCGGGGCGCCAGTACTTGATATTTCCGCCCGCATCTCGATTATCGAAATAGATTTGAGCGATTTGGTACTGGAGGAAATTATCAACCTCCATCAAGCTTTCCAGGTAGGTGAAGTTATCATCGATATCCAGATCGTAGCGCTCCAAAAAATCCAGCATTTCTTGATAATGCCGACGAGACCCGCGCTTGCGAACGAGATAATGCTCGAGTAGATCGATGCTATCGCGATCCACATCTTCGGCCTCGCTTTCGACAAAATAACGATTGACTTTCTCCCGAATATTATAAATGCCCCAGTAGGTACCATTGATGTACACGTGTGAGGGCTGAGAAGCTTGTGATTCCAAATCCCAATCCTTCACCAGGGTAGTCATGAAGGCATCTCTAAAGTGGCTTTTGCCAAAATCACTACCGCTGTTGCGTAACACCAGAAACTTAAAACTTTTGGGCTTCTCTGCTCCGAAAAACGGATAGCGAAAACGACTTTGCCCGTAGCGCTTCCGCGCAACCAGCGCCAAGGACTTCTGTGGAAACAACCGACTCATGCCACCAAAAAGGCGTAAGCCACTGCGGTTATTGTAGACTGCATTGCCCGCTGCATCGAAAAACTCAAGGTGTACTGCGTATTCCTGGCGGGTCCAGAAATTGGCTCCCGGTTTGTACCAAATGGAATCGACAGCCGAGCCTCCCTGGACAAAGATCCCGCGTTCTGGATTGAATAGTAAGGAAGGATGTATGCCAATGGATACGACAGGAAAGTCGGTGTCTGGCTCATCAATAAAATAGGTCTCGCCGTAGTAGCGCCCTTTTTCTTCATTCGCATGAGCCACTGCGCGCACCACTGCCGTTTCATCTAAGTAGATGGGGCCGTGGTAACGCTGACTCTTAGGGCCAGGTAAAGAACCATCCAAGCTATAATAAATAATATCTGCCCCGGGGGCTATCAGTCGTATTTGCTGCTGTCCTTGGTAAAACCCGCCCGGTAATTCAAAATACACTTGTAGGGAATCACCGGACTGTTCCTGTGCAGAAAGCATCACACTGCAGCAAAAAAGAAGGAGGATGTATAGAAGAAAACGCAATGGCTAGGGTTGGCTTTTGACGGTCGATTCCATACTGCAAACGAATTAATTTGGCCTTAGCCAAACCTAATACGAGCGAGTACCTATCCGCCGTACAAGATCATTCTGGCAGGCGGGCACATTCGAAGCGCAGAAAGTTTACAGTTTCAAACTTCTACGGCCTCAATGTGCAAAAATTGTAAAACTCTGGGACATGAACGATTTTTTTCCATAAAGCTGTACATTAGCACAAGACCAATGCAGCATAAAATTGAACTTCTCTAAGTGGTTGGCAGGCATCTATATGCGTATGATAGGGATGGAAATTATCTATCCTTACCCACTACCTGATAAATGTGTAATAGCAGTAGTGCCACACACTTCTAACTGGGATTTCCCCATCGGCTTATGTGTAAGACCACTACTCAATGAACGAATTCATTTTGTGGGTAAAGACTCTCTTTTTCGCTGGCCTATAGGTGGTCTCATGAAAAAGCTGGGGGGAGTTCCAGTAGATCGTTCGCAACGAAACAACTTCGTGCAGGCCGTTGCTGATATTTTCCAAAAACGCAACCACTTTCGCTTGACATTAGCTCCGGAAGGAACGCGCTCTAAAGTAGACGAGCTAAAATCGGGGTTTTATTACATCGCCAAGGAGGCAGGTGTTCCAATCGTATGTTGCACCTTTGACTGGGGTAAGGGCGAAGTACGCTTCGACAAACCCTATATGCCTACAAATGATAAAGAGGCTGACTTTGAGTATTTCTACGATTTTTTCGAGGGGTCTGTTGGCTACACACCTAAGTATAGCTTTGACCGGCCGACAAAATAATTTAGCCCACCTTTAAACATTTCACCGTTATCACCGTCTCTAAGTTGTGATGACATTGCTGTGACCTTTTCAGTAATTGTCGGGAATGCGTCGCTATACTATCGGGTAGCAACGTATTTTTTGGGTGATTAGACCATCCCCAGTTTGGGAACGCGCTAGCTATGTTGACGAACAATCTTTAATAATACCACATATCAATTCACAATTATGCGAGCTATTTACATGCTATCGCTGCTCTTAGGTGCAGCAGTTGTTTTCTTAGGCAGCAGCAGCGGCCCAGGTGCCGTGCAGGGTCAAGACCGTACTGGCGGACCAGTAGCTAACGGTTTTTGCGGCAACTGCCACGCCCAAGGTGCGTTTAACCCAACCATTAGTGTTCAGTTGCTACAAGACGGCAACGAAGTTAGTGGTTACATGCCCGGTGAAACTTATACCATGCGCGTAACTATTGACGCCGACATGGGGGCTCAGGTGTATGGTTTCCAAGCTGTTGCCCTATCTGGCAGTGGCAATGCCCAAGCAGGTAGCTGGACAGCATCTATGGGCACTCAAGTGACCACGCTTGGTAGTCGCGACTACATTGAGCACTCCCAGCGCAGCGAAGAGAATGTGTTCGAAGTGGAATGGACTGCTCCTGAATCAAGTCAAGGAGAAATCAGTTTTTACGCAGCTGGTGTAGCAGCTAATAATGCCCAAGGCTCTCTTGGTGACGGATCTGATGCTTTAGATGATCCTATTGTTTTGGCAGACCTGTCTACCAGCACACGCGATCTTCCAGAGCTAGCTACGAGCCTACGTGCTTTCCCCAACCCTGTTGTGGATCAGTTGAACTTACAACTGGACCTAGAGGTAGCCAGCGATGCCAATGTTCGTATTTACAACGCCAGTGGTCAAGCATTGGTACAGCGAACAATTAACCTAGGTATTGGCACCAATCTGGAACAATTTGATTTAAGCAACTTCCCTAGCGGAATGTATACCGTGGAAGTAAGTAACGGAGAAGCTGCTTCGCGCGCTAGTGTGGTGAAGCAGTAAAAGACAGTCCTCTAGTAAAATAGTCGAGATCAAACCTCTTGCTGGAGAGACGCATTGCAATGCGTCTTTACTGCAAAGATTATTATAGCTGTTTCTGAAAACAGAGCGTTAGTTGCCATTTGGTGTACTAGCGCTCTGTTTTATACTATGCCGCTATGAGGGTTACGTTCTTGGTAGCTTTAGAAATAACCACAGCGTTAATAGCCCACTTAGAGCAGTATTAATCGTCAATTTGGTGGGTAGTGCAATATCACGCACGGCTAAATTCACTTCACCAGCCGCCGCCCAAACATTGTTAAGCCCCAGAAAAACGGTGACTGCTACAATCAGTAAGCTTAACCAGTTGAGCCAACTCGGATTCCGATAGGTAGGATTGAGTATCGTTGAATCATTGACAGCTTGGATAAGGGAAATCGACACTAGCGGCAGGATGAGTCCATTCAGGGCTTGAGCAGCGATAATTGCGGGTTCTGGCTTCACATCAGTCAGGGCAAATGCAAGACCAGCAAGTAGGATCAGCCCCCAAGTGAGGCGAAAGTTGATACCATTATAATTCCAACTGGCTTTTCCGTTCCCCAATAAACTCTTACCCGTAATTGCCGCCGCTAAAGGTGCAGTAATAGCGCTACTAAGCCCGGCGGTAAACAGACCGACACCTAGTAATAGTCCACCTCGGCCTTGCAAGCGGTTATCCAGTACTTCGGCCAGGCCAGCAAAGCTAAATTCGCCACTGACCATTCCTCCAGTCAGAAGGATGGCCAGCGTAATTAAGCCGCCAATTAAGATGGCCAGAATAAGGCCAAAGCGCATCTCCTTCAGGTCTTGTCCTTGACTTAAACCGGAGGCCAAAAAGAGATTGTAAGGCACAATAGTAGTGCCGATCAAACCAATCACCAGCCCAGTTGCATCCTCTTCCACGCTGGGTACTAAGCCATTTAGCCAGGCGATCCACTCGTTGTCAGCACTGAAGGCTACCCAGCAGAAGACAATCCCCATGAGGGCAACAATAAAAGCTAGACTACGCGTAATGATGGTGGTATTTCCACTCCAAAGAATTAAGGCACCGGCCCCACCTAATAGTAACAACCACCACTTACTGATATCGCCTAGCAGCCGTAGACCAGCAAGTGCTCCCAAAAAATTGCCGGCCTGGTAAGCCCCGCACCCCAAGGCAATGACCCCAAATAAAATGAAGTTCCAGGATTGCCCGCGCCGACCAATGATTTCACCCAGGGGTTGTCCCGCCCCTAAAGTGATACGGGCCGCCGCCTCTTGCAGGACCACCGTCGCCAGGATGGAGAAGAGCAAAGCCCAAAGTAGCCCCAGCCCATACGCACTCCCCGCCCGCGCAGCCGTAGTAACCGTACCCGGACCGATGAAGGCCGCAGCAAGAATAGACCAAAAGAGTACAGAACGGAAACGACTAGACATGAGTGGGTGGCTTAGTACGGGATTAAAGAAACGGATATTTGGGGAGAGTTCGCCTTCGGCTCACGGTAGAAGCTCACGGGGAAGCTCACTAGCGTTCGCGGTTAATGCTCGCAAGCTCGCGGGAGAAGCTCACTCCGTTCGCGGGGGAGGTTCGCTAGCGCTCACGGCATTAGCTCCCTAGCGGTCGCGGTAGGTACTCGTGGAACTAGCAGTATTAGAGAACAAATCTACTGCAAGCTCAACACCCAAGTTGTAACTCCAACTTTTAGAAATTAAAGCAATTCAGCATAGACAATTTGCATGGAGAAGTTGCGCAGATCAAGTGGTGGGGAGGGCGGCAAAGTAGTGAAACGGGCTTTAGACGTTTGAGTTAGGAAGCTGGCTACGGCAAGGCCTAAGGCATCTACAATATCATCGGGTAGTACGTCTTTGCGTAAGTGTTGTTGGCGGGCAGTGCCTATCCAATCTTGTACTGTGGGGAAGAACGGCTGGAGTAAATTCAGGCGTTGCTCCTCCCCTGCTGCGGTTTTCTTTTTGTGCTCCAATGCATGCCCCTGATTGAGGGCAGCAAAAACGACTTCTGGGTGGGCTTCGAACCAATTTAGAGCTATTGCCGAGTCCAGTGCCTGTAAATAAGTATCTACTTCCCGCATTTTAGGGATGATATTGATGGATTGTTGCGATAGCTTCTTCCCCGTATGGGCAAAATTGACAGCACTCGCCTCCTCTTTACTAGCGTAAACCGCAGCGCGACAGGGTGGAGTAAAAACGCTGGAAGTCCGATGAGGCCGTAAGAACTGGCGTGCGGCCTTATCACATAATCGCCCTTCGGGACCGTCGGTCATAAAACCAATGGGCATATCAATCCAGATGGGTAGAGATGGAAGTTGCAATTGCTCAATGGCCTCAATTTGCGGTAGCAGATACATCTGTGCTTCGTTCCCATCAAACAGCACTACGAGCCAACCTGCCCGGCAGCCATCAATTCCAATACCTAATGGTTTCTTGCTCATTGAAAATAGAGATTCATGAGCTAAAGGAAGAAGTTTGGGAACTTGTTCACCACAATCCCTGTATCTTAAGCGAACAAGTAATTTGATCATGGCTAAGTTAAAGCTACGCGGAAAGCAGCTAAAGCAAATTGGGTATCAAGAAGGAAAGGTTATTGGTCTGGCGATCAACGTAGCCTACGAGCATTTCCGGCGTAAGCCACAGGAATGGGTTTTAGCAATGTTGACTCAAGTGCTGGAACGCCCGGAAGAATTTGTAGAAGTAGAAGGCTGGCAGCGGGTGGCCCTTGAACTCATTGGTGAGCAAGAGATAAAAGACGAAGGTGGCCGCTACGATTTGGCCAAGAACGCTATGGAGTTTCCCATCTTCGGTGAGGAAAATATTGAGATGGGCGCCAAGGACCAGATGTACACTGCGATGCGCCTACCCGTAACTGTACAAGGTGCGTTGATGCCAGACGCTCACCACGGTTATGGACTTCCTATCGGTGGCGTTTTGGCTACCGAAAACAGTGTTATTCCATATGGTGTTGGCGTAGACATCGGCTGCCGTATGTGCCTGAGCCTGTACGATCTGCCAACTGATGACCTAACGACCCAGCGTGATAAGTTCAAAAAGCTACTTGGAGCTAACTCTAAATTTGGCTTGGAGACTTTTGATCACCCTATGGATGATCCCATCTTTAGCCGGGAAGAGTTCAAGTACATCAAAGTAGCCCGCGATAACCGAGACAAGGCCTACAAGCAGATTGGATCTTCTGGCGGAGGCAACCACTTTGTAGAATTTGGTATTGCGAAACTGACCGACGCTCAAAACGACTTGGGTGTACCTAAGGGTGAATACCTGGCAGTTTTATCGCATTCCGGCTCGCGTGGAATGGGTGCTAATATCGCTCGACACTACACCAACTTAGCCATGCAAAAGTGTCGCCTACCGAAGGAAGCCAAGCACCTGGCCTGGTTGACCCTGGATAGCGAGGAAGGGCACGAATACTGGATGGCCATGAATCTGGCAGGAGACTATGCTTCGGCTTGTCATGACCATATTCACCGCCGTATGGCAAAAGCCCTGGGTGAAAAACCGCTGGCACGTGTGGAAAACCACCACAACTTTGCGTGGAAGGAGCAACTAGCGGACGGCCGCGAGGTTATTGTACACCGTAAGGGAGCCACTCCTGCCGGAAAAGGCGTATTAGGTATTATTCCTGGGTCCATGACGGCCCCTGGCTTTATCGTACGAGGGAAAGGTAACTTCCAGTCGCTCCAGTCCGCTTCGCACGGTGCCGGGCGGCAAATGTCGCGTACGGTAGCTAAGAACAGCCTGACCGCCAGCGGCGTGAAAAAGTACTTGGAACAGCAAGGAGTAACCCTAATCGGCGGCGGATTGGACGAAGCGCCAATGGCCTATAAAGACATCCATACCGTGATGGCCAACCAAACGGATTTGGTGGATGTTTTGGGCGAGTTCTATCCTAAGATCGTGCGCATGGCGTAGGGGGGAAATATGAAGTGGTTCTAAGTTCTGGCTTCTGATTGCTGTAAAGACGCATTGCAATGCGTCTCTGCAGCAAGAGGTTTTCACATCTGCATGTCATCCAACCTTCCCTTATTAGAAATACACGGTTTCATCACGCTCTGGCACGCTCACTGCAATTTCTCCCGGAAGAAAATGGGGCATAGTAGGTAAAGGTTGAATTCGGTGGCGAAAGGTGAAGGATTCTTCCGTCGTTTTTTCGGTATCGCAATTTTCAGTTTCCCACTTAGCTACTACCTTATCGGTGGATAGATTGTAATCGTAGGTATGCCAATAATCGCAAGGGGAACCGTAGACAATTGTAGCCCCGATGAGTTGCCACTGTTCATTTTGCCACCGAAAACGGTGGATATAGTGCCAACGAATTCGGCTTCCGCCAAAATGATCAATGACCAGCGCTCCGCGTTCGACTTTTACTTCTTGAAAGGGGTCGCCCAGCATTCCTCCGGCATCTGATGATAGTACGCCACCCGGAATATCCTGCCATAACAGCCAAGCATCTTCTGCCACTTGGTGGTAAACTAACACACGCCTGGGAGGTGCCGCATCGGTTTCCTGATCCATAGTTTGGGGTTCTACCACAAAGACCTGTTCATTCAATCCATCCTGGTTGAGATCGCCCTGAGCCTTGGCCACCATTGTCAAGTTGGCGGGTAAGTTGATGAGATTGTCACTTGGTGTTTGCTCTGGTGTACGACTTACGCTATCCCGTGGGGACGTAGTTGAAGCTACACTGGTTTGAGTTGTCGTCTCTTCCGCTGCCTCTTCTGGTTCATTGGCGGGACTCGCCTGACAGGCCATAATCGTTAGCACAAGGCCCAAGCAAATGAATAATGGGTATGATCTCATATCGCTCCGTTTTCGGTTTTTTCTACCAAAATTGTCCATTGTGAAGTAAAATTCTGGTCATCCACGCAAAAAAAGACTTGCTTCACACAATTGTTGGCAGCTAAACAAGATTAGCAGTAGCAAACTACAGTATTAGCACTAAATTTGCGGAATGAAGCGTACAGTTTTGAATTTTGTTTGCGCACTAAGCGTCTTGTCTATCCTTTTAGTATCGGCCTGCGGATCAGATCAACCACAGCAGGAGACCCAAGAAATTGCTCCTACTGGTGATCCGGAAATTGATCAGGTGAGTCAGCGGATAGCCGGTGATCCGGAAAGTGCGGATCTCTATGCTCTACGGGCAGAAATTTTTTACGACAAAAATAGCTACGATCAAGCCATTTCTGATATGACCGTAGCACTATCCATAGACTCGATCAACCTGGATTATCATCATCTCTTGACTGATATCTACCTAGACTACTTCCGTTCTCGCCTGGCATTACAAACCATGGAGCGGGCCGTGGCCTTAGTCCCAGATGATATTCCTTCCTTACTAAAGCTAAGTGAGATTCAGTTATTTCTGAAAATGAATCAGGCCTCGCTGACCAGTATTGACAAGGTCCTGCGTATTGATCCACAAAATGCCTTGGCTTACTTTTTCATGGGTAAGAATTTTGAAGAGTTAGGCGATGTCAATAGGGCTATCAATGCTTACCAGGAAAGCTCGGAAATTGATCCAGAAATGCTAGACACCTGGATTAAGCTTGGGCAACTACACGCCAGCATAAATGGTAATTTGGCAGAAACCTTCTTTGACAATGCCATTGAAGTAGACAGTAATAGCACCATTGCACTACAGGCCAAGGCGGAGTACCTCTGGGACCAGAACAAGCCCGAGGAAGCCCTACAAGTCTACCGGCAAGCGGTCATACGCAACCCAATGGACGAAAAGAGTGCTTATAATACGGGGCTAGTTTATCTAGAACTGGATTCTGCCGCCCAGGCGTATCAGCACTTCTCAATGGCCATAGAAAATGCCCCCCTTTACGCTGCCGCTTACTATTACCGTGGCTACGCTTCCGAGGTGATGGGTAATGCCGAGCAAGCCAAGACCGATTATCAGCATACGCTACGCCTGGCGCCTAACTATGAGCAAGCTCAAGAGGGATTAGCTCGAGTGCAATAAACCAGGGTAATTTCAATAACAATGGCCCGACTGCGTTTACAACTTCGTCGGATAAAGCCATCAAAATATCAATGAGGTTTAGTAATCCTTGTCCATATTTTGACTGTTATTGAAATTGCTATTTTGATTGTCCCAACTCTTCTCCGCTCTTTCTTGTATCTTCAAGCACTTCTTTTTGATTGATCAAGTTTGCGTACAGATGAAAAGTGCTAAGTATCTCACGGCCTACCTGATTCCAGCTTTTTGTGTTTGGGGATTACTCTCAGGCGGGCCGCTCTCCTGGGCCACGGTTATTTTTGCCTTTGGCCTCATTCCCTTTGCTGACCAGTTTATGCTACAGGACACTTCCAACCTGGACCAACCGGAGCGAGAAGACCGTCTTAGTGCCAAGATATTTGACTGGCTATTATACCTCAATCTACCTATGGTCTATGGCATCATTGGCTTGTTTATCTATAAGCTCAACACGGAGATATACAGCGGCAGTGAACTTGCTGGGCAAATCCTTTCAGTAGGTATTGTACTGGGTACCTGCGGCATCAATGTAGGACATGAGCTGGGCCACCGCAGCAATAAATGGGATCAGCGCATCTCTAAACTGCTGCTGTTACCCGAACTGTACCAACACTTTTTCATTGAGCACAATCGTGGCCACCATAAAAACGTAGCCACCCCACTAGACCCCGCCAGCGCACGCAAAGACGAACTCCTTTATACCTTTTGGTTCCGTTCTTTATGGGGGTCTTACAAAAGTGCCTGGGCACTGGAGGCAGAGTCGTTAAAGCGCCAAAAGCTACCTTTTTGGAGTTTCCACAATGAGATGATTCGTTTTAGTATTCAGACCATGCTGTACATAGCAGTGGTATTCATGCTGTGCCCAGATTGGCAAAGTGCAGCAGCTGTTTTGGTGGCTGGTTTCGTGGGCGTGTTACTACTAGAATCCATCAACTACGTAGAACACTACGGCCTACGCCGGAAAAAACTAGAGAACGGCCGTTACGAACGGGTGCAACCACACCACTCGTGGAATGCTAACTATCATCTGGGGCGCATCATGCTCTACGAGTTGACCCGCCATTCTGATCATCATTTTATAGCCAGCAAGAAATACCAAATTCTGGACCACCACGAGGAAGCTCCGGTACTACCGGTAGGCTACCCCGCTTCTATATTGATGGCAATGGTACCGCCGCTTTGGTTTGTGGTAATGAATCGGAGATTGGAGCAAGTTAGTTAAATGGATAAGCCAAATCAAACAAATTAATTTGAATTAAATTTAGTTAACTTTATTTGTTTTTAATTTTATTTATTCCTATCTTCACCTTGAATTTATATAGAAAAGCTTAATTCTTAGGCTCAATATTCCCGCCGCTCCATTTGCATATAGCGCGCTCCAGAGTGGCATAAATCGACGGTACTTTTCCCTGCTTTTCTAAATTCGCAAAAGGATGTTGTTGGCCTTAGTGAGCACTTGTCTTGACTAAGGGTGTGATCCCCTATCTGTTTCTGAAAATGAAACTGGGTAGGTGCTGGACCAGGTGACTGGGTGGGTCCCGCCGCAGCGGGCGTGCCCCAAAAGCAGCAATCATGAAATTTGAGGTCAGAAATTTACCTAATTGAACTCACTGCCCATTATTCTGACGAACTCCATTACCCTGCTACATCCCTTTTCCTACCCCGATGATTCCCCACTATGATAAATACGAAGCGAAAAATATAAAATGCTCCACTCTCCCTCTATTTCGAACTTCCAATTTCTAACCTCTTATTTTCCGCTTACTACTTCCCCCAATCCGTATGAAACGTCCCTTCCGCATCCAGGCGTTCATAGGTATGCGCGCCAAAGAAGTCGCGTTGTGCTTGAACGAGGTTGAGTGGTAAACGGGCAGCACGCAGTGCTTCAAAATAGTGCAAAGCGCTACTGAGGGCCAATAGTGGAATACCGTTCTTAGTTGCTGTTTCCACCACTGCCCGCACGGAAGAAAGGAGTGTTTTGAGTCGGCCACGGAAAACCGAAGAGGATAGTAGGTTTTCCAAATCAGAATCAGCGGCGTAAGCTTGACGAATATCTTCCAGTAGTTCAGCGCGGATGATACAACCACCTCGCCAGATTTTGGCGGTGTCTGACAGGCGCAAATCCAAGTCCATTTCTTTGGAGGCAACAGCCAGTAGGTGAAGGCCCTGAGCGTAGGTAAGAATAAAGCTAAACAGCAGTGCATGTTCTAACTGCCCCGCAAAGCTTTCTTTGTTTTCGATACCTTCTATGGGAAAAGAACCGTATTTCGCAGCGGCTTCCTGACGGAATTTCCAGAGCGATGACAATCCACGCATTGTAACCGCCGAATCAATAGTGGGAACGGGAACACCTAGGTCCATAGCAGACTGTGAGGTCCATTTGCCGGTCCCCTTTTGTTTGGCTTTATCAAGGATCGCATCGATGAGGTCGCTACCTGCGATTTTATCATCCGTTTGGGCAAAGATCGTAGCTGTAATTTCCACTAAGAAAGATTGCAATGGCCCCTGATTCCAGCGGTCGAAGGTTTCGTGGATTTCGGCATTCGTGAAGCGGCCTACTCGACGCAGCATATCGTAAGTCTCTGCCAACAATTGCATCATACCATACTCAATGCCGTTGTGAACCATCTTGACGTAATGCCCAGCGGCACCGGCACCCATGTAGGCCACACAGGGCTCGCGATCTACCTTAGCAGAAACGGCCTCCAAGATGGGTTGTACTTGCTCCCAAGCCGAGAAATCCCCACCGGGCATAATACTTGGGCCTTTGCGCGCACCTTCTTCACCACCAGATACACCTACCCCCAAAAAGCGGAAGCCTTGTTCTTGCAAAGACGCAGCACGCCTGCTGGTATCATCGTAATGAGAATTACCGCCATCAATAATTAAATCACCCTGCTCCAAATGAGGAATTAGTCCTTCTATCACTTTATCCACCACTTTACCAGCGGGGACCAACAACATGATTGTACGTGGTGTTTTTAGCATTTGCAAAAACTCGGACTGATCGGTTGTTGCTTTGAGTTTTCTATGGCCCGCTTCTTCATTTAGAGACGCTGCTTTTTCAGGATCGAGGTCTAGACCAGCGGCTGAGAATCCGCGATCAGCAACATTCAACAAAAAGTTACGGCCCATAGTCCCTAGGCCAATCATTCCGAAATCGTATTGCATGGATGTTATTCTTAGTGACGGTCCAACTTTTTAAGAGCTGACCGGGTTGAATGTAAGTAGGGATCAGTAACATTCCCTTACATTTGGTAAAGAAAAGGATAAACCCCCACTCTTTTGTGTGTACACTTGAAAAACCACTCAAAGGACCAAGAGGTTTAGCGCAGAACCAACTTAAGCAATCCTTCCTCAATCTGCTGTAATGAGCCCACACATTTTCGTCATTTTTGGTGCTTCAGGTGACCTAACTCTCCGGAAGCTGATACCTGCTTTCTATCACCTGTACGAAGGTGGCTACCTCCCCGAGCAATTTGCCTTACTGGGGGTGAGTCGATCCAAGCTGAGTGATGAGGATTTTCGTCGCCGTGTTGTTTTTGACAGTCCATTCTTACCCGAGGGCGTTTCCGAGGAAGATCAAAAGAAATTTGCTTCCTACCTTCACTATCAGCCTATTGACACTGCTGATGAGGCTGATTATGTAAAGGTTAAGAATCGGCTCGAAGCATTAGACCAGGAGAAGAATACGCCGGGTAATTACATATTCTATCTCTCTACACCACCCAAACTGTACAAAACCATTCCTGCTTACCTGAGCACGCATGGCTTGAACACCTCAAATGGCCACTTCCGTAGGTTGGTAATTGAAAAACCTTTTGGCTACAGCGGTAAGTCGGCCCACGAACTCAATGAGCACTTGCTCCAGTTTTTCCCAGAAGAGCAAATCTACCGGATTGATCACTATTTGGGTAAAGAGACCGTACAGAACTTGTTGGTTACTCGTTTTGCCAACGGCATCTTCGAACCGCTCTGGAACCGCAACTATATCGAACACGTACAGATCACCTCTGCCGAACCCATTGGTGTAGAAGGTCGGGGGGGGTATTATGATGAATCTGGCGCCTTGCGCGACATGATTCAAAACCACTTGTTGCAGATTGTTGCCCACATTGCCATGGAACCGCCGGTAAGTGCAGATGCCCATTCGATCCGTGCGGAAAAGCTCAAGCTCTTCCAGTCGTTACGTCCGATAGCACCAGAAGAGATTGAGGACTATGTTATTCGGGGCCAGTACACTTCATCGAAGATTGATGGTGAACCTGCATTGGGCTACCGCGAAGAAGAAGGTGTACCCGTAGATTCTCGAACAGAGACTTATGTTGCCATGAAGTTCTTCATTGACAACTGGCGCTGGGCCGACGTTCCTTACTACTTGCGCACGGGTAAACGACTGCCCACCAAGGTAACAGAAGTGGTAATTACCTTCAAGCCTTCACCGCAGCGCTTATTTAGCAGTGAGCAGAGTTTCCGCAGTCCGTACAATCAACTCATCATACGCATCCAGCCGCACGAAGGCTTGGCGATGAAATTTGGCATGAAAATTCCTGGACAGGGCTTCAACGTAAAGGATGTCAATATGGACTTCCACTACGCAGATCTGACCGATGCTGAGGTGCCTGATGCTTATGAGCGCTTAATTCTGGATTGTATGCGGGGCGATGCTACGCTCTATGCCCTTGGTGAGAGCGTAGAGGCCGCTTGGGACTTTGTTGATCCTATCCTAGAGGCCTGGAAGAATAACGAAAGCAAGCTCTTTGGCTATCCGGCCGGAACCTGGGGCCCTAAGGAAGCCGAACAGCTCTTTGAGAATGGTGGTACCTACTGGCGTAATCCTTGTAAGAACTTAACGGACATGGGAGAATTCTGCGAATTATAAACTCACTTGCAGTAATAATCTAACCACAGACGGTGCTTCCTGTTGTTATTTGCAACCTCTTGAGGAAGCGGTACAAAACGGAGCTTGTAATCACAAATGTCATAGTCATTCACCACTTCGGGCAGAAGTAGCAACTCTTGCCCAAGCTGTAGGCGCCGTTTATTGATACGGCGAAATCTGCGATTGTAAAAGGAACTGTCACAGCCTTTGTCTTTGACTATACCCGCCTTTTTTCTTGATCTTGACATCCCGATCCTTGAAACAGTTGAGGCAAGCCTAAAAGTTCCACTGTGGCGTAGATGAAAGCTGCTCCGGCCATTCCGGTATCGCGAAAAGTGGCAATCACCTGAAAAAGTCTCCTTTAATGGCCTTGGGAATATGGATCATTACCACAAAGAGTAGCAGCATCACGCCTAGTAAAACAGCAGCCAAACCATCCCACTTTTTCAATATCGCACTTAGGGTGAAAGCAATTAGACAAAGCCCCGTGAAATACACCCAAAACGCGGGAAACGGCAGGAATGATGGCATGTAGGGTAGACTAAACTCTAGTGGCCCAAAGTGAAGAATGCCACTCCCCCTCAAAGGCCAGGCTGGTGGTACTTTCATCACCATTGAAATTGTAGGCCGCTACCTTCAGACAGCCTTCTACGATAAAGTAACAGTAGCGGCAGGTTTCGCCAATTTCCACTAAAACCTCGTTCTTCTTCGCATGAACGGCCCGAAAGGCATTCAAGACCTGATCAAGCCCTTCCGGCTCACGTCCAAATTGTTTGACGATAAATTCTTTAAGCTGCGCTTTCATGGCAAACCGATCTTTCTTTTGGAGTCCAGACCTTACTCGTGCGATAAAAATACGGTAAAAAACCAGCTGAAATTTTAAGAGTTAGTACTAAATTCTGCATCGGAAACCAAAAAAAAGCGTACTAGGCAAGAGCCTCTATGAGCATGTCATTGAAACGCATAATTCCTGCCTCTAAGCTCTTGAAAAGCTCGTCTTCGTTCGAGAAATCAGGCACCACTACCAGAATCTCTTCCAAGACCGAACGCTGTGGGGTCGGCGCAAGATTGGCTTTATCCCAATCGCTTTCTTTAAAAATTGTCCAGAACTCTTTCTGAACGCCCTTATTCTGTCCACACAACCAAATCTCAAACCGTAGCTCTTGATGATTGAACACTACCGCTACTTTGAGCTTTTGTTGTCGCACCGTTTCGGGCGTAAAAGCAAAATAGCTGAAGTCTAGATAGCCCGGCGATAAATGACTAACTGCATAACCACTAGGATAGTGCGCAAGCAGGCGCATACGGAAGCGGAGCATAAAATCCATCAACCCACGAAATACGTGTGGTACTTGTTGTTGCATTGCCGCTTGATAGGCGGCTAGGTGATTGATCCAGGTGGTTTCCATGGTAGTTAATTAGAATTAGAATCAGGATTAGAATTAGAATTATTCGACTACGCATAAAGCTGCATCGGACGGGGAAATTAGAATTAAGATTCAATCATGATCTATTCTTGAGCTTTCCGCTAACTGCCACAGGTTTACCCCTAGTGATGAATAGATCAAAAAGTAGGCACCACCTTACCTGTTGAAGTTGCTATTGCCATTGCTATTTTGATTGCTCAGCTTTTCAATTTCAATGGCAATTCCAATCAAAATCAAAATAGGTAAGCTCAGGTGCATTTAGCATACTTCTTCATCTTCTTAGACGCCCCAGCTTCATATTCACTTTTGCCGTCACTCTCACTACCCTCCCTTTCATCCTAACTCTAATTCAGATTCTAATTCCAATTTACAGCCCATAATCCACTCCAAAATATGCATAACGCGGAAGGCCAGGATAAAAGTAACGGGGCAAATTGCCACCGAAGCCACCGGCATTGACCTGCACCATACTGGCGTAGAGGGTGTCGAAAATATTATTCACACCAGCGTAGATACGTAGACCACGGCGGATATTATTCAATTGCGCGCCTACTCGTAGGTGCACTACCGTATAGCCATCAGCCGTAGTGGTATTGGCATCATCCACCCACTGTTGGCCGGCCATGTCTACGGTTAAAGCGGAACGAAACCAGTGGTGCTCCCAGCTAACTTGGTTGCGCCAACGGTGCTTCGGGCTACCAGGGATATCATTGCCCGAAAAATCCTCACCATCATCTACGAAATCCCGGAAGCGGTAGTCGGCAAAAGTGTAGCTGGATTCGAGTACAACTCTACCATTATCGTATGGCCAAGCGTAGCCTAGTTGTGTTTCGATCCCCTGATGCCGCGCGGAGCCACCATTAATGAACAAGATGCGGCCAAATTGATCTCCCCGCTGGACCAGCGCATCCTCCAGATCCATCTGAAAGCCGGTAACCGAAAAACGAAGCTGATTTAATTGTATAGTGATGCCCGTCTCCCGATTCCAGCCAAAAGCGGGGCTCAGCGGACCACCATTTAGGAAGGAGTTCTCAATAGAACTAGACGGATCAGGCTGGGAGATACCCCGATTCAAGCGGGCGTGCCAGCGCCAAAGCTGAGTCGGATTAGAATAATAAACAGATACTGCGGGTAGTAGAAATGGAGAGAAATTGAAGTCTTCATCAATGTTAACCGTCTGCCAGTTAAATTGGGTTTGCCGCATATTGAGTTCTACCACCGTTTGCCAACGTTTGCTCCACTGCGTGCTCCAATTGGCAAAGACAAAGTAGTAAAAACGAGTTTCGGTAGAGGTACCTAATTCATCACCTTGCGCTCCACCTTCCAGCACTTCGAAAGTGGTTTGGTCATAACTTTCGGCGAACAGTTCAGCGCCAACCTTCAGCGACCGGCGTAGAGTCCCGGCCTTCTCAAAGGTGAAAGTGGTACGTAGACCATACTGATAGCTGTCTTCATTCTGGATATTGAAGGGGCGAACTTCATCATTGGTACGACGGCCCACAAAAACGGAGGAGCGGTTACTAAGGCTCCCCTGGACGGTATTGCTAATGACCTGAGAATGCTGCAGGCCAGCCAAATAAGTAAGCTGATCTTCGCGCCCGTTCACCGAGGCCCAATTGAAAGCCGCCGCTTCGGGCTTTTCGTTAAAGTCATTGATGTTCAGCGAACTTGGAATCTCTGCTTGCAACTGGCGGAGATGCACCAAATAATAGGTTTCGGAAGAAGGCGCACCAAAGCGCCCTAGTACCGTTCCCGATAGGCGTTCGTAGTCGTTATTATCGCGGTAGCCATTACTGGCACTACGCACCAGGCTAACATCCTGCTGCCACCTTCCATTCTTATTATGCAAATTCATCCATTCTCGGTTCCGACCAAAATCTCCCACGGATAAACCTCCACTCAGTCCCCAGTTG
>JBCBWU010000093.1:0-27560 GCA_039816955.1 Bacteroidota bacterium
GCCCCAGTGCAAGCCAGTGGAGAAATCTACAAAGTGTACCTGCTTGATATAGCGATAAAGGAGGCGGTATGCTTCGGCATCCGTTAGTACTTCGCCAAAGAGGTAGAGTGGTACTTGCTGTGTCTTCCAACCGCATTGCTGGTAGGCTAATAACACATAGTACAAGCTGTCCTTGGCCTCGGGACTATTAAATCCGTTACAGAAAACTAGCTGATTGCGATCCAGCCCGATCGTGTAGATGGTACCACTATGGAGATAAGCAAAAACAGCCGGACGACCGAGTTGCTGACCTAGGCGACTGAGCTGACTGAGTAGTGGAGTCAACGCATGATAGAAACGGCAGCCAATAAAAGTCCGGCGCCAATCGCTCAAGCGAGCTTGATCTACAGCGTATACCAAAAAAGTATCCAGACCGGCAATGGAGTCGGCTAGGATAGTTTCCGAATCTTTCAGGGTAGTCAAGCTAGAGAGAAATGAGGTGCGTTCCTCCCCATTGTACAAGCGGGCTGGTACCAGTGTAAAGCGTCTACTTCGCCAAGCCAGTCTTACTTTACTGAATGCTGCGCTTTTCAGTCGGTCATCAGTGAGCCACCAGGGTTCATTTTGACTATGTGAAAAAGCTCGGACCGCTAAGGCTTTTGCGGCAGTATCGCTTATTAAATAACTGGAACTGTCCATTCCGGCAAGAATGGACAGTTCAGTAAGAGAAAGGTTTTGAACAGCAAAACTCTCCTCTGTGATATCGTAGCGAATTACTCCCAATTACCCGATAGGTTTGGCTTGTTTAGGTCACCAAATTTGATCACGTTATTGGGGCTGTATTTCTGATCATATTTTGCAAAACGCTCATCAGAGTAGCTACCCATGAAGTTCTTCCAGGCAGTACCAACCTCAACCACAGCTACCGTAGTGGCCTGGTATTCGATTGTATCCGCCGCAATCTGAAATTCAGTTTGATCCGTATCCTTAAACTGCGGCACATAGCGTAGAGCACCTAAGTTCATACCCAATGCTTGTACAGAGTCAATCGCATTGGTGTAGCTCGTATCATAGGTGATTTCACCGGTGAAATTCGGATCATCCGGGTCACCAATTACGGCAATCCGCATGAATTTACCATTGGTCAATACATCCACTAATGTATCAAAGTTAGGGGCGAACTCACCCGTAATATCGCGATACATTTCCTGGGCAGTGCGGATGGTCTGCAGCTTTTCTACCACAATGTCTTTGCGAGTCTTTTTCTCATTATTGAACGCAATAGGTTCCTTGATACTCGTGTAAAGCAGGAATGCTAAAGCAGCTGCAATGAGTAGAAGGATAACGTTTAATACCAATCTCATTTTCCGGTTTTGTTTTGATGCAATTATACGTTTTTTAGGTCAATCAAGCGTAGCTTTCCCTTCTTCGTTTGCTGACCGGCTGCTAAGATGTCAATATCTAAGCACTTTCGCCTAATTTTTGTCTGACTTTTTGGAGTCGGGCACAGACTGTTAGTTAGATGCAAAGATCAACTACTTGGGTGTGTAGCCTTTAGCGTTTGGAGCGCAGTGCTTTTCAGAAGAGAAGAAGAAAGGGATCAATGGCCAGCAAATTCTCGATTATGAAAGCCGAACAACCTATTCTTTTGCGATGGTCATTTTATTTAGACTAGTTCCAAAATGCTCCCTTGGATGAACAATATGTGTAGCTACATCTTTTGCTTTTATTTGATCACTTTATACCATTATCATGAGTCAACCGAACATTGCAGCAAAAGCACCAATCCCAGTAGAATTGGAGGCAGGTAAAACCTACGCCTGGTGTACTTGCGGCTCTTCCACCAATCAGCCATTTTGTGATGGTAAGCATCAGGGCAGCGAGTTTACCCCACATGTTTTTACTGCTGAAGAAACTAAAACGGCGTATATGTGCCAGTGTAAGCATACCGCAAATCCTGGATTCTGCGACGGCGCTCACAAAAACTTGTAAACACGGTCTCTGATTTCCTGCTTTACCTCTTCTGGACTCACATGCAGGGTGAGCTTGGGGTAAAGCAGGACACAGTTTTCTTCCTTTACCAGCGCGCAGCTCTTGTCATCCATTCAAAGATGGTCTTATTGTAAGGTGGAAAGATCATCTTAAAGTCCAGAAAGCGCCGCTTCATCACGCCCCGTTCGTTCGAGAATTCCACGAAGCTGTGCTTACCGTTTGATTTACCAATACCGCTATTATTGACTCCTCCAAAGGGTAACTCCGGGTTGAGCGTAGTAATCATTAACTCGTTGATGGCAGTTCCTCCCGCGGTACTGTGGTCGAGTAAGTAATTCTGATTTTGCCGGTTACGGCTCATGATATACATGGCCAATGGTTTGGGTAACGCGGCAATAATGGCAGGTACTTCTGAAATATCCTCAAAAGCGATTACGGGCAAAACAGGCCCGAAAATCTCCTCTTGCATAACGGCCATATCCATGCTTACGTTGTCCAAAATGCAGGGTGGAATGAATTTATCGGCGGCGTCCATTTCAGCAGTGGTGATCAATTTTGCACCCGCGTCAACCGCTTGTGTAATCAGGTTGCTAACCCGTTGAAAATTGCGTTCGTTAATAATGCGAGTATAATGAGGTGATAGTTGAATACCTTGACCATCACTGTTGTAGTGTTTTTCTACCCATGCTTGGTAAGCTGCAATGAAGGCTTTCTTTTGGCTCTTATGCACTAGTACATAATCAGGTGCGATGCAGGTTTGGCCATTGTTTAGGAGCTTGCCCCAGGCCACTTTTCCGGCTACCTCTTTGATATTAACCGAATCATCAATCACACAGGGCGATTTTCCTCCTAGCTCCAAGGTGATGGAGGTCAGATGCTTAGCAGCAGCCTCCATCACGATTTTACCCACCGCTGGACTTCCGGTAAAGAAGATATGGTGGAATGGCTTTTTAAGCAATGCAGTTGCGACTGGAACATCTCCTTCAATGACCGCAACCTCCTTTTCTGGAAAGAGGTCTTGCATCATCTTCTTTATAAAGGATGAGGTGGCACCACTGATTTCGGAAGGTTTGATAATTGCGACATTACCCGCCGCTATGGCGTGAATAAGCGGGTTGATCGCCAACTGAAAAGGATAATTCCAAGGCGCAATCAATAGCACGTGTCCTTTAGGTTCGTACCGAATGTAGGAGGTGATCCCGGTCATGGCTAAGGGTGTACCTACCCGCTTTGGCTTCATCCAATACTTGAGCTTGCGCTTGATATGCACCAGTAAAGTGAGAATGGGAATGATCTCCGTAGCCAGGACTTCCTCCTTGGACTTACGAAGGTCGTACCACATGGCCTTCGCCAGCTCATTTTGATGATCGGGGTTTAATATATACTGCTCAATCTTCCTAATTCGCTCAATGCGCTCAGGGGCGGTAGTTGCGCGCATGGCCTGCAGGTTTTCCGCCTGTCGCTGTAACTTGAAAATGCGATCCACTTCTAGGATATCGTATTGCTGCTTTACCATCTTCCTTATTTATTGATTCGTTACTGCCTCGTTGATCGGTTCTGATTATGATGATTCGGCTTTCCAAATTATTTGCTCATTTGCCTGGTGCCACTGTTCGTAATAGGCGCCGAACCGCTGATCCAACGCTGTCCGGCGAACTTTGAGGGTAGGAGTTACCAGTCGATTGTGTTCGGTCCACGGGTGAGGGTCAATCACCATGGTAGAAACCTGTTGGTACCGGGCCAAGCCTGTGTTGACTTGCTGCAGGGCTGACTGTAAAGATTGTTCGACTGCATCCCGCTGGAGTTGCTGTCCACCAGCCGATAGATTAAGTAGGGCGATAGGTTGAGAACATCCTAGTCCTACTACGCATACTTGCTCAATATATTCGTTAGCAGCAAGTTGTTCTTCCACTGGGTTAGGAACTATGAATTGCCCTTTGCTGGTCTTAAAAGCATCCTTCACCCGACCAATGACCCGAACGTAGCCCTCCGCATCAACGGATCCTCGATCGCCACTATGAATCCAACCATCACGAATTACCTCGGCTGTTTTCTCTGGAGCTTTATAATATCCTTGCATTTGATACGGGGCTTGCATCAATATTTCCTGCGAGTCCGGATCAATGCGAACTTCACAATAGGGAACAGCTGTGCCCACCGCATCAGCAGGAGCATTAGGCTGTGGGCCGTTGCATATCGATCCACATACCTCCGTCATACCGTAGGCTTCTACTAGGTGAATGCCAAGCTGGTGATACCAGTGCTTGAGATAGGCAGGTGTAATCGCCGCTCCCGTACCAGCAATTTCGATGTCTTGCAGACCTATCGCTTTACGCAAATAGGATTTGACAAAAGTACCAAGGATGGGTATGCGGAAGAGTACATTCAGAACCTTAGCGGGAATCTTTGCAGTTACTCCCTGGTAAAACTTAGTCCAGATGCGAGGTACAGCAAAAATAAAGGAGGGCTGTACGCTCTGAATATTATCAGCGAAGGTGTCAATGGACTCTGCGAACGAAATACTTCCGCCGTTAGCAATGCAGTTGGCCTCTACTCCAATACGCTCCGCTACATGATTTAGTGGTAAAAAAGAGAACCATTTGAGCTGTTTCAATTGCAGCGTACCAGTGAAATTAGTCAGTTCTTCAATGCGGAACACTACGGCTGGATTGCGATAGCTGTGCATCACTCCTTTTGGTGTTCCTGTAGTGCCAGAGGTGAAGAGGATGGTCCATAAATCGTCGATATCTGCCTGTGGCTGGCCCTCAATGGGTTGGTGCATCCCAATGAGTTCATCCCAATCATGGCCAATATCGATATTGGCGTTACCCGTGTAATGCGGAAAACTTATGACTTCTAAGCTAGAGGGCAGGGCCTCACCCTTATCGCCCCAACTATCAAGCTTGCCGACAAAAAGTAACTTAATATCACTGAGTTGTACTACTTCCTCCAACTGAGCCTTGGGTAGACTGGCGTAAAATGGCACAGAGACAAAACGCCCCATCATAATCGCCAAGTCGGCAATAATCCAGTGGTAACAGTTTTTTGATAAAATACCAATGTGATCACCAGGCTTCAAGCCAAGCTCTTGGAGTGCGGTACACATGCGGCGAGCTATCTGGCCAGCTTCGGCGTAGGTAATCTCTAACCAATTCTCACCTTGTGGTTGACGGAGGAAGATGTGATCAGATCGCTCTTGCTCCCAGCGGTAGAAGCAATCTAGAAATGTCTTTAAATTTTGCGATAATGCACGCTTATCCATAGCAGGTTTGGGTCTATATCTGCTTGGCATTCGGGGTGAGAAAGGCAAAGAGTTCTAAATGTGTGGATGTATAAAATCAGGTTTGCCTTTCAGTAGAAGCAAGGTACGCTTTTTCAAGGGGATGGGGCAGTTGGGGAGGAGGTTGCAGAAATAACTGGGTAAGGACAAAATTCCCGCTGGGTGGGCCCACCCTATTAATTGGAGTAGATTCCAATCCGGTTCACCACGCATCTCCAACTAAATTTTTGATGGAGACACACCTTTATCATCTCATCTGCTTACAGATGAGCCAGCATTGTGTTAAAATCCTCTGAACGCCTTTCTTTGACGAAATAGAAAGGTTAAATAGCACCGACAAGCCAGCAAGTCGTCTATTGCTTGACAAGGTTGTAAATGTATGAATATTTTGATTTAAAAACAAAAAATAGATTAATTTTTATTTAAACAAATATTTGTAGTCGTTCTTTCCGTTTCATACATCTCAAACCCTTTCCCAATTAATCGTACTTTACGCAGCCACAAATGCCCGTTCCACTATGAAAGCCATTATCTGTGCGCAATTTGGTCCTATTGATCAACTCCAACTGCAAGAAGTAGCGGACCCCGTGCCCGCTCCAGACGAAATTTTGGTCCAAGTACATGCTTGTAGCGTCAATTTTCCAGATACGCTGATTGTACAGGGGCTCTACCAGTACAAACCTCAACCACCCTTTTCTCCAGGCAGTGATATAGCCGGAACGGTACTGGCAATGGGCGAGAAAGTCAAGGGCTTTAAGGTTGGAGATGAGATAGTGGGTTTCGCTTCTCATGGTGGATATGCTGAAAAAGCAGTTGTGAAGGCCAATGCTTGTTTTCCTAAGCCTCCAGGAATGGATATGGTAAAAGCAGCTGCCTTTATGATGGCCTATGGGACATCCTACCACGCGCTCAAAGATCGAGCCCGGTTGAAGGAAGGAGATACCATGCTGGTTTTAGGGGCAGCGGGTGGGGTTGGCCTCACTGCTGTAGAATTGGGGCATCAAATGGGAGCACGTGTCATAGCGGCCGCTTCTACTGCAGATAAATTAGCCGTTTGTCAATCTTATGGGGCAGAGATGACCGTCAACTACACCGAGGAAAACCTGAAGGACCGGGTGAAGGAATTAACAGAAGGCAAAGGTGTTGATGTAGTGTATGACCCCGTAGGAGGCCAATATTCGGAAGCAGCATTACGGACTATGGGCTGGAACGGCCGCTACTTAGTAGTCGGGTTTGCGGCAGGTGATATTCCCAAAATCCCCCTTAATCTACCGCTACTGAAGGGATGCCAGATTGTTGGTGTGTTCTGGGGCGCTTTTGCCACCAAATTTCCCGGGAAAAATATGCAAAACACGGTAGAACTCATTCAATGGTTTGCTCAGGGTAAGCTAAGGCCGCAGATTCACGCTACGTATCCCTTGGCAGATGCTGTGCAAGCCCTACAGGATATCCAAGCTCGTAAAGTCAAGGGTAAGGCCGTGATTGTAATGTAGCTAGTAATGACTTGGACCGTCTTATCTTTCGGATCTAACGTTTACTAGAATTCAGATAAAACCAAATATTCATGAAAACCGTCGCAATCGGCCCTAGTGGAGGGCTAGAACATCTCCAAGTACTAGAATCTGACGAACCTACGCCAGGACCTGGTGAAGTATTAGTTCGTTGGCATGCTACCTCGCTCAATTTTCACGATTACCTAGTCGGAGTTGGTGCCATTCCGGTTCCGGAAGGTAGGATCCCGATGTCGGATGGAGCTGGTGAAGTTGTGGCCCTTGGAGAGGGGGTAGATAGCTGGCAAGTAGGTGATCATGTGATGTCTCTCTTTTTTCCAAATTGGTTGGACGGTCAACCCACTGCGGGTAAGACCAAGGCGATTTCTGGAGAAACAGTCAACGGTTTTCTCACTGAATACAGCGTGGCTGCTGCTGCTTCGCTCACTCGCATCCCTAATGGCTATTCCTTTGCGGAGGCAGCTACCTTGCCCTGTGCGGCACTAACTGCCTGGCGGGCCCTTGTGGTGGAAGGCCAGATAAAAATGGGCGATACGGTATTGATAGAAGGATCAGGAGGTATGTCCATCTTTGCCCTACAACTGGCCAAAGCTGCTGGTGCCACCGTTTATGCGACCTCTTCCTCGGCCGCAAAGGCAGATCGCCTAAGAGAAATGGGGGCCGTGGATGTACTCGATTACACAACTGATGAGCGCTGGGGAAAAACCATTTTCCGAGCTACCGGTGGCATGGATCATGTACTGGATGTGGGGGGAGGTTCTACCATGAACCAGTCTATTGAAGCTGCTGCGATGGGTGGCCATATCTACGCCATCGGTATCCTGGGGAATGGCCGTAAAGGCACCATTACTTTTCCAAAGCTGTTTTTTAAGCACCTAAAGTTGACGGGCTTGGCCGTAGGTAGTCGAAAAATGCAGGAAGAAATGATCCGCGGTATTGAGGAAGTAGATATTCGCCCGGTTATTGATCGCACTTTTGGATTCACGGAATTAGCTGCTGCTTTTGAATATCAAGCCAGCGGTGCCCACTTTGGTAAGATTGTCTTGGAATACTGATAAGCCAATTGCAGATACCGATTAAGCTGGAGTGTGGGCAAGACTAACGGCTAGATTATCCAAGCCGCTTTGCCCTACCTTTTCAAATAGATGATCGCCTTGTAGACCTATGTCCAACAGTATGGCGCTGAAGAATAGCGCCCAGCCCATGGCTCTCAGACGTAGCTCAGCGGATACACCGTAAAACTGTAGTGCTTCTTCGCGTACTTGTTGATCTGAGAATAGCAACCAAAACGCGGCCAGGTCAGTTGCGGGATCACCCAGTGTCAGGTCACCCCAGTCAATCACGGCGCTGATGTAGCCATAGGTGCAGATGATATTCTTGGGGTGCAAATCACCGTGTATCAACCGAAGTTCATCGGTAGGACATTCCAGCTTCACTACTTGATTCCATAGCTTACGCAAGGCGGCATTGGCCCGGCTATTTTGAATAAAACGGTCCAGACGTTCTTCAGTACCTTCAGCCTTCGTGACTAGAGGTGTAGCCCGATGGGGATTATGTGGTGGTGGTGTGGCGAACTTCTGTTGGTGTAATGTCTTGAGAAAATTTGCCAGGCTTAGTGCTTCGCTTGGTGCTAGTCCTTCTTCCGCTGCCATATGGCCATCAAACCAGGGAGTGATACTCCACGACCAGGGATAATTCCCGTGTTTTTTACCCTGATAAATAGGCGCTGGAATTGGAATCGGTAATTTTTCAGCCAGGCGGGGTAGCCACTCTTGTTCTTTTTCGATGAAAGGCACCGCAATCGATCGCCTTGGCAGGCGGATCAGGTAGTTCTCACCCAATTGGTAAATGGTGTTATCCCAACCCTCGTTGAGGTAGGTGAGTGGCAGGTGGGCTAGGTTAGGAAACTGCGCTTGCAACATATCCTGTACCAGCTTCTCATTAATTTGCACTTCAGCGGCGGGTGTCTTCATGCGGCAAATATAAGTGATACGGCTATCGGGTTTTGTGTGGGGATGAATGGGGGGGCTGAAAAAATTACTTTTCTTTGCTCTCCAAATAGCTCCGCTTGCAATTAAGGAGAAAATTATTCAAACATGACCATTCAACAACCGCTCTTAACACGTTTTTCCTTTCCCGTTATTTTTCTACTAGTGTTGTGCTGCCTTGGCGTTCAGACACTCAACGCTCAAAAAGTAAAAACCAGTTTATATCTCCAGAAATACCGCAGCTTATTCATCGGCTTTGGTCCACGCTTCTTGGATACTGACCCCGGCACTATTAGCACCACTTTTGTAGATGATAGTCCTTCCATGGATAGCTTTAATTCAGACTTCGAAATCAAGGATCGGTACACGCAGGTGGGTATCAACTTTGGTTATAAGTTTGGCCGCTACCGTGGACTGTCGCACGACATTTTATTCGATATCAGCGCTTCCAATAACTACCAAATCATTTTTGGGTATTCGCTCGGGTGGAATTTCTTGTTGAATGTAAACGGTAAAGATATCGTGGTCCGACCTGCCCTGCAGGCTTTTGGCTCTAACCAAGTCTTTCAAATCGGGCAAATCCAAAACAATGCGGCCTTCATTCAAATTGATGATACCCAGTATTTTGAAGATGAATTAAACTTGGAACTTCGAGCAGAATTAGTGGCTATTTCACCGCGTTTAGACGTTACCTATGTCTTTGCCGACCGCTGGGATTGTTTCCTGAAAATGGCGTACGATTTTCCGCGTGAGAATACGAATCCGCGCCTTGATTTTAGTGTACCATCTGACTTGCGTACAGATGATTCACCTACGGACTCTACCGTTGATATCGACGGTGACAACCCACTGGTACGCTACAATGGCGAAAAGCTAGAATCTTTGCCTTACAACCCTGGAGGCCTTCGCCTAACGCTTGGTATTAGCTATCTGTGGAATCGCTAAGGTCTTGCTAGCGCACAATTCTGGATAAGAGGATCGGGTGGATTTTTGTATTATTGAAGTGAAATCACGACTCAATACGCTGCGAAAGCAGTGCAAAAATCACCCGTCTATGCGCACTTGTATGACCCTCTTCGGTTTGTTCACGCTCCTGACCATTTCTGGCTGGAGCCAAACCAATTCCTACCCCTTTGAGCCTTCTCCAGATCATCCTTTTGGACTCCCAAATCCAGAAGCACCGTCCGAAATTATGGATTGGTCGGATCTCATTGGAGAATGCCATTGCCGGTCTGTATCTCGCAACCCTGATGGTACGTGGCAAGATACGGTGGATATGACTTGGCGTTTTAAATACATCATGAATGGCTGGGGTGTGCAAGACGAAACGCTGAAGATGGATGGTAGTTACTCAGGTAGCATCCGGCAGTATATTCCGGATAGTAGTGCCTGGTATGTTCATTACTACAGTTCTGCGGGACCTACCGCCCAGTTACCAAGCTGGCAAGGTGTCAAGCATGAGCATGGTCAGATCATTCTCTACCGCGATCAAACGGCTCCTAATGGAATAGCCGGGGATTATAGGATTACGTTCTCCGATATCTCCCCCGAAGGATTCAAATGGGCCGGTGAATGGGTGGATAAGGGCAGAACCATGAGCTATCCCACCTGGTACATTGATTGTACCAAAAAGCGCTACAGCACTAATGAGCAACAGTATAAAGAACTCCTAGCGGGAATCGCCGATTTTTCGAAGGAAGTAGTGGCGGGTAATGCGAAAGCCGTCGCTGAGATGTACACCGAAGATGGAAAAATCTTTCCCGGTGGTCGACGCATTATGGAAGGGCAAGAAGTGCTGGAGCAATATTGGACGCCCGCCTCAACTGCTCGTATCAGCTACCACAAAATCACACCAGAAGAAATCAAGTTTATTGGGGATTACGCCTACGACTTTGGCTATTATGAAGGTAAGACAACAACACAGGAGGGTGAGACCTCAGATTGGGCCGGCAAATACGTCATTGTTTGGAAAAGAGTAGGAGAGGAGTGGAAGATTTATCTGGACATCTGGAATCGTATTTAGGATATGGTCATTATCATCAATGGAGCAATAGGCACCGGTAAAACAGCTGTCGCTTGGGAGCTCTTAAACTTGTTCGAGCGCGCTGCCATGCTGGATGGCGACTACTTCGCTGCCTTGCAACCCTTCTCCATTTTTTCACCCGATGATCTCACTTATGTGTATCAGGGTTTAGCTCACCATATCAAGTTTCATACGGATCATGGCTTTGAGCATTTTATCATCAATTATGTCTTTGAAACCGCAGCTGAATTGAAAAAACTAGAAGACCTCCTGCCGGAGGCTGCTGGTTCCGTTCATGAATTCGTTTTGCACTGTCAGCAAAATGAACGAGATGGTCGTATCCGCAAGCGAAATAATGATGATATTGAGTGGGAGATTACCCGCTCTGCTCAACTTACAGACATTCTGCGGGAGAATAATTGGGATGGTGGCCTGGGGCATCTATTGGATACTACCAATTTAAGTGTTCAAGAGGTTGCGCAGCACATTCGTACTTTGGCCTCCAATTAAAATCTGTCAGCACCATGGAAATCACCGATATTGATCAGTTCTTGCGTTACTATGCTAAGGTCAAGCAACGAACGGCTCGCTTGTTTGCCTTCATTCCACCGGAAAAGATAGAATGGACCTACCGGGAAGGAAAGTTTACGATAGGAGATTTGATTCGCCACCTGGCCAATATCGAACGCTGCATGTACGGCGAGACCGTGCAGTTGCGTCCCAGTGCTTATCGAGGCTGTGGTACTTCCTACGCTGAAGGCGCAGAGGCAGTCTATGCCCATTACCACCAAATGTACGATGAGACTGCGGCGATTCTTAAAGCACTTACTCCCGCTGATTTGCAGCGTAAATGTCCCACTCCAGGAGGAATTGAAATCACTACTTGGAAATGGCTCCGTGCGATGGTCGAGCACGAGATACATCACCGTGGGCAGTTATACACCTATTTGGGGCTGCTTGAGATCGTTCCGCCCCCAATCTATGGTTTGACTTCTGAAGAGGTCATCCTTCGGACTGCTTCCCGATAGGCGGATGCTATTGTACAGAAAACTGTTTTAGGTCAACTCGAGTAAAGATCTAACCCTTAAATCTGGTGATACCTCCCAGCTGTCAAATACGATTTCTGGGTTGCGTTGTACCCAGATACCTTTCATCCCGGCACCTTTCGCACCCAGGACATCGAATGGGTTACCGGATATCAAAGCACACTGCTTGATTGGCTGCTCTGCCTGGGCCGCAAAGTGTTGATAAACAACGGGACTTGGCTTAAAGGTCTGTGTCAGTTCAACACTTACCACGGCTTGGAAGTAGGATAGAATTTTCGCTTGCGCAAGCAAGTCTGTAACAACCGCTTTTGGACCATTTGAAAAAGCGAATAATGCGATTGAGTCGTCTGCTAGTTTTTCCAAAGCAGCTTTAGCATCATGGAAGGCCGGCAGATGAGCATAGGATTCAATAATATCTGCAATAGCCTCATCATTTAGTG
Source organism: Bacteroidota bacterium (assembly GCA_039816955.1). Taxonomy (GTDB): domain Bacteria; phylum Bacteroidota; class Bacteroidia; order Chitinophagales; family Saprospiraceae; genus Lewinella. Next base: position 12,260 of record JBCBWU010000093.1, read on the forward strand.
TGATTTGGTGGGTAGCTAGGGCATAGTGAAAAGCCTGAGCAGTGACCACTGGAAAAGGAACGTACTGCTGCATCAGTCCCCGCCGAAAGCTATACTCCAATTGCTTTGCTCGCCAGGTAGCGGAAATAATATTGGCCCGATCGCCAACGTATGATTGTAGTTTTTCCAATACGCCATTGGTGTCAATTAGCGTGCCGTACACGTCAAAGGCGTAGGCTTTGATACCATTCATGTCGCTTGAGTTTGTAAAGTGAAATCATGAGCTGCAAACTCTCGGCCATTCGCAATAATGGCCACCTGGTGCAGCCCAGCGTAGTACTTGCGCGTCGTGATCGGTTTAAATGATTGCTTGCGTTCTATGCGCACCGATGCTTGTGGAGCATATTCCTTTTCACTGATTTTGAAGACCTTCTTGCTTAGATTTCCATTGGCCTTGCGGTAATACATGGCGTATTCGAGCCTAATCAATAGCGACTTGTTTAGCGTATGCTCCAAGTCAAATTGAAAGGTGAGAGCCTCCCCAAGTGTTACCATCGGTGTGATTACTTGAAAGTTGGCAATGTTGATAGACTCCGCACCGCCCAAACCGAATAAGGCTAAAGCTCTGGGGTGGGATTGCTTGAGCAAAGTCCGACAAGCGTGCTTGATCAGCCAGTCCGTGTTAGCAGATTTACCGTGCCAGCGTTCAACAGTATTCAAAACCACCTCGGGATGATCCTTTGCCATATCGTTGAGGTGATTGGCCACACTACGGCGAACGGTTTCACTCGGATCTTGGTACAGTTTTTCTAAAATAGCTAAGGTAAGCGATGGGTTTTTCTTCAAATTGGGCACCCCTAAACCCCAAGGCAAGCGGGGCCTACTACCTTCACTAGCGAGCCGGCGTACCATGGCGTTCTTATGCTCCGCCCATTGCAGCATTTGCGTTAGCATGGCGTCTTCATACCTTACCAAGAAGGGCCTTACGGCAAATTCGCAGCTGCTGTACTGGGTAATGTCTTCCATGGCACCTACGGATAAATCGTAATTGTCAATGCCGTATTGCTGCACGAAATCCGGTAAGAACATGTATTCAAATGACATGCTTTCTTCTACCCCTCCTCTAAGTTGTAGGGCCAATTTTTGTAACAAACCAAAGGAGGTTGCTAAATCCTTGGGTAAGTGTTGGCGTAAGCAATTGGCAATGTGCCGCATCCTTTCCTTGAGTTCAAGATTAGGCCACTGTTGATCCAGAACTTGTTGGAGGAAATCCTGCGCAGCAAAGGAAGGATATACCTCTTTCATATGTACAGTGAACCCTTGCAGAAAGGATTCACTATACATGTTTTTGAGTGGTTCAGCCATGTTGGTTTTTAAGTGGTCAAGCGGTAAGATGAAAGTAAGGAAAAAGCTTATGGGAGTGGTTATTTACGCTTCTTAGGAATCCAGGCCCAACACACCTCACACAATACAGGTTCATTATTGGTCTCGTCCGTTATTTCGACCTGTATGACCACATCGCCTTTTTCCGCGCTCATGATTTGCCGCTTCTGTTCTTCGGTCAAGATAGCTTCGGCGACCATCCGACCTTGCGAACGTTTCACAAACTTACTGTTCATGTACTTGAGCAACGGTAGCTTATCATCTGGCACATTCATACCCAATACCATTCCCGTTGCTGTTTCCGCCAAAAGCATCATCGCTGCGGCATGAATTTGGCCGATATGATTGCGAACCTTAGGCCGGTTTTTCATACTCACGATAACCTTGTCCGTCGTCATCAAGTCGTACGAAATACCAGCAGTACCCGTGAATTTTACCATCCGACCGATAACAAAGGACAACACCCAATTAGGGTAAGCCGAGAGTTTTGCAACAGCTTTTGCTAAGCGATTCATGCGTGCTTTCTGTTTAGGAAGGGCAAGTTAAGTTTTTCGCGCTTTATTGTTGCTCCGCCAGATAATAGCGAGCGAGAACTTGCTGGGCTGGTTTGCCCAAAGGCATATATCCTCGCCCTCGATCTTCATCGTAACTCAGATCGCAAGGCCATTTCCACCAGAAGTATCCTCCTATCCAGTCCTTACTGTAAGTGGCTGCCAGAATAGCTTCGTAACATTGGGCTTGAGCCTGCTCATCTACGGCACGACGTTCTGCTTCGGCGTGCGGACTTTTCCAAGCTGAGGTAGCGCTACGGTATCCGATTTCCGTCAGCCAAATTGGTCGATCAGCTTGTTCGTGGATACGCTCCAGTTTTTGCACTACTCGCTCCGCACCCCGAGCTAGTTCTGCCTCACTGGCCTTATCTTGTTTATGCAGCGGGTAATAGCAGTTAACACCGATAAAATCAAGATCTTGCCAGAACGTCAATTTTTCGCATTCCTCCCCCCAATTGGCGGCGTAGGTTAAGTCGCCCCGGTAGACTTTGCGGATGTCCTGAATGAGGGTGCGCCACTTGTCGGGCTGCCGGAGCGTGGTATAGCGGAGCTCGGTGCCAATGCAAAAACCATCAAAACCATAGAGTTCTCCAAGGAGCGCATAGTGCATGATCCAGCGCTTGTAGTAAGTGAAAAACTGCTCCCATTCGGCTCCGGAACTAAAGGCTACATCTCCTGGCCAACTGCCACTTCCTAACCATATCTGTGGCTTCAGCAGCGTATACTGTCCGAGTTGCTGAGCACTGAAATGAGAGAAGAGAACCGCTTCATCATTCTCAGCTCCAGCCTGCCTGGATACGGGTATGGGGTCCGGTCGGTTCGGATTGGCCATATAACTGTAGGGCACCACGGCCACGGCATTAATACCAATTTGTTGCATGGCCACCAATGACTGCTGGGCACGTTGTCCTCCGTAGCCATTGTAAATCCGATAGCCTTCGTGGGCCAGGGTGAAGCCATTCAATTTTTGTGATGTGGGTGTTGTTTTAGTGGTTTGAAAAGGCGGATAAGTGGAGCGTATCCAAGCTTTCCAGTCCTGATAGGTACGCTGACTGGGCGCGGAGGAATTTTGCTTGTAGTAGTTGAGGAACGTACTGCGGTCTTTAGTCTGTAATTGATAATCTATCCAGGCGCCGGCAGCTAGTGAGCCAATGAGCGGAGACTCTTGCCGCATCGTTCTGCCATCTAGTAAAGCTTCTGCGGGAGGAAGTGCATCTGCTTCCGCTAGTCGGCGAACCCAGCTGCGCCAGGAATGCCCCCGCAGCGTATCGATCCATTGGTAACTCAAGCCCAGTTCCAGCAATTCTTGCTTTGGCTCGCCCAGGGCCTGCCGCAGCCATACGCAATACGGTAGGCCCCATTCAGTAGCTTGTAGGTCTTCATCCGCCACAATATGAACGGCTTCGGCGTGAGAACCAAGGTGTACCTGCTCCATGGATTTGGTGCGTAAGGCCTTGCGCTCCACAGTAGGATACAATTTAATGGGGATAGGCGGCAAATCTGTGGTTTCACAGAAGGCCTGAATTTGCTGTTTCGCTAGCCCCAGACGCTCTAGCCAAGCCCTGTCAGGCATCTCTGCCCCGTCAAAGGTCTCAAATGTCGCTACTTCACCTAGTTCACTTTCCATCGGTTTTTCATCAAAAGCAAAGTGTATTTCTCGGTCCATCACCCAGGTGCTATCGTTAAAATAGCCCATAAACTGGGTTTCGCCGGCCGCAATGATCTCGTAGCCCCAAGAGTTCCAAAGGAAAGATCGAAACCCGCGGGCGAGACGTTCCTCCACGTGCTTCAATAATGGCGCTTCGCTACTGGCCCATATGAGATGCATCGGCAGTGTGTCTTGCCAGGGGCCGGGTAAATAACTGAGTTGTGCGACTAGTGTGCTGTCTTCTAAGGCGGTATCGCCAAGCTGTAAATATTGCTCTTGCCAGTCTAGCGCAGGGAGTTCGGCAAGATGTGTTTCCACCTCTTCTGGAATAGCTGTTCCGATCAGGATAGTGGGGTAGGCCTGCTGAATGCTGTCTGGAACCTCTTGCCAGGGATGTACAGCTAGCGTGACTCCTCGAAAGGACTGTTCTTTTAGGGGGCTAAGTAGCTGTTTTAGCGCGGTTGAATTTCCGTCGTACAATAGGAGCCAACCATTGGTGTTCCAGGCACTTCTTTGCAACTGTCGGCGGGAGGGGAAAGGGTGCTCTTGAGAAGTAGAAGTAACTATTGGAGTGCTAGCTTTTTCCTTTGGGCTTAAAACTTCTTGGCCCACCAGCCAGGAGCCCATAACTGCCAGGATTAGGAGAAGCAGACGATACATAACACAGGTATTGTTAGTCGATTCGGGTGATCAGAGGTAGATTAAACCTCTAAGCACTAAGATACGCGCTTTTTATAGCAACACCGGAAATGGTTATCTGGCTGAATGGACTCTGAAAATAGCTATCCCGAACTTTCGGCCGGTGCGAAAATTCGGGATAGGGGTACGCAAGCTGATTCGTAAGGATTATTTTACTACTACGAAACGATACGTCTGACTATTGACCTGGTTGGTAGCCTGTAGAACATACGTTCCCGCAGGTAGATTTGGCAGTACCTGTTGTGTGCTGCTGCCTCCGTCTAGGGCGCGCAACGGCCAGCTACGTCCTTGCATGTCAATAATCATTAAATTGACTGGTGAATCTACAGGAAATGATTGCAGGTCTAGCTGGATGCTTTGTCCGTTGTACACTACATTAGGGTAGATCTTTGGTGTAGCTACCTCTGTTTGCTCTCCTTTAAAGTTGACACTGACAATGTCACTGTAGGTAGTTGTACCATCGGTATCCACTTGTCGTAGACGATAATAGTTAGCACCCGCTTGGGGGCGAATATCTTCCAACTGATAATTTTGGATTTCCACGGACTCTAATGCACCATTTCGACGGCCAATTTCTTGGAAAGTTCGCCCGTCAATGCTGCGCTCTACGGCCATGAAGTCGTTGTTGATCTCTGATGCTGTTTGCCACTTTAGCATTACCGTTTTGTCATTGGGCTCGGCAGTAAAGCTTAGTAGATCAATAGGTAGGGAAGCAGCACAAACATTGACCACATTAAATATGATAGCAGGAAAAACGGAAGGGCTCATGGTTAAGCTTCCATCAATGGAACCTGGCATGGCCGTAATTTCTCCGAACTCGTCATTTGAACCTACGGTATTAGCTCCGCTAATCCATTCGTAAATAGCGGTGACTTGCATAACAGCTTCACAGAGGCCAGCAAAGTCAATGGTTTTCTGCGTGAGGTCGCTTAAGTCGGTCCCTTGATTCGTTATTGCTCCAGCCCCATTACTAAAGTTGCTAATGCCTTGATAGTCGTAAAATGCACGATTAATAGTGGTGCCAAGAGAATTAGTCAATACACCTGGACCACCCATGTAAGAGGAGTTTATCAGGCCATCGTTCGTGAAATCACCAGCGTTTGTGATTCGTACGCCATCCATGTTGATTGTACCTCCAACAGCGTTGCTGAATATACCTTGAATAAACACGTTGAGCGTGGGACTACCACCGGAAGAGCTAATGGTACCCGTGTTTTGTAAAGTACCCATACCGTAGACAAAGATACTACGTGCACTGCCGCTACTGCCGGCATTGATGTTCAGGGAATTATTACTGGTGTTGATGAAAGTTGCTGCTACAGAGCTTGTTCCAACTGCTAAGCCCGGACCAGAGGCAAGGGCTCCGGCGCGGCAATCAATATTGATCGTACCGTTATTGGTGAACACATCACCAATGAGTTCAATACCATCATCTGTGGCTTCTTGGACGGTGATTTTCGCATCGGTATCATTCAAGAAAGTAGCTTGCGAGCGTATGCCATCATCTCCCGGGCCAGTGATCAGTATAGTACCCGTACCGGTATTAGCAAAGGTGGTGATGTCTGGTGCGGCAGCCTGCACATTTTGGATACCGCGTTGGGCAGGGGTAGTAATGTTAATGTCACCTCCCAGGTTGACGAAGCCACCCAAATTATAAATACCGTTACGCCCTGGGCTGGTGATTTCAATTAGCCCGCTATTTAGCAGACCTGTGTTGGGTTGAAGATAAATGGCGTGATTTGAACAACCATTTAGGGACACCGTACCACCGTTGGCGAATGAGGAAAGGGCTCCTCCCACATTGATGCCTCGATTGGCTTGTAAAACCATTAAGATGGCCTCTGCCTGAACGATTAATAATGCTGATGCATTTAGCTGTACCGCATTCTCGGTAGTACTGTGATCGATAATTAAGGTTCTACCCGCCAATACATTTAGCGTACCGCCATTATTGACTACCACAGCAGGATCGGTAGAGGCAGGATTGCCAACGTCCAGGTCGAAATCCAGATTAACAACAGTAGACATACCACGCACCAATACTTGCGAAGGAGAAGCAGCTGTGCCGGTACCAGATAGTGTCAGGGTAACGGAAGTATTAAAGTCCACGTCAGCTCCAAGTGCGGGTTCTACATCGCCGTCCCAGTTGAGGGGGTCGTTCCAGCTGGTACCGTCTCCACCACCGTCCCAGAGTTGGGCATAAACCAGTTGTGAGCTAACGAAAAATAGGGACAAGATCAGTGATAAGCGTAGGGATTTGCGCATAATCGTAGTGAATTAAGCAGCCCCAATCATGGTGTTGGATAGCTACTAGTTTTGGGATAATAACTTTTCTTTGAAATGGGATTGGTGTCTTTGACTTACGCAACGGTATCAAGTTGTAAAACAACGGTCCAAAAATCGAAGATAAGGCCTTTTTTTAAAATCTGTTCCTTTTTTACTTTCCACCCTCGCTGCTGCATTGCCTTTAGGTAGTCATTTCGGTCATGCTGCTGGGGATGAAGTGCGTCCCCTGGTAGCCAGCGGAATACGTATTTCAGCCAGGAGTGATTATGCACATCTATCCCTAAAATGAGCGTTCCTCCAGCTTGTGTGTGCGCAGTGAGTTGGTCCAATCCTCGCTCCCAATTCGCTATATGATTAATGGCATTAAAACAGAATACCAATGGCCGGGGCGTTAGTTGCGCTTCTTCAAGGGTTATGTTTTGGAATTTCACCCAAGGGTAGTCTTCCGGAGAAAAATGGGGGAGTTTGGTGATGTATTCGGTGATAAGCGGGTCCAGGGCCAACACTTCACACTCATTTAAGATGGTGAAAATACCGGCGGGGCCGCAACCTACTTCCAGAATTTGCTGTTCGGTCGGTACAGAGAAGGCAAGAGTTTGCAGGACTTTATACCAATACTGACGCTTTTTGTCGTAGTAGTCAAATTTATCTTGGGGACGGAGGTATTGCTGCCACCAGCGGATTTCTAACCACTGAGCAAGACGCCAACGAAGAGAACGAGGTTTTTCCATAATAAGAAAACAGTAGTACAACAATCTGCACCATGTGCTGTAGCTACTGGAATTTGTTACGATCTTTGTTCACCACAAATAAAAGATAACTTTTTTAAGCAATGGTTTTTTCCAAGGGTACAAAGGTGAGGTTGATTCATACCGGAGACGTGGGTGAAGTCGAAGATTGGCTAGAGCACGATCTAATCGCGGTGCGTCTATCCGATGGGGAAGTGATACCCGTTTTGCAAGAAGCCATTGAGCGTTTGGAACCTGAGACACCTTCTAAGGTAAAGGCCAAGTTTGTACCCGGTAAGAAGAAAGTGGAGCCATTGCCGCTGCAACCTTTACCTACCAGCAGCCAGTACATGGTGCTCAAGCCACAAGGTTTACAATTGGCATTCGACCCCGTGCTGAGGGCAGATGGACGTACTGATCATTATCGCATTTTTCTGATCAATGACACCCAGCTTCACTTTCTCTACCAGTTGGGCCTACAGTTGAAAAAACGTAATGTCTGGAAGACGCAGGGGCGTCTCGGTCCACGTACGATGGTGGAAACGGGTAGTCTACGCTACTCCGAGTTAAATGAGAGCGCTCAGGTAATGGTGGAAAACTGGCGCTTGCTACCAGATGGGAAAGGCACAGGCCAGCGGTTGGAACGCTTACTCAAGCTCAAACCCACCCAATTCTTTAACAAACTAACTACTGCTCCTTACCTCAATCGGCAAGTGGTGTTGTATCAATTGTTCACGGAGAAGATCCTCAACGAAAAAAAGGAGTCACCGAAAACTATCGCGCCCAAGGAGTCGCTGAAACACCTTACCAACAAGGCAACTGCAGAGAAATCACAAAGCAATCGCTGGTTCAATCTCCAGGAAATGCCACATGAAGTATGGGAGATGGCCACTTTCAAAAATGAAATAGATCTGCATATTCAGAATCTGCTTGATGATCCTACCTCCATTGATAAGAAGCAGATCCTTAGCGTACAGCTAAGCCATTTTGAAGGTTTCATGCAGCAGGCCATCCGTATTGGAGTAGATCGGGTTTTCATTATCCACGGAGTAGGAGAGGGGAAGTTGCGGGCTGCGGTGCAGCAGCGACTGAAAGCTATACCAGAGGTGAAGTCGTTCAAAAACGAATACCATGGCCGCTATGGTTACGGCGCTACGGAGGTCATCTTCTAGGACGGTCTCTCCTCTTATTCTACTTGTAATTCTACTTTACCTTCCTGTTCTTTTTTCTTAGCGGTTAGTGCCCGAAAGTAAGGCTTGTATTCCGGTCGGTTGGTTCCCATCCAGTGATCCCACCAATTGAAGTACAAACCGTAATTGCCATGCGCATACTTGTGGTGTAAGTTATGATGCGTAGAGGTGTTGAACCACTTCAGGACGGGATGATCTACCCAGCCCGTAGGAAATAATTCGTAACCCAAATGTCCAATAATGTTCCAGATAAGTGACCAAGAGGCGAACGCCAAAATAGCAATGGGGTGGAAGGGGATGATCAGTACCAAAATTGGGACAATGGCAATTTCTGCAATGGCCTCCCAAGGGTGAAAGGCCAGACTGGCCCAGGGCGTAGGGTTGTGACTTTGGTGATGTACACGATGGAAAACTCGGAAGAGCTTTGGATGATGCAGTGCCCGGTGCATCCAGTAAAAGTAAGCGTCGTGTAGCACGACAAGCAATACGAAACTCAGCAATAAATACCACCATCCATAGTCTGCTACCTCAAAGTAGATTTTGGACCAGCCCAGCAACCGTAGGCCATAGATGCTCAGGCCAGCAAGCGCAAAGACTCCTGCTGTCAACAGGGAATGGCCGATTTCGTGGCGTATGATGGATACATTCGGTAGTCTGCGCTGAATCTTACGCGAAAGGAAACGCTGTCTTTGCCAAACGTAGAAGATGAGGTAACAAAGCCCTGCTAACAAAGCGTACCGCAAAAAGATAAGTACCGTACTTAATGCACCGGCTGGGAGCCAGCCAAATTGGTCAACGAGCATATGCATTGGTCCGTATTTTAGGGTTTGGGAATCTGTACTGTAAGTTGGCGGAGCGTACTTTCCAATGGAGAGCAGCTCCGCCCCGTTTGGACTTCTACTTTATTTAATGTGAGCTTTGGATTTAACCTAACCTACTGATGATTAATGATGTATGTTCTCCGTAGTTCACAGTACTTGGTACGCAGTGAAAAGTACTTGGATTTCACTATTGCTAAGTAAGCGTTATACCAAGTACCTGGTACTGGTTTGCCTATTATTCCAGTTGTTCCTGTGTGGAGGTTAATGGCAAAGCTCACGTTATTTAAGGATTCAGGTCAATGGTGTAAGTAGTGCCATTGATAATCACGTTGGCGGTGCCATCTCCGAGGAATACAATTGTGCCTTCGTGATTAAAGCTGGTTTCGCCGTTCACCGTGCCGGATAGGGTGTAGCTGGCGATTCCGCTGGTAATTTCTGGTTGGCTTTTCGAAATATTGAGATCTTCAATTTCAATGACGATGGTGGACGTGAAAGCACGCATTTCTCGGACTTTTGATTCCTGTGTGCCATTGCGTTCGTAACGACCATCAAATACATAATTGGAACCAGTGAGGAGGTTGTTAATGGTCCATTCACTAGTAGCTGCGTCGTTACTCAGCCAGCGTTGGGTCTCGTAGTTACCTGTCATCTCTCTTCCGAAGAAGATACTTACTGGTAGCTGTAGCTCATTGCAGGTGAAGCCCCAGAATAGATAGTTGTTATACTCGCCAGTGATTCGATCCAAGTCAATGATTCGGTTGAACGTACTGTCTACCGTTTCACCACAGCTTGAGAGTTGTTGTCCTTCTTGTGTAATTTCATCCGCCACAGCCGTCATTTCTAAAGCTTCGGCGGTAATTCCTTCCGAACTGGAAAGTGTTGCACCAGTTACAATTTCTAGGATTTCTTCGTCGGAAATACTGGTCACTTCCATTTCGTCTTCATCGCGTTCACAAGAACTGAAGCTCGCGCCGAAAGTGATCAACAGGGCTAAGGTGAAAAGGGGCATCCAAAAGTTTTTCATGGTTTTGGTCTTTTGATGTTTGTAATGATGAGAACCGCCTAAGCCATTCTCGGTAGTTGTTGATTGCTACAAACATCAACCCTCAGCCCACTGACTCCAAATGTCTTCAACCAGTGGTCAGGACTATTCAACGAAGCGTTAGGGGGATTGGAATTAGAATTAGAGTGAGAATTAGAGTTATAGTTATAGTCAAAATGAAAGTAGCAGTTAAAGTGAAAGTCAGATATAGCGACTGCTCACTTTTACTTTAATTGTCACTGTCACTGTCACTGTCACTGTCACTTTGAGAGACCATCCAACCAACTCGCTAAGGCCGCCGCAGGAGGCCGAACTAACTCAACTAATCCAACTAATTCCACCAACTCAACTAACTAAGGCCGACACCGGAGGCCGAACCAAATTCACTAAATCAACTAATTCCACCAACCACTACCTACACCGAAAGCCCTTTCGTTGAACCCTCCCCACTATTCGTTGAATATCACCTGGCTCGCTCTAACGAATTGTGCTATTTTACTGCAATGAATAAAAACCGCTACTGGCCTAATATTGGGAGCCGCCTTTTTGTGGGTTTACACGTAAGTGTTTGGCTGCTCATCTTCTTGATGTCGGTGGCAGCGTTTTTGCGGATGCTACCTATTCAGCAGGCCATACTACGCGCTTTGTTAAATACGGCTATGATGATGGTGCTGTTCTATGTGCAGGGCTATCTATATCAGTGGTATTATGAAAAGCGGAGGTACTGGATTTTTGGGGGTTCCACCTTCCTCTTATTTGCCATTATTACTGTAGCACGGTTTCACATTAATGAGGGATTTTCCTATTGGGACGATGCCGCTGAATATTATCAACCGGGCCCGGTATCCCACTTCTTCGGTGCGATTATCACAAACCTCACGACGCTATTGAATAGCCTGCTGTATCAATTGATTCGCTCCAGAGTGATCATGAAACAGCGGCAGGTGGAATTACTAAGTGAACAAAAAGAAGCTAAACTGCAGTTTTTGCGGGCCCAGATGAATCCCCACTTTCTATTTAACACGTTGAATAATATTTACAGTTTGGCAGTTCTGAAATCGGATAAAACTGCCCCACTTGTATTGCGTTTGAGTGAACTATTGCAGTATGTGATCTACGATGCGCAGAAGAGTATGGCACCCCTGGCCAAAGAGGTGGCGGTAGTCGAGGAATATATTGATCTATTTGAGCTGCAGTTTGAACATCCCCCCCAGGTAGAATTCAATTATCAGTTGCCGCGCCAGCCCGTGATGTTGGAGCCATTACTGCTGATCCCCTTTGTTGAAAATTGTTTTAAACATGCGGATTTTGCAGAAAACCCAAATGGCTATGCGCAACTGGATTTGCAGGTTCGGCCAGAAGGCCTTCGATTTAAAGCAGTGAATAGCTACAACCCGAAGCAACAACAAAAGGACCAGACAGGAGGGGTGGGACTGGAAAATATCCGCCGCCGTTTGCAGTTACAATATCCGAAGCGCCACAACTTAGTCGTTAAAGGAGAAGATGGTCAGTTCTCCGTTCAATTTGACCTCCAATTTTAAAAGCTACCTGCCTAGTGAAAGAAGCAAGTCATCAGCTTACGCGTATTCTTCTGGTGGACGACGAATACCTAGCCCTCAATCTTCTGGAGGAGTTCCTAAATCAAATTCCCGGCACCTCGGTCGTTGCGAAGTGTAAAACTGCATTGGATGCCATGCGGATCCTGCGCGAGAAAGAGGTGGACGTCATGTTTCTAGATATTCAGATGCCTACTTTAAGTGGTGTAGATTTTCTCAAAGGCTTAAGCCATCCTCCCGCTACGATTTTCACTACTGCCTATCGCGACTATGCCGTGGAAGCTTTCGACTTGCAGGCGGTAGATTACTTGGTCAAGCCATTCTCGTTTGCCCGTTTTAATCAAGCTTTAGAGCGGGCCCGTGATACGCTAGTAAAAGCAATTTCTGAGGGGCAAGAAGAGCCTTACATTCACCTTAAAGTAGATGGTAGCCTGGTGCGTTTGAAGGTAAGTGAGATCGTATACGTAGAGGGTATGAAGGAATACATTCGGGTGGTGACCAAAGAGAAGAAGTATGTGACTTTCGAACGCCTGAAAAATATGGAAGCACTTCTTCCCTCCAACGCTTTCACCCGGGTACACAAGTCTTACATCGTTGCCAACGCAGCGGTGCGATCTATTGAAGGAAACTTATTAGAAGTGGGAATCGGGAAGGTCCCAGTCAGCCGCAGCCTGCGGGCAGCAATTGTTCGCGACCTATTCAGCTAAAAGCAGAAAAAATCAACTTATTTAACGGCCGGCATTTTGCAATCCTCCTCCGGGCTTTTTCCGCACACGGTACATTCACCTACCTTTGATTTGAGCATCGGGTTATTCGTAGCGCAGGTGCCACGGAACTCATTGCCCGTCACAATGTGGCGGATATTGATGAGAATAAACGAGATGCCGAAGGTGACAAAAATGATAGCCAGAACAGATAAGAATTCCATATGCTGATTTTGATAATCACAATCTACCTAGAAAACCATTTGTGAAGGCAGATAGTTCAGTATTTTTGGCGGCGCAAAAATACGAATTCTTATGAAACCCCAATTGGAAGCTTTTGATCGGTTACTAACTATCATGGACGAACTCCGGGAGCAGTGCCCCTGGGATCGCAAACAAACGATGGAGTCGCTTCGCAACTTGACTATTGAGGAAACTTACGAATTAGCCGATGCTATCCTGGATCAAGATTTGGCCGGGGTAAAAGAAGAAATCGGTGATTTACTCTTACACATGGTTTTCTATGCGAAAATTGCTGACGAGAAGAAGGCATGGAACATCACAGATGCGCTACACGCTGTTTGCGATAAGTTAGTTGCTCGGCATCCTCATATCTACGGCGATTTAGAGGTTGCGAATGAGGAAGAGGTGAAAAAGAACTGGGAGCAGCTCAAGATGAAAGAGGGCAAGAAAAGTGTGCTGGGAGGAGTGCCACGTTCATTACCGGCTATGGTCAAAGCTTATCGGATGCAAGATAAGACGAAGCAAGTAGGATTTGAATGGGAAAATAGTGAGCAGGTATGGGAAAAGGTAGCAGAGGAGATGGCGGAATTTAAGGAAACTCTAGATACCAACGCCAGTGCCGCTAAGCAAGAAGAAGAATTCGGAGATATCCTTTTCAGTTTAGTCAATTACGCCCGATTTCAGGGAATAGATCCGGAAACCGCGCTGGAGCGAGTCAACCAAAAATTTAAGAAACGGTTTGAATATATAGAAGCCCACGCGCCCCGGGCTTTAACGGAGATGAGCCTGGAGGAAATGGATGCATTATGGAACGAGGCGAAAGCCAAATAGCGGGGGGAAAGATATTTTTTCTACCTTTGCGCGTCGCATCGCCAAGCCTTTGCTCACAGCATACTGGGCGACACGGATTTCAAAATAAAATCCGTACATTTAATACCTTTAGAAAAGCGTTTTATTAGGCCGGAACATGAGGAAGATCGCACTTGATATTATTGCCTTGTCGCATAGCGTAACCCAATCGAACAACTACGCAGTTGTGCTAGGTGAACGCGATGGTGCCCGTCGGCTACCTATTGTTATCGGAGGCTTTGAAGCCCAAGCTATTGCGGTAGCTATTGAGGGGATGCTGCCGAACCGACCACTCACCCACGATCTATTCAAAAACACTTTGGATATATTCAATGTGGAGTTGAAAGAGATCATCATCAACAACCTCTTAGAAGGTATCTTTTATGCACGACTGGTCTGTGTAAAGGATGGTGAGATCATTGAGATCGATTCTCGTACTTCAGATGCACTAGCCTTAGCCGTGCGTTTCACTTGCCCTATCTATACTTACGAGTTTATTCTCGACGCTGCTGGTGTAGAGTTGCAGGAAGGGGGGGAAGACGAGGATGAGGAAGAAGTAGTAGAAGTGGAAGGCACCGAAACTTACCAGGGTAGTGAGCCAGAGTTTTCGCGAATGACGGTAGAGCAGCTAAAAACTGCCTTGAATGAGGTGTTGGCTGCTGAAGACTACGAGAGCGCAGCTAAAATCCGCGACGAAATCAATAAGCGGAAATAATGATGCGCCATTGAAGCTAGCTTACTTAAATTGGCCAAAAAGAAAAGGGAGCAAATTAACTAGTCAATTTGCTCCCTTTTCTTTTGTTGATCATTGGGCCTTAGCCGCGATGAATCACCACTTTGCGTATGATACCAGTAAAGGCTTCCAATTCGATTATATAGTGGCCGGCAGTGAAGCTGCTAAAGTCCAATTCGTAAATGGAATTTACTGGTAAATCAAAAACGTCCTCTTGCCATATTACCTGGCCGTTGGTGTTCTTGACGGATATTTTGTTGACATTTACTGCCAATTGTTCAAAATCAATAAAGTACGTACTGCTCTCCTGATCAGCGTAAATGGACCATTCATTAATTTCGAGTTCTGTTGCTGAAGGAGAAGATGGAGCTAACGGGCTTTTTGCCGTCATTTGGGCTGCTAACTCACCTGAAATAGTAAACATTAGTAGCCCTAGAAGTAAAATTAACCGATTCATGTTCGTGTCCTGGATTATGTCCGAAGCTGGGATTTGCGCTGACAAAGATAAAATTAAATTGCCAGAGTGGGCAATAATTTAGAAGGATTAGTCTTCTGGGTGCTACAAACGAAATTTTTCGCTGAAATGTTGTAGAATTCAAAAACTTTTTTTTGCCAGAAATGGTGATCAGTTAATTCTGATCCTGTTGTTGTGAGGCTTCGAGAAGGCTTAAAATGTTGGGATAAACGGTGCGTTCCTCAGCAAAAAATTGGTTTGGCGACATCCAAACGGCCTGCTCGATATCTTCTTCCAGCTGCGGAATAAGATGAGTTTCCTGCGTAGCCATCCGGTACCAGTGCGTAATCTTCAGCACGCGCCGGTCCTTCTTATCTCGGAAGGTATGATAGGTAGTGGGTAGTGGGTCTTGTAATTCTAGCAGCTTTAGGCCAG
>JBCBWU010000094.1:0-27549 GCA_039816955.1 Bacteroidota bacterium
AAGTAGCTGCTACACAGTTTGGCGGTGAAGAGCTGGACGGTGGACCATGGCACGTGATCAAGGTAGACGGCAAAGAAATCATCGTTAAGGATGTAATCGCTGATGCTTTCTTGCAACAGATTATCTTGCGTCCGAAGGAATATAGCGTAATCGCTACTATGAATTTGAATGGTGACTACATCAGTGATGCATTGGCAGCACAGGTAGGTGGTATTGGCATTGCACCAGGTGCAAATATCAACTACAACACGGGTATTGCCATCTTTGAAGCTACTCACGGTACTGCACCTAAGTATGCTGGTCAGGATAAAGTGAACCCAAGCTCAGTTATCCTTTCTGGTGAAATGATGCTGCGTTATATGGGTTGGCCAGAAGCTGCTGACTTAGTCATCAAGGGCATCAACGGTGCCATTGGTAGCAAGCGCGTAACTTATGACTTCGAGCGCCTCATGGACGGGGCTACCCTCCTGAAGTGTTCTGAGTTCGGAGATGAGATCATCTCACACATGTAAAAAGATCGTGGCTTTATTGCCGCTCTAGATCAATAATTAAGCCCTGGTTTTGCGTAGCAAGGCTGGGGCTTTTTAGTTACAGTGAAAGTGACAATCAAAAAAAGGGCAGAATAGCTTTAGCCAATCATTACCACTTTGATATTCATGTTCTCGTTAATTGTCATTTTGACTTTGATTTTCTTAGTGCTGCACAACAACTTTTTCTGTACGGGACCCAGCATCTGTATCCAACTGAAGAAAGTAAGTTCCTGCTGGTATCGTCTTATCTAAGTCGTACCGATAGCGCGCTTGGCGTACACGATCAAGCTCCTGCTGAATCAAAATACGACCAGCCTGATCATAGAGACGAATCAGTACATCTTGAACATCTGGAAATTTAAACTCGATGTTAAAGTTTTCGGTGGCCGGATTCGGAAATACCTCAATCTCGTACTCCTCTGGCAGTACAGTAGTAGTAAAAGGAACATGGGTATGGGAATCCAGATCTGGGCTATCACCAATGGTAAGACGCACAACCGGTACTACCGTACCGCTAAAGCCACCAGTGAAAAAACTTGGCTGCTCTGAAGTCAGGTCCACTACATCAGAATATTGTACAATGCCCACCGAGTCCGTAATAAAGTTATTGGCATTATAATTGATGGCCTCACTAGCCGAAATAGCTAAATTATCCTCCTCGTTAAAACCAGAGTATTGTATCACAGCGAGGTAGTATTTCCCGCTAGTTAACGGAATCCCTTCCCCTTCTACATCAGCAGGAATGGTAATCAGCACTTCGTCCTCTGTACCATCAAATACGTATTCGTTAAAGGCAATGGGACCTAAAGCGTATTCATCAGGACTAATCCTACCATCGCCGTTCACATCACCATCTGATTCATATAAAATAGTTATTACTGAATTCAAACCATCATTAGCAATTACTTCACTGGCGTTTTCTACCATAAAACTCATATACCGTGCGTACCATTCCACGCCGTCGGGTACATAGTAACAATTGCCAATATACCAGGCACGATCATCGGGTAGAAAGATACCACGAGTCCGGCCCGCCTCCTTTGCAAAAACGGTATCCGTCACCGCAAAGATGAAGTTCAGCGTATCATTATCCGTCACCTGGTCTAGCGAGTCATGAAAAATAGTGTACTGCCCCGTGTAAGTCCCCCTGCTTTCATATTCGGGCTCTAAGTCCAGTACTTCAGCAAAGAAATCATTCTCCGCCAGGGAGTCTGGTGGTAGATCACCGTAGCTTTTAGTCCTATTGTAGACTTCCTCACCCGATTCATTATGGGTGATGGTAAGGTTTAATTGTACATTCTCAGCAGTTAAACCGCCGTTATTTTGGATATCAGCCATAAAGTACTGCGGCTGTAACTGTGACCACGGTGTACTGCGATTATCAGTAACAGCAAAGAAGTTTTCGTTGGCCTGGACATCATAGCCGATCCGCTCCTGGATACTGATGTCATCGATACCCCAAAAGTAGTAGTCCGTAGCAAAGGTCAGTTTGATCCGAATCTCATTTGCACCGGCAGTGAAGGCCAAGGGAATAGGGACCGTTTGGCGATTCGAACGAAATACATCGGCGGGAAGATCAGGATTAATATCCACCGCGTCGCTCCAGGTAGTACCATTATCTACACTTATCTGTAAAGCGGTCTTGATCCCGTCGGGAGCTTCCGTAGGTGTGTTCAGGTATCCCAAAAACTGGGTCAGTGACAAGGATAAGGCACGATCCGCCCCTGAGATATCAATCGGAGGAGAGATCAGCTCCGAAGCGTAATGTGGATACGGTGGAGTATTGGGGTTCGGAACATTCGCCGCATCCCCACCAAACATATTGAAGATGTTTCGCATGACCATGCTGCCATTAGCTCGCGTGTCGGAGTCTACGAATGCCGTTCCGGGGGCATCAAAACCAAAGGTACCAGTGCCAACGTTGCCGTTTGGGCTCCAGACCCACTGAGTCCCGCATTCGTTACGCTTGTTGTAAGTGGCTATTAGATCTCCATCCATAGCTGTGTAGGTCAAGGTATTACCACCATCCATCAATTCAACAGTAGGATTGCCCGTACCGATAAGTTGGAAACCAAGGTCGTCAATGCTTAGACCAGCACTTATAACAGCCCATTCTACCAGCCCATCCATGCTAGTTTCAGAAAATGCTAATCCGTCAACAACAATTTCATCTAAATCGATGGAAGACGTCATCACATTCATCTCATCAAGACTATAGCTACCGTAGGCAGTAATAAAGATATCAATATCGGGAGCAGGTAATTGAGAGTAGACCATGTATTCGGTAGAATTGATAAAAGTCCACTCTAATTCTAAACCAGCAATATCAACTGGCTCTCCATCAAGTATCAGTTCACTAAGTGTCCAGGTGCCAAAGTCCGGCCCCGACACATCGCCATATGCAGCACCAGTATTGGAGCCACAAATCAATGAATTGGCCGTCCAGCCCACAAACCCTCGGGAAAAGTCTTCCGTCCAAATTACCTCCTGAGCATTGATAGAAGCCGCTAAAACTAGCAGGGTAAATGGTAGTAATCGTTGTTTCATAAATAGAGCGCTTAGAGTCTAAGGGTATAGTATATGCATTAATTAAGGTAATAAAATACTAGATCCCGAATGAAGATTAATGGCCAGTACGACTTCTGATGTACTGAATTTTGTCTCTGATGATTCGAGTAATAAGATTCCGTATCCATTCGATTCTCAATCTAATGGTTTACCTACAACGGAAAAAAGCTGATGTATACCAAACAGCAACCCCGGACGCTGCACAAGGCAACATCCGGGGTTTATTAAATCAAAATTTTCCAACTACGCTAAAGCTTCGTCGGACAAAGCATTTTGATTTTCTTAGTGTTGTACAACCACTTTCTCGATACGAGTACCCGCATCCGTATCCAACTGGATGAAGTAGATACCCGCAGGGATCGTGCTTACATCGTAGCTATAACGTGCTTGCTGTACACCATCAAACTCCTGCTGAATCAGGATACGGCCAGTCTGGTCGTAGAAACGTACCATCATGTTCTGGGCCTCTGGGAAATTAATACCCAAGTTGAAGTCCTCGCTAGCAGGGTTAGGGAATACGTCTACTTCGTAGTTGTCTGGTAGTGCAACGTCTACATCAGTAATCGCTGGCTGATCTAGGAATGGGTTGTCACCAATGTGTAGGCGTACAACTGGTACAGATGTACCACCAAATCCACCAGAGAAGAAGTTTGGCTGCTCTGAAGTCAGATCTACTACATCAGAGTATTGCTCAATACCGATAGAATCAGTAATGAAGTTGTTCGCGTTGTAGTTGATGTCCTCGCTAGCAGAGATGGCCAACTGGTCTTCATCATTAACACCTGGGTACTGTAGTACCGCAAAGTAGTACTTACCGCTAGTCAACTGGATACCTTCACCTTCCAAGTCGATTGGAATAGTGATCAACAGTTCGTCTTCCGTACCATCGTATACGTACTCATTGAAGGCGATTGGCGTCTGGCCATACTCATCTGGTCCGATACGGCCATCACCGTTTACGTCGCCGTCAGACTCGTACAAGTTGGTGATTACAGTGCTAGCACCATCAGCGGCAACAACGTCACTGGCATTGTCTACCATGAAGCTGATCCAACGGGCGTACCAGTTCTCACCGTTTGGCACGTAGTAGCTGTTACCAATGTACCAAGCGCGATCGTTCGTCAAGAAGATACCACGCGTACGGCCAGCTTCCTTAGCGAACAAAGTATCAGTAACCGCGAAAGCGAAGTTCAAGGTGTCGTTATTGGTAACCACATCCATAGAATCGTGGAAAATGGTATACTGACCAGTATAAGTACCCATAGAAGACTCGTCAGAAGGCAAGTCTAAGGTTTCACTAAAGAAATCGTTCTCCGCCAAAACATCAGGGTCAATGGAACCATATTCCTTAGTAGCGTTATATACTTCCTCGCCACTATCCTTATTGATCGTCAGATTCAACATTACGTTATCAGCAGTCAAACCACCGTTGTTCTGGATATCAGCCATGAAATACTGCGTCTGTAGCTGTGACCAAGGTGTACTTTGGTTATCAGCAACGGCGAAGAAGTTCGCGTTAGCCTGCATATCGAAACCAATACGCTCTTGGATGCTAATATCATCCAATCCCCAGAAGTAGTAATCCGTAGCGAAGGTAAACTTGATACGGATTTCGTCAGCACCGTCCGTAAATGCCGCAGGAATTGGCACAGTCTGGCGGTTAGAACGGAAAGTATTCGTTGGGAAGTTAGGGTTAACATCCACCGCAGTACTCCAAGTCATACCATCATCAGTACTGATTTGGAAGCTAGTTTGCAAACCATCAGGTGCTTCAGTTGGTGTATTTAGGTACGCCAAGAATTGCGTCACAGATACAGACAACGCACGGTCCGCCGCACTGATATCAATCGGAGGAGAGATCAACTCAGAAGCGTAAGCGGGGTATGGAGGAGCATTCGGGCTAGGAACGTTAGCTGCGTCACCACCAAACATGTTGAAGATGTTACGCATTACCATTGTACCATTAGCGCGAGTCTCTGAGTCTACGAATACTGCACCTGGTCCGTCAAAACCAAAAGTACCAGTACCCAAGTTACCGTTAGGGCTCCAAGTCCAAAGTGTACCACACTCATTAAGCTTAGCATAAGTGAATACATACTCAGAACCACCACTATTAATGGTATAAGTCAAAGTATTGCCACCGTCGGTCAGAACAACAGTTGGATCATTAACACCAATGTGCAGCTTAACGAAATCTACTACAGTAGAAGAAGCCAACTGAGCAACAGACGCCCACTCAACGATTCCACCGGCGGTAGCCTCAGAGAATTCCAGGCCACTCAATGCTACTACTGGGTCAACAGTAGAAGTCATTACGTCACTTTCATCGATAGAGTAGCTTCCGTAAACGGTAGCATAGTTAGCACCATCATCTGAATCAAGTGTAAACTGGTATTCAGTGCTGTTAATGAAGGTCCACTGAGCAGACAATCCTGTGTAATCCAAAGCCATACCGTCCACAGTACCGCCTTGTAGGTTCCAGATACCGAAATCAGTACCAGAAATGTTACCATAGGTTGCACCAGCGTTGGAACCACAAATTAGCGGGTTAGCAGACCAGCCTTGGAAACCACGAGAAAAGTCTTCCGTCCAAATCACGTCCTGAGCAGTTAGCGAGCCCGCTAGTGCCAACAGAACAAGTGTTAGTAAACGTTGCATCATGAAATGAAAATATTTGGTTAATGTATGTAGATTAATCATTAAGTGGGCCAAAGATAGACACCTTCAATACTGTTGTAGGCACAATTATTGGCTATCATCGGACATTCTAGTGTAAATCCCTACCGAATTAGTGTGGATACAGGCAGAATGTGGTAAAAGCAGTTCATCATTGCTTAGTCGTGCACAAAATGCGCACGCAAAGGTAATAATCGTGTAGAATGAATCAGCATTGGACCTTAATAAAAGAGTCTAGGTCCTTGTTTAGGCTGAGAAAGAAGTCCCACAACCACATGACTCCGAGGCGTTGGGATTATTGAAAGTGAAGCCACGGTTATTCAGCCCCTCCAACCAATCGATTTCCATACCAAGCAGGTAGATACCGTGTGATTTTTGCATAAATACTTTCAAACCTGCAATGTCATGCACTTCGTCATTCTCTTTTTGCAGGTCAAAACCTAAGATGTAGGAAAATCCAGAACACCCTCCACCCTTCACGCCTACGCGGAGGCCATGATCTTCGGGTACATTTTGTTGCTCGCGGATACGCAGTAATTGCTTAACGGCACCGGCGGTTAGATTAATGGGGGTAATTGCTGTCTTTACTTCACTCATAGAATTGCAGCCAATGGTTTATTTCGATAAAGGTACAAATCGAGAACACATTATGCCTGCTCATAGTTGGCAAAAGCTATTTTTTTTCGCGCAAATGGATAATTCGGCCGCTTGAAACGGCTAATTCTGCGCTGAGCTGTTACTTTTATGCCGCTTTCCCATTACTTTGCCGAGACAAACTTGCATTCATGAATACATTCTTGGAGATTCTAAAAATCACGCTACCCGCCCTGGTTATAGGTGTAACTGTGTACTTTGTAGTGCGGGAAATGATGCGCCGCCAAATCCAAATGCAGCACCAGCATTTACAAAGTCAACGGCAGAGTGGCACCATGCCGCTGCGCATGCAAGCCTACGAGCGCCTGTCCCTTTTTGTTGAACGGCTCTCCCTACCAGGCCTCCTGATGCGTACTCATAATGACGAGATGTCGGCAACTACCCTGCGGCTCACCATGTTGCTGAATGTGCAGCAGGAGTTTGAACACAATATTTCCCAACAGGTGTACGTATCGGATCAACTCTGGCGAGTTATTGAAGCCACCCGTGATGATTTGATTGAGTTTATCACTGTGGTCAGTGAAAAAGTCCCCAAAGATGCTCCTTCGCGCCAACTTCGGGATGCTTTAATTGGTTATCAACAGCAGCGCGAGCAAGATCCTATTTCCATTGCCCAGATGGCAATCCGTAAAGAAGCTGCGTCTTTATTTTAAGTACCCTAACCAAACCAACTAAAGCCATGTTTTCTCCCAATGCCTATTCACATCGTCGCAACGCCCTGGCCAGATTAATTGAAGGTAGTGGCCTGGTTGCCATCTTCGGCAATGAATATAGCCCAATGAATTACGAGGATAATATCTATCCTTTTCGCCAGGACAGCAATTTCCTTTACTTCGCAGGTATCAATGAAGCTCACCATCTCTTGCTGATCAACCTGGATGATGGAAAATGTACCATCTACGGTGACGACTTGAGCCTAGACCACATTGTTTGGATGGGTGAACAGCAGAGCATGGCTGAAAAAAGTACGGCCATTAATGCAGATAGCTACGGTAGCTATCAGGATGGATTGGATGCGATCAAGGAGGTAGCCCAGCAGGGCGGCACCGTGCATTATCTCCCTCCTTACCGCACAGATCGCGTGGAACTCCTCGCAGATTGTCTAGATATTAGCATGAGCGCCGTTCGGCATAATTTTTCAGAAGCACTGACCAAGGCAGTGATTCGCCTTCGCTCTATCAAGTCCGATGCAGAGGTTAAAGAGATGGAATTGGCAATAAACATTACCCGTGACATGCACCATGCGGCCATGCGTGCCTTAGCCGCCGGGCAGTTGGAGGCTGATATCGCTGGCCTTGTAGAGGGTATTGCCATTAAAGGGCAAGGTCGTCTGGCCTATCCTTGCATTGCTACTGTAAACGGGCAAATCCTGCATAACCACCATCATCATACTCAAACTGAAGAAGGACAACTGTTTCTACTGGATTCCGGCGCCTCTTCCCCTACTCAATACGCCGGAGATATCACTCGTACTTTTCCAGTAAGTACCACTTTTACGCCTTTCCAAAAAGACATCTACCAGATCGTTCTGGATGCCCAAGAAGCGGCTATCATCAACCTCCGCCCAGGCTACCGCTTTCTAGACGCTCACCTGACCAGCGCCAAGGTGATCGCCAAGGGGCTTGCTGATTTGGGATTGATGAAAGGTGATCCAGCAGAAGCAGTAGAAGCCGGCGCTCATGCCTTGTTTTTCCCGCACGGCTTAGGGCACATGATCGGCCTAGACGTACATGACATGGAAGACCTCAACGAGGATTGGGTGGGCTACGACAACACTATCTTACGCTCTAGTCAATTTGGCCTGAAATCCTTACGGCTTGCTAAAAGCTTAGAAGCGGGGCACGTCTTGACCGTGGAGCCCGGCATTTATTTTATACCTGCCCTGATTGAACGTTGGGCCAGCGAAGGTCAGCACAGTAGCTTTATCAACTACGAGGAAGTTCGCAAACACTCCAACTTTGGAGGCATTCGCATCGAAGACAACATTTTGATTACCAGCGATAACCATCGAATTTTAGGCAAATCCATCGCTAAGAAAATTGCGGATGTGGAGCAGTTAAGGCAGGGGGGTAGTTAGTTAGTTAGTTAGTTAGTTAGTTAGTTAGTTAGTTAGTTAGTTAGTTAGGCCTCCTGCGTCGGCCTTGGTTGGTTGCGTTGGTTGAGTGTGTCTTCTGTGTTCTGAAGTGCCTTATGTGGTTTAAAAGAAACTCAGGTGCCCTAATTGGTAGAATTGGTGAATTTGGTTAGGCCTCCTGCGTCGGCCTTGGTTAGTAGGGTTAGTTGAGTCAGTCTCCTTAGGTCTTAACAGATAGAATGGGTTTAGTTAGCTGGCAGAGACCGAAAAACTGCATTTTTATAAACTTCAAACTCCATTTACCTACTATTATCACTTTCATTTCAACTGCCACTTTAACTCCCTGTCCGACAGCGCAACCTTGGAAAACCGAGCATCATTCCAGCAATTCCCCATGTGGCTGATACTACTCTAATTGAATCTGAAAAAGGATGGCTACTCGGCGATAGATGAAGTCCATTGATTTAGCATAGGTGGTCTGGAAAATCGACTTGATCGTTGCCCAGAGTTTGATTTTGGTTTTCAGATGAGCCTCTAGAGCTTTAAACACCCTACTACAAGCTTGTACGAACTGATCGATATGGAAAGCAAGCAGCATTAGATAAGCCAGGGTAGTAGACAAATGGTCTTTTCCGTGCCCATAGTTGTGTTCAAAGTGATAGCCCAAGTTCTTGAGCGTATTAAAGGTTTCATTCTCTATTTTCCATCTAGCGCGAGCTGCTCGCATGATAGCATAGCACCGTTTGGCAGTGATTTTGATATCAGTCACCCAAGTGAAAGTGGTGGTCTTACCTTTACTATTAGTTTGTTGATAGTGTAAAAAGTTGATGCGTAAGGCCCCATCCGTATTGTTCAATGGGATATCGTTGACCCACTCGAAGCGATGTGTACAACCATCTTGGTGGACCGTGTGTGTTTTAATCTGCTTTCGAGAACGTCTGCCTTCTATATGGGCAAAAAGTGACTTATGACTATCCGGCTTTACGTTAATGATGAAGCTGTACCCCACATCTTGTAGTTGGCGCAAGTGCGGAGCGTTAGCATATAAGGCATCTTCCACGACCAAGAAGTTGTAACGCTGCTTGTAGCTAGCATAGTTCTCATCTAATTGCTGGTATAAACGCTTAGCCGCATTGAGTTCACAGTCATTTTTGGTCGTACCGTCTTGCTGGACAATAGGCTCGTTGGCAATGATAAAGACTTCGCGTTTATTAGGATTCACCAAGGCCGAACAAAGCATATTGTGATGATAGGTCACGCTACCATCTTTATGCTTTTTCTCCAGACAACATGGACAACTGATCTGCTTACTACTAAAGTGTTGCACACCATCGCAGGAAACAATCAAGTACTTGTTGTCAGCAATTCCGTATTCGTAATCTTTCAATAATCCAGTACGCTGTAAATCCTTAAATCGACCTGCGAAACAGTCACGAAGAACGGTATTATCACATTTGTCCAAGACCGTACGTAGGTTCGTGTCCGAACTAATACTTTCAATGCCAAAGACTTGCTTGAGGTTCTCCCGCTCAATGATCGTTTGCTGGTCAAAATCCAACAGCGAATGATACTTCAACGAAAACATCGCCAATCCACTCATGAAGACGTCACTCAGCTGGTGCACAGTGTTGCCAGCTCGATAGTCAGCAATCCCGTCAAATAACCAACGAGCTTTCCTGATTTCTGCGTCCATGCTCACTCGGTCCCGAGCAGCCTGAAAACCTATTGAACCACTCATTTTAGGCAAAATTTAACTTATTTCGTCCACATGGGGAATTGCTGGCATCATTCTAATTCTCACCCTAATTCTAATTCACTCCACACGCACCCATTCCTCCGCCTGGTTCAGGACTAGCCGTTGCAGCTCCCCTCCGATGTACATCCACCTTCCGGCGTCTAGATGACTACCGTTGGAGAGGGTTTCAAAACGGAGGCGTTCCGCGGACGCGGTGCTTTTGTAACGTTGACAAAATCGTTCGGCCAATTGGTAAGGGGTTAACCCATCCTTTGTACCGTGAATAACGAAAAACGGCGGCGCTTGGGGGTGTATCCGCTCCACAGGATTAGCCATTTGAAAAGAGGTGGATCCCGGTCGCCCTGCTAACCGGCGAATGAGGGGATTACGCCGCATGGGGTATAAATCCAGTACAGCACTGGAGGTAATTACACCTACTACCGGCCGATCGATCCAACCCGCTTGCACCCGCCATTGATCATCTAGACCGACTAGACTGGCGATGTGTCCTCCAGCTGACATCCCCAGTAGGACAACGGGTTGATGGGGCGCATCACCACATTCATCCCAGTAACGCCGGCAAGCAGCTAGGGCTGCAATTGTATCTGCACGAATGCTGGAGAATCGATAGACCGGAAGTCGCCTGTAGCTGGGCAAGACCACTCCATAACCGGCTTGTAACCACGGCTGTGCGGTAAACTTGAATTGTTCTGGTGTACCAAATTGCCAGCCTCCCCCGTGCCAGTATATCACCCAGGCTTTGACGGAAGTCTTAGGTCTTAACACCAAGCAATATTGTTTGGCGTGAGCGCCAAATTGTAGAACCTCCTCTTCGTAAGACTGCAGTTGAACCGATGAGACCTGCTTCCAATATTCCGGTAAGTTCACGAGTTCGTGCAGCATCGTACCACGCCACATAGAAATATTCGTATTTTGGAATCTTCGTATTAAACGTTGTCCCAGTGTTTTTTTGTTTCTACAGTGGAAAAAAAATATTGCTAAGTTTCTTTCTGCTACTTGTTCTCACAGAACAGGCCACCTCTCAAATGGATGAAAGCACATTGATACAAACTGGCATTGACCTCTACAACCAGGACCAGGGCAGCCGGGCCGAAGGTGCTTTTGACAAGGCGCTTGAGGAGGCTCGCGACAAGGGAAACCGCTATCAGGAAGCTCAGGCTTTACTTTGGTTAGGAGAATGTGCCTTTCTGGATCGTGATTACCTAGGCACTCGCACTCTTACTGTGGAAGCCAAACAGATTGCCGACCAATTCTTAACCACTGACACTATCCGCTATTATTTTGTAATTCTGCAAAATCTAGGGGTTTGCAACAGCTACCTGGGGCGGCTGGATCTGCAACGCTACTACTACCGGGAGGCGCTGCAATTTCAACAGAAGTATTTCCCGCAGGATGAGGATATGCAGGCGGATGCTCACTCCAACCTTTCTGCAGCTTACTATCGGACCTTTATGCTGGATAGTGCCCTGTACTGGTACGATAGTACATTGGTCGTTGCCACCGAAGAACGCATGCCTAAACTGCGCTCCATCATCTTACTGAACAAGGGTAAGATTCATGCCTATCTACGGGATTATGACCAGGCGATTCGCCACCAACAGGAAGCATTGCGCTTAAGTAAGAAGGTGAACGATCGGATTTTGGGGCACAGTCATTTATCGGATTACTATTTGGAAGCGGGCCACCCCCAGCGAGCCCGGGATCACCTGGATAGTGCCAGGCAGATCGTCCAGGCGGCACAAAAATCGGATCAGCAATATTACAGTTTGGTGGAGCTCAAAGCATGCCAATTGTACTGGAAACTTGGTGATACACTCCGCTTCCGGCAGACACTGGCTGACCTAATTCAATTCCTCCCCAAAAACGATGAGAATTTCACAGCTGATCTGTGTAAAGCATTACAACTTGCGGCCAATGACTTGATTCAACAGACCAAGTACGAAGCGGCAATTGCCAAAACTCAGCGTTCCTTACGGTTGGTTGTAGAACAAGAACATCCTGAATTAATTGTAGCGGGCTATCAACTTTTGGCGAAAGCCAGGGCAGAGCAAAACCGGTTTAAAGAGAGCTTAGCTTGGATTCAAAAAGGCCTAATCGCTACCAGCCCCGGTTTTGCGGACGTTGATCTAGCTAAGAATCCGAATATAAAACAGCTTGAGAACCTTGAGTATAGCTTACCTCTATTAGAGGCCAAGATGGAATACCACCGCCGCTGGTACGAGCAGACTGGGCGAAGAGAATTACTAGCTAATGCCATGTCCGCTCATTATACTGCTGATAGTCTGATCACTGAGGTACGGCAGGGCATGCGGAGTCAGCAGTCTCGACGTATTCTTGCGGAGCAACTGCGGCAGTATCAGCGGGAATCCATGCTACTTTTTTACCGCCTCCACGAACAGTCAGAGGATAATCGTTGGCTTGCGCAAGCCTTTCGCTGCGCCGAGCGTGGCCGTTCGGTCTTGCTTGCGGAAAGCCTAGTGGGACAAACGGCCATGCGCAACATTATTCCCGTGCCCTTGCAACAACAGGAGCAAATACTGAGTGAGCGTCTTCAATACCTGCGACTGAAAATTGCGCAAACGGAATCAATTGACAGCCTGCAAATCAAGGAGCTACGGAAAGACCTCTTTGCCACTAGCCAAGAATGGGAACGACTGTTACAAACCTTGGAAAGTGATTATCCGCGCTACCATCAGCTGAAATATGAACTACCATTAGCCGATCTACAACAAGTTCGCCAGGGGGTCATCAATGAACAGGAGGTACTACTTAGCTTTACAGATCTTGATCATGAAGTACTCTGCATCGGTATTACTGCCGATACCAGTTTCTTTATGAAATTACCCATGCTGGGTTTGCTAAGTACTATGGTGCCACAGTTGCGGCGCGCGCTCTTGGAACGCTCTGCTGATTTCTACCCCCTAGCCCACGCCATGTATCAGGCATTGTTGGCTCCACTTTATAGTAGCTGGCGGGGAAAGAACTTGGTGGTGATACCTGATGGTCAACTTTGGCACATTCCCTTTAATGCGCTTCCGGTAGCATCCTCAGGTAAAAGCGGATATCAACAGCGCTTCCTAATCCAAGAAGCAGGTGTGCGCTGGCTGCACGCTGCTCATCGAACCTTATTAGATCAAGCTACAGATGGTCCTGTTCGCTACCATTGGGCGGGATTTGCTCCTTTCGGAAAACCGTTACAGATTAATGGTGGTCAGGGCCAGTCATTACCGGCCTTACCAGGGAGCATTACAGAAATACAAGCTATTGCAGAAGGGTTAAAACAAAAGGGACTTACCGCCCGGGTGTACCTCAATAGTGCCGCCAACCGGGAAAATTTCCGAAGCCTAGCCCAACGCACGCAGGTTTTACACTTGTCTACGCACGCTCTAAGTAATGAGCAAGAACCACTCTTATCTAGCCTTTTTTTCCACCATCGAATCGCTGGTAGTATTAGTGCTACTCCACTGTTTGGCTCGGAGACTGCCACGCTTAGCATTCCTGCCGATTTAGTCATTCTAAGTGCTTGTGAAACACAAGCAGGCCGTTTGGAAGGAGGTGAAGGGATCGCCGGATGGGCACAATCTTTTAGCATGGCGGGTGCCAAAGGCTTGTTGGCCAGCGCTTGGTCTGTTAATGATGATACCGGCCCGCAAATCATGAAGACCTACTTTGAGCATCTACAAACTGGGTATGGGAAAGCTACAGCCTATCAAGCTGCCCAAAATGTGTATTTAGAGAACAGCGATCCATTAACGCTCCACCCTTATTTCTGGGGAGGCTTTCTCTACCTAGGCGATGATCAACCGCTAGAATGGCGAGAAGAAACAACGGCTAGGAATCGAAAAATGCTAGTTCGGAGCTCCCTAATAGCCGCAATAGTTCTTTTGGTGGCCCTGCTACTTCGTAAGTTCAGAGCCCGGGTCAGTGAGTAGATTGAGCAGCCGTTTTGCATCCGCCTGTAAGGGAGATGCTTGAGTTGTTAACTCTTTCAGACTTTGCTCCGCTTCGGTACGCTGTCCGCTTCGTATCTGGGCCCAGGCTTTGTACCATTTGGCTAGATCGCGATAATACTCATCTAAGTCAGATCTTTCCGTAAAGGACTTTAAGGTAAGAATGGCTTGCTCTGGTGCGTATTGTAATTGAGCGTGGCCCAAGAAGAGATAGGTTTCAGGGCGGGGTTGTGCGGCGTGTTCAAGGTAATCTGAAAAAGCAGTAGCTGCCTTTTGAAACTGTCTCTGCGTGTAGGCTTCTCGACCTACCAGTAATTGTTCTTCAGTATGCTCCGTTTCAGATCTTTTGGGGGCTAATGCAACCACTGCTAAAGGCTCCTGCGGATTGATCGTCCAATTATCTGCTAAAACCCATTGAGATTCTGACGAATCCTGATTAACAAAAAGGACACCAAATACACTGACTAAAACCAGAAAACTAGCAG
Source organism: Bacteroidota bacterium (assembly GCA_039816955.1). GTDB lineage: Bacteria > Bacteroidota > Bacteroidia > Chitinophagales > Saprospiraceae > Lewinella. The sequence goes on from JBCBWU010000094.1 coordinate 14,694, forward strand.
CGAAGGCCAAATAGTAACGGAGGGGTCGGCGGCGGGTGGCGGTAGGATAGGCAGCTGATAAACGTTGCTCGAAGGAGCGCCTTGAGTTTTGCGCCGCCTCCGCACTCTCGAAGAGGGCCATGCCTTTTCGAGTAGTTTCATCCAACGGATGAGCTGAATGGGCTTTTTTATTTTTATTCATAAGCATTAAACGACCTAGCTACTGAGCAAAACCCTTATCGGTCGCCTTTAAATCTGTTCCTTAAATTTCGTCGTCCGTTTTGGATCGCTGACCTTACTTCGTCAGCGGTCATGCCATAACGGGCAGCAATGTCTTTATATTTTTTGCCTTGCCAGTAGAAGGCGGTCAGGCAAAGCCGTTGTTGCTCATTGAGCTGCTGTATTTCAGCATCTACACGAGCATACAACTCCTCCTCTCGTATATAAAGAGTATCCCCAAGTTCATATTGCACATCACTGTTCAAAAAATCTTTCTCCCATTCTTTACTAAGCTCGCTTAACCGCTTGTTATCCTTGAGCTTACGAAAACAATAATTACGTGCGATGATGAACACCCAATCTTTAAAACGCTTAATCTCCTTTGGCTTTTGGAGTTGGCGTACGATGAGTTCGCACACCTCCATAGCTGCATCTTCCGCGTCTTGTGGCTGGCGCAGATAGTAATGACAAGTTCCGAGAATACTTTCCGAGTAACGTCTCAGCAATAGCCCCAGCAAAAAGCGGTCACCGCTTTGCTGGAACTGGCGTACCAGTTCCTCATCACTTTTCTGATCCTGGCTTTTTAACACCTTCAACATAGAATAACGTACCTGTTCTTACGCGATAAGAGTGGGCCGGTGGTAAGTAATCGTCGAGTATAATGAAGAGGTAAGTAGAGGATTGCTATGGGTGCCTAGGAGGCAAACCCTAGGTCTAGCTGTAAAGATCAAAAAATATTGTGGGGCACCTAAATATCCGTCGTAGAATTTATCGAATTGATCTATTCATATCTCACGAACGGGGTGCATTCCATTTGCGTAATTGCTGCAAGGTGGCGCGAAAATCTTTTGGTGGGTCGGCGGAAAATGATAAAGCAGTCTGCTTCTCTGGATCAACAATGGATAGCTGCGTCGCATGGAGCGCAGTTCTTGATAGCAGTGGTCTTTCCTCGTGATTTTTACCGGCTCGATATTTTCGCCCCTTGATGGTAGATAGCAGCAAGCTAGAACGCCGACCGTACCAGGGGTCGGCAACCAGGGGGTGACCGATGGACTGGAAGTGAACGCGAATCTGGTGGGTGCGTCCAGTATGTATTTGTATTTCCAGCAGCGTAAAATCCAGAAAACGTTCAAGCACGCGAAAATCGGTTAGTGCAGCCAATCCATTTTTATCCGTGACCGTCATCCTTCCGGGCCGGCGTAAATCTTCCACTAGCGGCCGATCGATTTGTCCCTGCTCATCCTTCACGACTCCTTCTACTAATGCCCAGTAGAGTTTTTGCGGTTCATGAGCGGTAAACTGCTTGGATAAAGCGCGATGTGAGTCGGTGGTTCGGGCAAAACACATCACTCCACTCGTATCTTTATCCAGCCGGTGCACGGTGTAGATTTCCCCCAATTGGGTCCGCAGCATTTGCTTCAGGCTCGGCAGATTTGCATCGAATCGATCTGGTATACTCAATAAACCAGCGGGCTTATTGACCACAACGAAGAGTTCCTCCTGAGCGAGTAATTCTATCCTTTGCTTCTTCCCCATCAGCCTTGTTTTGGTAACAATTGGCGGAAGAAATGAACCTTGCGTAAGTAGTATGCCCACACGACGCTGCCGGTGTAGACACCATCTGTATTAGGAGGTCCGACAGCCAACTTCTCAATCGTCAAATTGATATCCTTCTTCCGTTTCCACCAATAGCGAAGCTTCGGAAAAAAGTGCCAATGGGCTTGTACGATCGCCCAAATATGCCGGTACTTACCCTGGGACAAGAATAGGAATCCAGCCAGGCCGTCCAACACTAGGCGCAAAGGCAACCACCACAGAAGTTTAGTAGTGGGCTCGTTTTTAAAGCCAGTGATCAGGGTATTGCGGAAGTTCAGATAAGTCTTCCGTACAGAAAGGTATTCCAGCGTACCTCCACCTAAGTGGTAAACCTCCGCCTGCGGTACAGCGCTAATGGTGTAGCCCGCACGCTTCATGCGCCAACAAAGGTCAATTTCTTCAGCGTGGGCAAAATAGTCTGGATCAAAGCCGCCAAAAGCGTGAAACAGATCTGCCCGCACAAACATAGCAGCACCAGAGGCCCAAAAGATGGGCGCTATTTCATCGTATTGTCCTTTGTCCTCTTCCACAGTGGCAAAAATGCGCCCCCGGCAGAAAGGGTAACCTAAGGCGTCCAACCAACCACCAGCAGCTCCCGCGTATTCGAACGCGCTGGGGTTCATTAGAGACTTGATCTTTGGCTGGCAAGCAGCCAGTTTACTATTAGCTCGCAATTGCTCTAGGCAAGGTGATAACCAACCCGGTACCACCTTCACATCAGAGTTGAGTAAAACGTAATAGGTTGCCTCTACTTGCTTGAGTGCCTGGTTATAGCCATCGGCAAAACCATAATTTTCCGGTAGGACAATTACTTCTACATTGGGAAATTCGGATTGCAAAATAGAAACCGACTCATCTGTAGAAGCATTATCAGCGACAATCACTTGATGGGAGGTTCCGACGACAGATTCCAAAACGGAAGGCAAATACTCCCGTAGATACTTCGCGCCATTGTAGTTCAGTATTACGATAGCTAGTGAATCAGCGGTCATTGACTCCTCTTCGCGGAATTGTACTTCTTCCGATAGAATCTTGCGAGCTGCTATCTCATCTTCGTACAGTCTAGCTTTCAGCTGCTCTATATCATCAAAACGCTGATCACCACGAATATACTGTAGGAATTCAACCGTTAAAGTTTCGCCGTAGATATCTTCCGAGAAATCGAAAATATGCGCTTCGATAGCTAAATCATCCACTCCCTTGATACTGGGGCGTCGACCGATGTATAGCATAGCACCATACCATTGTTCTTGCCAGCGCACGCGTACGGCGTATATCCCTTCAGTTGGAATGAGTTTGTGATCATCCTCAGGCACGAGATTGGCAGTGGGATAGCCTAGCTCTGTTCCCAGGTGTTGGCCATGAACTACCTTACCACCTAACTGATAATTATGATTGAGCCAGCGGTTGGCATTGCGTACCTCACCCGCAAATAAGGCGTTTCGAATTTTGGTAGAACTTACCGCAATATTGTCCACTTCTTGTGGCTCAATTTCAATCAAGTCAAATCCTTCTTTCTCACTGTACCAGCGCAGGTACTCGATATTTCCCTGACGATTCAAGCCGAAACGATGATCATAACCAATGACCACGGTCTGTGGCTGAAATGTATCCAGCAGGAAGCGTTGAATGTACTCATCAGCACTCAGCTGGGAAAAGGCAACTGTAAAGGGTACAACGACCACATTGTCCACACCATAACGCTCGAACAAGGCCACTTTTTCCTCGATAGAGGTAAGTAACTGCAGGCTTTTATCTTTTGGATAAATGACCAAACGAGGATGAGGGTGAAAGGTAATAACCACACTTTCACCATCGTGTTGGCGCGCCAAGCCATTGATACGTGCTAGGAGCTGTTGGTGACCGGTGTGCACCCCATCAAAAGAGCCGATAGTGAGGACTGCCCGCTTGAACTTGGGCAAGTCTTCCAACTGGTAAAATACTCTCATGGCGGTGCAAATGTAAAAGAATTTTCCGTAGCCGGATGATCCCTGCACTAGTTTTAAAAAAGCGCGATCACAAGCGGTCCAGCAACCAGGAAATTAGGCGTTTTTCTTGGATGATAATTGACATGTCTCCAGCCATATCTTGCCCAACTTCTAGGCTGCGGCCACTGCTGGTAACCAGCCCATTAGGGAAACGTATTTCGATCGGTAGTTTGTCTTCTTGCGTGGGAATTTTGCTTTTGAAGGTTACCACTCCTTCTACCGCACCAAATTGTTGAGCCGGAAAACTATAAAAATCAATCACCACCTTCTGCCCTACTTCCACTTGCCCGGATTCGTCGAGATTCAATTCGGTCTTACCAATCAAACTGGATGCTGAGGATGGTACAACTACCGCGACTCGTTCGCCTGCTCGTACGTACTGGCGCGGCTGCACATCATCTAAGATGACTACCCCATCTATAGAAGCCACCAGGAGATTATTTCGGCGCCATTGATTGACCGCCGTTTTCAATTGATCAAAGGCGTCTCGGACTGCTTCTGTAGCCGAGCTGGCACTGGCCTGTGAGATGGTCTCCGTTCTTTCTGCCTGTTTACGTAACAAGCGGATATTAGATTGCCGAGCCTTAATACTGGTATTGATATCCTGGAGGCTGCGTTCCGCTTCCAGCTTTAGTCGCTCCGCGCTACGAACTCGACTGTAATCACCTAACAGTCCTTGCTGATCCAGGTTGCGCAGGCGACGCAATTCATCTTCACGCAGCTTCAAAGCCTCTAGTGTGACATCTTTGGTTCGATTCTCCTGGCGGATGGCCCGTTCTTCTTGGCGGATTTCTTGTTCTATTTCATCAATAGACATCTGGCTGATCCGGCCTTCCCGCAAGTTTCTCGCCTCCTGCTGACGCTCGTTGAAGCGATACACTTCCGTTTTTAGTGCTCCTAAAATGAGATCAGAAGGAATGGAAAAATTGAGCAGTACGGAGTCTTGATTAATCGGCACATCATCAAGAAGATCATCTAAAATATGTACATCGCTGAATTCGGCAAGTGATTCAAAAACCAGCAAGGTTTGACTCGCTTCAACGGTATCTTCTGATTTGACAAGAATATTGCTGATGGTTCCCCCTTCGGGAGCAATGACTTCTTCGGCGGGTATTTCTCTCTTGATACGAATGGTCGTATCCACCGTCTCCGGATAGGGAAGCCAATAGAGTAACCAAACCACGACGATAAGTAAGATGAGTACAAAGAGTAGTCCCCAACGAACTAGCAAGGGAGGTGGCGTGCCTAACAACTCCTGTACTTCCTCACTGCGCAATTCTAGATCATCGGCCATGCCGTAGTGGATTTACACTCGGTGCGGATTATGCACCTAATTCGATTTGGTTTCGGACCAGCTGATAGTAAGCTCCTCGATTATAGTAGAGTTCGTCGTGGGTGCCCTGTTCTACTACTTCGCCAGACTCTAACACAATAATTCGATCCGCCAAGCGAACAGTATTTAAGCGATGCGCAACGATGACCATCGTGCGCTCTGGAAAACGTTCACTGAGGTTTTCCATAATCAGCATCTCGTTAAAGGCATCTAAGGCGGAGGTAGCTTCATCAAAAAAGAAGTAGTCTGGATCCTTGTAAACTGCACGAGCAATCAACAGGCGCTGGCGCTCCCCCATACTCAAGCCCAGGCCATCCTTGCCCACCTTAGTGCTGTAACCCAAAGGCAGAGATTCTATAAAGGATTGAATATTTGCCACCTTTACCGCCCGTAGTAGTCGGCGGCGGTCAATCACCTCATCGCCAAGAGCGATATTGCGGGCAATTGTATCATTGAAGATGTAGGCATCCTGTAGAACAGCTCCGCACTGTTCCCGCCAGAAGCGATGCTGTAGGTTTTCCAGTTTCACATCACCAAGGCGGACTGCACCTTGAACAGGCTGATAGATGTTCAACAATAGTTTGACCAGGGTACTCTTACCACTTCCACTCGTACCCACGATTACGGTAGTTTCACCTTTACGAATTTGCAGATCAATGCCGTTTAAAACTATGGGAGAATTGGGGCCATTGTACTGGAACGATACATTTTCTAGACGCAGATTGCCCGTTTCCGGCAACATGCCAATCTTATTTCTGCTCTCCTCTTCGTTAGCCTTAGTATGGATTTCGTTCATCCGTTCCAAGCTAATTTTCGCCTCCCGAAGGGAACGGATAAATTCAATAAATTGACGGATTGGTGAGTTCAGCTGTGCAACTACGTACATAATGGCCACCAACATACCAATCGTCATGGTACCGGCCACCACTGCATTAGCGACATAGAAAAGGATCAAAAGATTTTTACCCTCGTTGATCAAATCACCTCCAGTGCGCTGAATTTGCGTGTAAAACGCTCCACCTAACTCCGTACGGATTAATGCAGCGTGCGTGCGCTCCCAGGACCAGCGTTTTGACTTCTCTGCGTTATGCAGTTTAATGTCCTGCATACCATCTACGAGTTCGATCAGTTTGCTTTGATTATCGGCATGTTGATCAAAGCTTTTATAGTCAATGGCGTCCTGCTGTAATTGCAGAATATATACCCACACTAGATTAAATAAAGTCCCCAGCAGAAAAATAGTCAGCACCCAACCACTCCAAAAAAACAGCAGCAGTGAAAAGGCTACAAAATTGAACAGCGACAGAACGGAGACTAAAGTTGTAGAGGTCAAAAATCGCTGGATACGATCGTGATCGGCAATTCGCTGCAACAAGTCACCAGTGAGGCGGTTATCAAAGTAGCGCAAAGGCAGGCGCACTAGTTTCTGAAGGAAATCAGAAAGGATCTTGACGTTCACTCGCACCCCCAAATGGATGATGATCCAACGCCGAAAAACCTCCACGACCAATTGGGCAATAAATAACAGTACCAGGCCAACGATCATCATCGTGATGAAGTTAGTCTCTACGTGGCCGATGCCAATATCTACTAAAGATTTGAGCAAGAAAGGAGTAGCAATCTGTAGAATTCCCGCAAGGAATATACCGATCGCTAGTTGTATTAATAAGCCTGTTTCTTGCTGGAAATAAGCCCAAACATAGCTCCAGCGAGAGCGATCTACTCCTTCTCCGTCCCGGTCATAAAACTCAGGGCTAGGTTCAAGCACAAGAATCACTCCCTCTTCACCGTCTTCACTCCAACCTTCGAGGAATTCTTCGCGTGTAAGCGTGTATTTTCCCTCGGCGGGATCTGCAATCCACACCTTATCTGGCTTGATATCGTAGACCACTACAAAATGATCATCTTCCCAGTGCGCGATAAACGGTAATGGAATATCATCGTAGAGACGGTCATACTCCACGCTGACGCCTAGGGTTTGCATACCAATGGCCTCTGCCGCATCACTGATTTCCAGCAACGACACCCCCTGCTTGCCCATGTGGGTGAGCTCCCGTAAATACTCCAGTGAGTAGTAACGGTCGTAGTGACGGGCGATCATGCGTAGGCATGTTGCGCCGCAGTCCATACGTTCTAACTGATGAAAAAAAGGGAATTTTTTGGCCATAAACCTGCTGTACAAAAACGATTGGGTCGCGTTCTTTAGACTAACTTATTGGTTAAGCGTCACTTATCAAACAAATTTAATTCTTTTTAAGCTATAATTCAATAAATAAGGCTCTTAAAGTAGGTGGGAGCCCTATATAACGCTGGCAATAGTTACCCAGGTAATGATTATCAATTACACTTCAGCGCATCTGCAAATGCGTAGAAAGCGAAAAATCTGTTTCTTTGCAGCGTCATGCACAACACCTTCATTTCAGTTATTGGCTTGATTCATCAGCGTTCCGACTTGGATCGCTTGGCGGAGTACTTGCAGGGACTTCATGAAGTTTTAGTAGGCCGCTTTAGCGATTACGAAATAGTACTGGTTAACAATGTTCCGGAATGGCAGATTGATGATGTAGTAAACACCCTGCCGACGGCCCTCAAGAAGCAAATTTACCTGTTGCGACTGTCCTCGCGGACCAATAAAAACCACGCTATTCTGGCGGGCCTGGATCGGGCTAATGGCGACTATACGGTCATTCTTGAAACACTCTTTGCCAATCAGCCAAGGACGGTCTTAGACCTCTTCGAAAAAAGTCAGGAAGGTTATGACGTTGTCTATTTGCAGGCAGAAGGGCGCGAAAGTCCACTTCGTTCACGTTGGCTATATCAGCTGTTCTATTTCATCCTCAAACGATACTCACAACTTAAAGTAGACGAGAAGGCCCACAACAGTCGCATCATTTCTCGGCGTGCATTGAATTCGTTGCTCCGCTTGAGGGAGAACCTGCGATATATGAAGGCTATTTATAGCATAGTGGGCTACCGGACAGCTTTCATTCCTACCCAGAAGCCATTGCCCGATGATGATAACTTTGGTGAGAGATTCCGGACTTCACTAGTCGCTATCACCTCCTACACGACGTTCCTGCGCGCCAGCATGTTATGGATATTCATTGGATCCTTCCTATTCCTGCTTCTGGTGATTATCAATGCCCTGAAAGTTAAGTTCACCGAAACTGATCTTCTGGGCCAAGCCGCAGTAGCGGACTCTGGCTGGACCTTTCTGGTGATCCTAATCGCCATCTTTTTTGCGGTGACCACGCTGAATCTTTACATCATGTCAATTTATCTATCCAATATTTACACTGAAATCAAGCAGCGCCCACCTTACATTATTGAATCGATCAAGCGATTTTAATCATTTAAATTGGTTTTATTTTTTAAATCAAACAAATTCGACTATATTTACCATTCAGTCCCGAATAATGTGCCCAAGGTAGCTTACCAAGCACGGAGCTGAAATTTTAGACATATGTTTTGAACCGACGAGTTTTGTGATGGCCAAAATGAATAAATTTTCTAGTCATCATAGTCATAGTCAATTCGTCTGTACCGTTCAGAACAGGCAATTGATCCCTTCCGCAGGGCATAATTTTATTGGAAAGATTAATTGCTATTGACCTTGAATAGAGTCTCTTCAAGGTTTCGGAGGGCAGCTCAAAAAACGAGTCTAGAGCTGCAATTACCGAGTTATCTATAAATAACTCAACAACGCTTGCTGGGTCTGGTCGACTTGATCAGACATGATGAAAGGTTTTGCACTGCTGCGGTTAATGCCGAAAGCAGAACAGAGCCTGCGTGTCTCCAATCCGAGGAGGATGGGGGATTCTTGGCGAACCGGAAGGTGGGAGGGCCCGCCGCAGGCGGTAGGTCATCAGCTCATCAGCAAAACTTCTAACATCCTCCCTTACTCCCACATCTCTCCACTCCAATGCGAACTTTCCCTATCTTCACCCAAGACTAGTAAGACCTACCGATGAAATCGTTTTTTTCACTACTTGCCGCCTTTTTAGTATCGATTTGCCTTTTCTCCCAAGACCTCTACTTCCCAGATCGGGCGGCAGCGTGGAAAAGCTTATCAGACGGCCAAATGAACGCAATCAACAAGGAAGCGTTGGAGGATGCAATCACCTTTGCCCAAGAAAACGAATATAGCGGCGAGCACGATTTACGCCTTGCCATTTTAAAGGGCTTTGCTAGGGAACCTTATCATTATTTAGCCGGACCAGTAAAAGAACGCGGTGGACCGGCGGGAATGATTCTCAAGAATGGTTACCTGGTGGCATCCTGGGGAGACACCAAACGAGTAGACATGACTTTTAGCGTCACCAAGAGTTATCTGTCAACCGTTGCAGGATTGGCCTGGGAAGACCGTCTGATTCCAGACCTTGATACTCCTGCAGGAGAAGTGGTATGGGACGGGACTTTCGAAGGGGAACACAACGCAAAAATTACCTGGGACCACCTTTTGACCCAATCCTCCGACTGGTCGGGGAGCCTTTGGGGTATGAAAGACTGGGCGGACCGCCCGCCCCACGAAGGTGGTATTGATGATTGGAAATATCGTGAACTTCACGAGCCCGGTAGCCACTATGAATATAATGATGTGAGAGTAAATGTACTGGCCTATTCTCTCTTACAAGTCTGGCGCAAGCCACTTCCTATGGTGCTCAAGGAACGCATTATGGACCCAATCGGCGCTAGCTCCACCTGGCGTTGGTTTGGTTATGAGCATTCATACACCAATGTTGATGGTGTACAGATGCAATCCGTAAGCGGTGGTGGACATTCCGGTGGTGGAGTATTCATTAATACCGAAGATCACGCTCGCTTTGGTCTACTCTTCATGAACCAGGGCCGCTGGCAGGATGAACAGGTAATCTCTCCTAAGTGGGTTGACATGGTCCAGCAGTCATCAGGTGCGAATCCGAGCTACGGTTATATGTGGTGGCTCAATAAAGCGGGCAGTTCCCGGCATTGGGAAGGCGTTCCAGAAGATATTTACTACGCTGCAGGCTTTGGCGGCAACTACATTGTAGTAGACGAAGCGAACCAGCTTGTCATCGTGACACGTTGGTTGCAGCCTTCCGAAATGGGTAGCTTTGTGAAACAGGTTCGAAGCGCCATGGGGCTCTAGCGTAGCTCCAATACCAATGTGGCATGAGCTGGAATCACCAGATTATCGAGAGCCTCAATTGACGCTCCAGAAGCTATGTCTATCGCTGAGGTGAATCCTGCCAATTGCTCAGCATAACGAGCCGTGTTTAGCTCGGAAGCTTCCGTATTGGAGTTATAGGCTACCATAACTACTTTACCTTCCGCTTGGCGGAAATAAACGTACACGCCATTTTCTGGAATATATTGCGTTAAGGCACCATGCTGTAAAGCGGCGGTTTGTTTACGATAATTGGCCAGACGCTGCAGATAATCAAATATCTCCGCTTCGTGCTCCGTGCGGTCTTTCGCTTTGAATTTATTATCTCGATCTTTTGGAAAGCCACCAGGAAAATCCAATCGACCACCTTCACCAAAGGCTCCACCACTGCCGGTCATTCCAATCTCCGTACCGTAGTAGATCATTGGGATTCCGCGTAAAGTCAACAGCAACGCAAAGGCAGACTTGAGTTTTGTGACATCTTCTCCTAGCGCTTCGAATACTCGCCCTAAATCGTGGTTATCCAGGAAAAGTACGTTCCCGAAAGGATTGTCATAAACAAAGTCTTGAGCTAATACATAGTAGAGTCTAGTCACCCCACTGGTCCAGCCTTGTTCCTGGTTCAGGGCCTCGCCTAACGCATAGTACATTTGATAATCCGTCACCCCTGGCAGATTGCTATTATGCCCATCATCTCTGGGACCTTCGGTAAACCAGGATTGTACGCCTAAACTGTGCACCCAGGTTTCGGCAAAGATCCCAATTTCAGGATATTCTTCTAGCATCCGCTGGTTCCACTGCGCCATAAACGCTTGATCACAGTACGCATAGGTATCTATACGAAAAGCATCTTGACCACTATACTCCGTCCACCAAATACTATTTTGAATAAGAAAGTTAGCTAGTTGAGGATGTTGCTGATTGAGGTCTGGCATATGCCGATCAAACCAACTGTCCGTCACTGCTACAAAATCTGCTTTTGCCCCATAAGGGTCCATGTGCACAGGCGCACGATAGGAAATCTGAGGGAAACCATCTTCCCATTGATGAATCCAATCTCGTGATGGTAAATCGTTGATAAACCAATGCTGATCGCCAGTGTGATTAAATATCACATCCATAACGACCTTCATTCCATGCTCGTGGGCAAGCTGGACCAGCTGGCGGTATTGTTCGTTTGAACCAAATCGAGCATCAATTCGATAGTGATCCGTTACCGCATAACCGTGGTAACTTTCGTACGGCTGATCATTTTCTAGTACCGGATTTAGCCATAGTGCGGTAACACCTAACGATTCCAAATAGTCCAAATGCTCCATGACACCGATCAAATCGCCACCGTGACGGAAGAATACGTTGTCCCTATCCAGTCCAGTTTGTTGCATGCCTTCTACCACGTCGTTGCCAGTATCGCCATTAGCAAAGCGATCAGGCATGATGAGGTAGATAAAATCTTCAGCAGAAACACCTTGTGCTTTAGGCTCAGCAGAATTACGTGCCTTGAGTTCGTAGGAATACTGGTTTACCACCGTTCCTTCAGCATCAGCAAGTTCAATGCGGAGCACACCAGGATTAGTGCCAGGTCCAATATCAAGTAGCAAAAATAGATAATTCGGATTCTCTAAACGCGTAGTTTTAAGGATGCTAACCCCTGGATAACTCAACTTTGGTTCTAAGTCGCGAATGTTCTGATCGTAAATCAGAATTTCCAGCTCGCGCTGGGCCATACCGGTCCACCAAAACGGTGGTTCTACTCTGGCACCAGAAAAGTTGGTACCATCGGCTTGTCGATAATAGTATTCGCTCTCTTCTACGCCCTCTGGCAATTTAGGAGAATGAGCACCACCTTCGTCTTGAGCTTGTAAACCTGCAATAGAGGAGAACAAGGCGAGAATTAGAATCCTTATGCGCATTAGATAGGGGTTATTGGTAATTATTTATTCCGGCACATTGAATTGCGCCTTCGTTGGCATTGAAAGCAAACTAGTGGCCTTAACAGCAATACGTTTCATGTCATAAGTCCCAGTACCGGCCCATGACATATAATCCTTCAGCTGTGAAACCGCCTGCATTTCAAACTCCATGTCCAAAGCATCGTTGACAGCATCAAAATGAATGAGTTCCTTCGCACCGTCGTTATACACAGCCCAACTACCGTAAGAAAAAGTTTCCTCCCACTGCCCACACTCGAAGGTTCCATCAGGCTTGATCTTCCACCAACGCCCACGATTAGGAGCATTCTGCGTATTATCGCCATGATTCACCCAGTATTCCGCTACCCAGTAAGGTGACTGGATGAGCAGTTGCACTTTAGGGTTATTGGTATTCGGCACTACCGGCGAAACATAGCTACCATCTTCCGCTTTCTGAGCTGCAATGGCTTGAGCTTCTGTCGTGGTAGTGGTATCAGACTGTGGTTCTTGATCCCGCTTACAAGCACCTAAGATCAGGATCCCCGCCAGCGCGATGAAAAGTAGTTTAGTTCTGTTCATGGTCAATTTGTCAATTTTTGAGATTAAGCTTTACTATTTGTCTTTAGCCCGAACACCAGGCTGGCGGATTTCTACACCTTCAGAAGATTTAGCATCCTGTACC
>JBCBWU010000095.1:0-26909 GCA_039816955.1 Bacteroidota bacterium
CCGCCAACACAGCTTGTCCGCTGAAGAAGGACTGAAACCGTTTGAAGCAGAAGAGTTGTTTCTACGCATGGATAATCTCTTCCACATGCGAGAGCGGCTTCAGTGCTTCTTCAGCGGACAAGCTGTGTTGGCGGAAGGAGCTTCTAGCGAAAGGGAAAAGGAGGTGGTACAAGTAGAGTCTACCTTCTTACAGCAATTGCGTGAAATCGTGAAATCACAGCTCGATAGTCCTAACTTATCTACTTCTTATCTGGCCCAGGAAATGTCCCTTAGTGATTCACAGCTCTATCGGAAACTGAAGGCCCTAACCAACCAGTCGCCCAGCGTATTTGTACGTGATCAGCGTCTGGAGTACGCGGCTGTTCTGCTTAGGAATCCTGAATTACACATTGCGGAGGTGGCTTATCGCTGTGGCTTCAACGATCCCAATTACTTCTCACGGGTATTTCACCGTAAATATGGACAGTCGCCACGTGATTACAGGATGAAGCAGTAGTCCTGTCTTCTGTTCCTAATGACGCATGGCTTCGACTGGATCCAACTTACTGGCTTGCAAGGCTGGAATGAATCCGGAAACTACCCCAATAAAAATAGATAGTGCGCTACCGCGAATCACATTGCCAAGGTCGATGTACATCGGAAAATCAAGCGCCTGAGTTAATATCTGTGTGACAATATAAACGAGGATCAGTCCCATTATACCACCCAGAAGACAGAGGATCACAGCTTCGATCAGGAATTCCAAAAGAATCACGTGTCTTTTAGCGCCCAAGGCTTTCTTTACACCAATTTGCGAAGTTCGTTCCTTTACCGACACGAACATGATATTAGCTACGGAAACGCCGCCCACCAAAATGGAAAAGAAGCCAATCACACCACCTAATAAGTTGAGTACACCAAAGAACTGATCGAATTGATCCGAAACCATTGTTAGTTGGTTAAAGGAGAAGGAATCACCTTCGCGAGGCTTCAAGCGGCGTTCGGCGCGCACCAATGTTCGTATTTCTCCTTCGAGTTTTTCCAAGGGTGTGCCTTCGCGAGCTTTAACCGCAATAAAGGCATCATTGCGACGGCTCTTTACGTTTATAAGGCTTCGTACTTTATTATAGGTAACGATGACGGCCTCATCGAAATCAAGTGGATTGATGAGTTCATCGCCGGCGGATTCTAGAACGCCAATAACTTCGTAGGTACCGCCTTGCAATTTGATGGATTTGCCGGTTGGATCGATGCTTTCCCCGAAAAGTTCTTTAGCTACCTGATAGCCCAATACAACTTTGTTACTACTGTAATAGGATTCTGATGGAGAGAAGAATCGGCCTCGATGAAAATCCATTCCGAATACGGTGGCGAATTCTGGAGTGACACCGCAAAGGAAGGCGCGTTCCACACTATTACCTTTCCATTTTAAGACCCGAGGTCCGGCTCCAACGAAGAAAGTACTGATCTGGGCAGAGCGTGATTTCTCGGTAATTACCTCATATTCTGCGAAGCGCGGATGGGGACGTTTCATAAGGTCCCACCAATTTTCACTGTTGTCTCCCCAGGGCCACTTTTGGATGTAAATCACATCGTTGCCTAGTTTTTCCATGCTACCGCGAATATTATCCTCTAGGGAATCCACCGCAGATAATACTCCAATAATGCAGAAAATGCCAATGGAGATACCCAATAGGGATAGAAAACTCCGCAGTTTGTTACCGGTGAGTTGTTGAGTAGCCTGCCGGATACTTTCGGCGATGATTTTAAAGAAAATACGCATGGAGTTGGGATTTGCGTTGCTAAGCTACTGAATAGGGGCTCAACGAGATCATTTTCTCGATAAAGGACCGGCATTAGTCTGCGAAAAGCCACTGAAAATTGGTGAACGGAGGCAGGTAGCATAGGCATTGTAGAGAAAAATTTTCAATTTGCCTGCCCAGCCTGCCATGAGGAAGAACTAAATTCTTATTTTTGCGCTCTTATATAGTTGCAAAAAACGGTAGATGAGGACCAAACTTTCTCAGTTTAATTATGAACTTCCTCCTGAACTGATCGCCAAATACCCTGCAAAGGAAAGACACGATTCTCGCCTGATGGTGGTACATCGCGATACAGGTGAGATTGAGCATAAGACCTTCAAGGACATCCTGGATTATTTCGACGAAGAGGATACGCTGATCTTCAATAACACCAAGGTGTTTCCTGCCCGTATGTACGGACGCAAGGAAAAGACAGGTGCCCGAATTGAAGTATTTCTGCTTCGTGAGCTCAACTCGGATGCGCGCTTATGGGATGTGTTGGTTGACCCCGCCCGTAAAATTCGTGTAGGTAATAAGTTGTACTTCAGCGATGAACACGACAATGATCGTTTGGTAGCGGAAGTAGTAGATAATACGACCTCCAGAGGCCGGACCATTCGCTTTCTGTATGATGGTCCAGATGACGAATTCCGTCAGGAATTAAATTATCTGGGTACCACTCCGCTGCCTAAGATTCTCGAAAGAGAGGCTGAAGAGAGTGATAAGGAGCGTTTCCAAACTGTTTTTGCTAGTCAAGTTGGCGCAGTGGCAGCACCTACTGCTGGTCTACACTTCAGCCGCGAGCTAATGAAGCGTTTTGAAATCAAAGGCGTAGACTTTGCCGAACTAACGCTCCATATTGGTCTGGGTACCTTCCGTAGCATTGACGTGGAAGATTTGTCAAAGCACAAAATGGACGCCGAGTATTACCGCATTGAGCAGAGTGCGGTAGATCAGGTTAATGTGGCAAAGCAGCAAAATCGCCGAGTTTGTGCAGTGGGAACCACTGTTATGCGGGCGATTGAGAGTGCCGTTAGTGCAGAGTCTCTTCTGAAGCAAGCTGAGGGTTGGACCAACCAGTTCATTTATCCTCCATTTGACTTCAAGATCGCTAATGCCATGGTGTCAAATTTCCATTTGCCTAAGTCAAGTCTACTGATCATGGTGAGCGCATTTGGTGGGAAGGAGCTGATTAAGCACGCCTATGAAGTAGCTGTAAAGGAGGAATATCGCTTCTTTACTTACGGTGATGCGATGCTGATTTTGTAGATCCTCAGACAATAGATCTATCTTGTAAAGCGTATCTTGTTGTAAAAGGTACGCTTTACATGTTTTTCACCCGCTGTATTCCATTAGTAGCACTACTAATGCTTAGTGCACCTGCCTTGTCGTCATCTGCTGATGAAAACTTGCGCTTTTTGCAACTATCCTTCTACGATCAAGAAGTGGAATTGACCTATCGAGAAGGCATTACCTATCCACATCTCGTCCGGATTGAAGAGTTGGCCTTGCGAGGCCTTTACAACGCCTTAGAGCGCCGTCCATACGCTGAGTTTTTGCAGAGTGCTCAAGCTTTGGCGGAGCGGTTAAAACTTAATGACTGGCTCTACGCACAGTTGCTAAACGAAGCACTGGCTGATCTTTACGGTAGTGATATCAGGTCTCCGATTGTGGTGTACGCCACCTACTTCTTACTAGCCAAAAGTGGTTACGATGTGCGAATTACTTACCGTGATCAAGAGCTCTACGTAAATGCCTACACCAGTGATGTGATTTACGAAATTCCGGTAATCGAGGAAGGAGGACGAAAATATGCCAATATCAGTGCACCACCGGGGGTAGGTGGAAACGGGCGATCCATGTATTTGCTCAATCAACGACCCAACCCGAAAGGGCGTTCCTTTCGCTTTCAATTGGATGAATGGCCACTACTGCTAGCGGATAGCCGCGAACGTTACATTGCCTTTCAGTACCGCGGGCGTACCTACGAATTGCCAGTTCGTTACCAAGCAGGGTTAGCACAGCTTTTGGCCTCGTATCCTTTGGTCAATGAGTATTGGTATTTGGATGCTCCTCTTTCACCCGAGTTGGAGCGCACGCTGGTACCCCAACTACGGCAGATGATGCAAGGGCTAGGAACTCAAGAAAAATTAGAACTATTAGTGGCCTTTACCCGTTCTGGTTTTTCGTACCGGGATGATAAGACTGCCTTTGGAGAAAATAAACCAATGATCCCCGATGAGCTGTTTTTTTATCCTTTTTCGGACTGCGAAGACCGTTCCGCACTATTTTATGCCTTGGTAAAAGTGTTACTTGACCTTCCAATGATCGTCATAGCTTATGATGACCATCTCACGGTGGCAGTTTCGGCTCCGGGTTTATCAGGAGATTTCGTGAAATATGAGGACGAATCCTTCCTGTTTTGCGATCCTACCGGACCACAGGAATCGTCTGAGATTGGGAGAATTCCTTCGGGTTACGAAAAGAAGTCTTTTGAGATAATTGGTCATTACCGAGGAGACAGCCGCTAAAACCACGCGAAAAAGGGCTAGAGATTAGCGCTTCGTAGAGTGTGTTAGTTGTTGAATAACAATGAGTTGAATTGCCTCGTGTAAGATTGTTGAACTTCTTTTATTACTTAAGAGTTCTGTTTATTACATTTGCCTGAATTTCATGGTGGCCGCAACGGAGCTGACCGTGAATATCAGCTCAGAATTTTATTGTCTAACACCAGAAGGGTTATAGTCCTTCCTATTTATTTGCCTTAAGAACATTTGTCTGTATGTATTGGACACTAGAATTAGCCTCTCATCTGGAGGATGCGCCATGGCCAGCTTCGCGTGATGAACTGATCGATTATGCCGTACGATCCGGCCTTCCACTGGAAGTTATTGAAAACTTGCAGGCCATGGAGGACGAAGGAGAACAGTATGAGACAATCGAAGACGTTTGGCCAGATTATCCGCGCAAAGATGACTTCCTCTTTAATGAGGATGAGTACTAGGTATTGATAAGTAAACCGGAATAAATTACGGTTTTCAGAAAATAAGGAAAGGTTTCGTAGTTGAATACGAAACCTTTCCTCTTTTTTTCAGTAAACCTCGTTACAAATCAGGTTGCATTGTAGTTATTTTGTGACAAGGTAAGAGGGAAATGCCCCCTCTTAACCCAAACAGCAACTTTATGAAAAACCTACTGGAGATAGCCGGGATTGTAACGAAGAAGAAGGTCAAGAAAATTGAGATATTCGATGAACATAGTCTGCGAAATAAGAGTAGTAAATTCAACGAATTCTACGACGACTTAACTTCAGGGGTATACAAGAACGACCGCGATGCTGCCAACAAGCTGTACGGTTGTAGCCCAAAAGACGCGCGCTACCGGCAACTTAAGTCTCGGTTTCGCAAACGCTTATTAAACACGCTCTTCTTTCTTGACGTCAATAAGCCTAGTGCATCTAATTATGATCGTGCTCATTTTACTTGCCATAAAGAGTGGACATTGGTCAAAATCCTGCAAGATAATAATGCCTACAGCTCAGCGATTGGCCTGGCACGAAGCATCCTGACCACCTCTCAGAAATTCCATATTTCGGAAATTATCGTTAACTGTGCTCGCATCCTGCGCGAAGACGCAGCTAGTCATGCCAACAGCAAGGATTTCGAACACTACGACGATTTGCTCAAGTCGCATACGATGATCCTCAACGCGGAAATGCGCTCCGAGGAACTTAAGCAGCGTGTGGTGATGGATTATTTTCGACCTCTGCACAAGGATAATGATCTGGAGCAGCGGATTGATACCTACAGTAACACCTTACTCAGCTTATCAGAAGTCCACGATTCACCGCTTATTTTCTACAACATGTTCCTTGTCTGGGCCATGCGCTACGAGATGAATCGGGAATACGAGGCACTACTAGAGGTATGCGAGCGGGCGGAAAGCTACATTGTTGCTAACCCGCGTTACTATCAGGAAGAAAAACTCATCGATTTCTACATCAAGAAGATGTCTGCTTATCTCCATTTGGGGAATTACTCCAAAGGTCAAATCAATGCGGAGCAGTGTTTAAAACAGTTTCCGGAGGGTAGTCGACCCTGGTTTATGTTTATGGAATACTATTTGTTGCTAGCCTTGCATACCGATCATCATATCCAAGCGCTAGCGATCTATAACCAGACGGTATCCAACAAGCGCTTTATCAAGCAGGGAACCGAATTACGCGAGCGCTGGAAGTTGTTTGAGGCGGTGATTTATTTTTTGCTGGACCCAATGGGGCTGGCTGGACGCCTGGTGCCGATCCGCAAGCGGGAAACCTTTGTGCCGGAGAAATTTGTTGATCGCAGCTTTTACTACGGTGCTGACCAGAAAAAACTGACAGTACTGATGCTGAGTATGCAAGTGTTTTATCTGGTGAAGGCCAAGAAATACAATCGTGCGGATGAGCTAATTGGTCAGTTGCAGAACATGGCCAATCGCAACTTGCACAAAGAGGAGTATTTCCGGTCTATCCAATTTATTCGCTTGCTGTTACTGTTGCGTAAAGCCAATTACCAAAAGGATGAGCTACGCAATGTAGACAAATACATGGCTCGCTTACAGGAACGCCCATTTACCTACCGGGGCGTATCTTCTCAGTTTGAACCTATCCCCTTAGAGCGCCTCTGGGAGATTTTTGTAGATCGCCTGGAGTAAGCCTCGTTCGTTGCTTATCTTCGCGCACTATGAAGAACGGGATTATCATTGCTATTGATGGCTTCTCTGCTTGTGGGAAGAGTACGCTAGCTAAAGCACTGGCTCAGGAGTTGGATTATACCTACATCGATACTGGTGCCATGTACCGGGCAGTCACCTTGTATTTTTTGGACCAACAAGTAGATTGGAATGATCCAGAAGCGGTAGATGCAGCCTTAAGCGACATTCAAATTAATTTTCGTGCACATGCTGACCGTCCCGGACGGGTTACTTACCTCAATGGTACTATGGTGGAAGATGAAATTCGCGGTATGCGGGTTTCGGAGAGTGTGAGCCCGGTGGCAGCTATTTCAGCGGTCAGAAAGTTTCTGGTGAAGCAGCAACAGGCAATGGGGCAACAAGGAAGTTGTGTGTTAGATGGGCGTGATATTGGTACTGTTGTATTCGCCGATGCCGAACTAAAACTGTTTGTAATTGCTGATCCGGAGGAACGAGCACGCCGCCGCTTAAAAGAGCTGTTAGAAAAAGGGGTAGCAGTAAGCCTGGGTGAAATAGTTGAGAATCTTACCGAACGAGACCGGATTGATAGTACCCGCGAGGATAGTCCGCTGAGACAAGCAGCGGACGCCGTAGTGATCGATAATACTGTATTAAGTCCAGAAGAGCAGTTGGCAATGGTAGCTGTTTTAGCCCGACTGCGTGGAGCCTGATCTACAGATCGCGCAAAGAATTTCTGTCCCGTAAAATATCCTTGAGTTCTTTCAGGAAGGCATACTGGTGCGGTAGTGCATTCTTGAGCGCATCCTTGATGCCTACGAAGGCACCTTTCTCTACCTCTTTGACCTTTTCCTTAAACTGTACGGCGTCTTCGTACAGCATTGCTTTTAAGCTTGGAATTTCGTGCCAATCACTTTCAAAGGCAAAAGCCTCTTGCGTTTTTCCGTCCTGCTCTTGCACTGGATCAAGTTCGATGCCCGCATCAGAAGCGGGTACTTTTCCGATTTCTCCTTCCGGGAAACGATAATGTTCAGACTCGCTGTCATTTAGGAGTACTTCGAGACCTCTTTCCCGAAAACGATAAATAATCAAACTGGCTTTCTTACGCAGGCTCATAGCCAAAGATAATTATGAAATCAATTGAAACTGTAACACCTCAATCTCTCGAAGGTTCATCAAAATACCCTAGGGCACGTCACTGAATGTAAAGGTAGCTGGTGCAGCTTCCGCATACAAATCCAATAAGCAGGTATTTACAACCGCCAAGGCTACACTACTCCTTAACCACCTCTTTTACCAGGGCTTCCAGAGCTAAAGCCAGGAAGAGCTGCTCTTCCTTATCGTTGAGATCGGGCTTGAGAAAATTAAAGGCCCGGCCGTGTAAGCCTTTTTTCTCACCATCTTCTGGCAAGCTTAAACTCCCTACTTCTCGATTTCCTACTTTGACGGGGATCATTTCTTGCCCACCAGCAGTGGCTCTTTCCGCAATAGCTTTTCCAGTACGTTTACCACGCAGGACGCCTTCGCGGGAAAGACTACCCACTTCCTGCCCGTCAATAAACAAGGTAGCTACGCCTTTGCGAATCCAGTAAGCAAAGTCGTGGTCTGCAGTACGTGCATAAAGGAGTGCATTGCGCTTTTCCGGTTTGCCGATGTATTCTCGGTAGCTATAGGCCAATACCGGTTCGTGGTAGATGGTGGTATAGATACCCTTGGCGGTGGTGGTGATTCCACGGCGAAGTACTTGTTTCTCTTGCCCTAAGCTGAAGAGTTCCAGTTCTTCCTTGTTGATCGGTACTAACTGCCCTACCCATTGATCCATGTCCTCCTTCAGGCGCTGCTGCTCCATTGTCAGTCGCTTATTAGAAGGAGCCATGTTCTTGGTAATGAGACTCGTGAGCCCAAGGCCACCGATAATTAAGACACCCGCCAGTACGGCCAAATACACCATGATTGTTTATAGTCTTGCTACGGCTTAAAGGTACGGCTTTTAGGATAACATATTAGCGGTTGCGGAAGTCGAATTGCGGTCCGTGCTCACCTTGTTGACGGAGTCGCTCCTGATGTAGGATAATGCGCTCCCGTTCAAATTCGCTCAAACCTAGTAATTCTTGCGTTAGCACTAAACGAAGTGTACTGTCGATGACTGACCAGGGCTCCCAGTAGGTAGTCTCTTGCGTAGTTAAATCTTGAAGCAGGTGATCGCGTATTCGGTCCCATTCTGCATTTGCGAAGGAAAATTGCTGTTGCAGGCTATCCAGAGCGTGAAGCAGTTTTAGGTGTTGGCCGCGGCCCAGGAGACTATGGGCCTGATTAGCTCCTACCGGAAACTGCCAAGCAGGGTAGTGATACTCCATTCCATCGGGGGGGTATACTTTGGTGGCGTAGAAGTTAAATAGTGCTTGTTCAGCTACTGCTTGTTGTTCTTCGGCGCGTTGATGCCATTGATTGAAATCGATCCACCAGGCTACATTATTGTCGTGATAGTAGGCGAGGCAGCCAGGCAATACTGTTTCGTAGGCTACTAGGGGTAAGCGTGGATAGGCGCGAAGAGCAGTCTCCAGTTCATCGCGAAGTTTGCGAGTAGCTTGAAAAAGAAGAAGCAAGGGGGTATGTAAAGTAGTAGCGCTCCACTGCTCTTGCAATTGCTGGTAAGCACGCCATTGATCGGGAGATAAAATGGATCGCAGCCGATTATTCCATTGCCATTGCTCAGCCTCCTTCTTCAGGTCAAAATAGTGAGGATCTGCGTAAAGCCAGTGTCTACTACTGTCCGCTAACAGGACTTCCAGATAAGGTTCCAACAAGGTATCTGCCCCCGTCCGGCGCCAGTAGAGGTCGGCGGATTGCTGCCCACTCAATTGAAAGTAGTCGCCCGGAGCCAAGGTTTGGGTTAGCTCTCCTGCCGGCTGGTCGTACAGGTTTACGGTACCCACCAAAGGGAGTGCTGGCTCCTTCGGGTTTACGGTATCGTTATTCGGTACAGAAGGCGAATTACAGCTAACAGCTGAAAAAGTGACTGCTAGCAAAAGTAGATAGCCTATCGAAGGAGGCATCCAGTGTTTAATCCGCTTATTGCAGCAGATAATTGACGAAAAAGAATACCACGAGATAAATCCAGAGTGCATCAAGAAAGTGCCAGTAAATGGTGAGTAAGCGAAGTTTAAGCCTTTTTTCCGGGTCGCTAAAGTACACAAGTACGCTGACTGGTTCTTTCATTTTTTTGTGGGCTTGCCAGATGAAATAGCCCAAAAAGGGAAAACCACCAATGACGTGCGCAAAGTGAAGGCCAGAAATAACGTACAAATAGCCAGCAGAGGTGCTGCTGGTGATGGAGATGTTGTTGTTGAAGAGATCGGCCCAACCTATGATTTGCAACACTAAGAAGACTACAGAAAGTCCCATGGTGACTGCCAAGGCTTGTTTGTAACGTTCAGTGTTATCGTCGATGTACGCTCTTTTTGCGTAAATCATGGTACCGCTACTGGCCAGCAGGATCACCGTGTTGAAGAGGAAGATCCAAGGTAGCTTGATCGGCGGAGAAGCGTTCTGGAAGCGGGTATAAACAAAAGAGATACTGAGTGATAGGAACAATACACTCAGGCTGATGATCAGCAATATGAGCAGAACATTGTAAGGGTGGAAGGCAAAGGAGCCGTATTCGTCACCTGGCTGTTGATACTGTTCTTTCAGAGTGGTCTTTTCATCCATGCTTCTTCGTTTGACGACTTTCATGCCGGCAGCGGTCACTGCAGTACTTCACTTCGTGCCATACTTTTTCCCATTTCTTGCGCCAGGTAAACGGTCGCTGGCATTGGACGCAAAGCTTTTGTGGAAGATCCGCTTTCTTTTTCATTTTCGGCATGTTTGAACAACAAGGCGCTGCCGAAAAAGTTGGAGCATTTATCGCTTATTGTGTTAAGCTTTTTGCGAGCTCACTTAAACGTGAAATAATCGATTGATGGCCACTGCTTAATGCTTCCATTTGCTTGCCCTCTCGCTCAAGGTGTTCGTCAAAGCGTAGGAAGTTATCGTCAATACGCTGCTTGAGTTTTTGGATGTAGGTTTTGAGCGTACGATTAACTTCTTCCATCAGCCGCGTGCGGCCGTTATCGATTTCTTGCGCGAAACCCTCAACGATCTTACGGCGCTTAGAACGTGTACTGAAACCTGCAAATAGAATACCTACCGCTGTAAGGATGCCTCCCGTAATATCAAGCATGCCCAGTTGGCTTACCGTCATCAAAATGACTCCAATAGCGGCGATGCCGGAACCAGCCGCTAGATTGGGCGAGAGGTTGCGTTTGTCTGGAAAAAGGGCTTCGTCTGTGAAGTTTTCCGTCTTGTCAATAAAGGATGCAAACTGATCCTGTAAGTCGCGGAGTACGTTCTCACGACGTTCGGCGATATCACTAAATATCTCGTGATTATTCTTGAGAATTGTCTCACTAGATCGGATTTTCAGATCGATCATCTTGGCCATTTGCTGAATACTCCCAGCCAAATCTACCATTCCAGAGTTAAGACGTTGCTGCAGCGCAGCATTTAGCTCTTGTTCAAGATCACCTGCCAATTGCTCTAGCCACTGCTGGGCAGTTGGTGTTTTGGTGAATATGCTGCTCACTGAACGGCGCAGGAGGCCAAAAAGACTCAATCCTGCTTCCAGGTCCCGTGATTTCTTGGTAGTGATACGGTCGTAAGCACCAAGTAGTGCATCCAAAAGTAAGTCCACCTGCTTGTTGCTTTTATCTTCCTGGTCCTCAAGTGTTTCTTTGATATCCTCACGGAAAACATGATCAGCCTCGTACTGGCGCTGTCGCAAAGCTAATCCTTCACTAATGCGCTCGTTGATATTTTCGGCCGTGGCAATGCCATTCGCCAGTTTTAGGGCCGGTGCTTGCCCACCCGTAATGTTTTCCTGGATGTAAGTACGCAGAGGAAGAAAACCGGATGCTGAGGTTTGTCCTTCCTGTTCCAGTTTGGCGGAGACCGCGAAGACTTTGGGGTCCGTCATCCCCTTTTTGATTGCATTGTCGGTAACACCCTGAATATTGACCGCCAGGTCTTCTTCCGGCATGAGGTCCTTCTGTTGCAAAACAAAAATGACCTTCTTGCGCCATTCTCCTTGGATGAAGTCAAAGAACTCCCAGGCGGACTGGCGATAGGGGTTCTTAGCCTCAAAAACAAAGACAATTAAATCGGAGGCCGGAACAAAACGCTCGGTGATCTCCTGATGATGTTCTACAATAGTGTTTGTTCCTGGAGTGTCTACGATGGCGATATCACGTAGGATATCTACGGGTAAAATAATCTTTTTGAGGTACTCATTTACCATCAGTTCAGCACGTTCCTCACCGTACAGGATTTGCTGAATCGTATCCGTCATCGGTTGCGGTGCCACCTTGGTGATTTCCTCTCCTGTTGCCAATAAGGCGTTTACAAAACTGCTCTTACCGGCCTTGACCTCACCGACGATTACGAACATGAAGGGTTCGTGTAGGCGATTACGCAAATCGCTAATCGTTTGGCTCATTTCGTCGTGGCCAATCTTAATTGTCAGTTCGTGTAAATCCTTGGTAATCTCCTCAAGCTGGGCGCGCTGGGCCAGTAACTGTGGATTGAGTAATTGGGTCACTTATGATGTTTTGGCGATCTATTGATAATCGCTATTGAGACGTAATTTCTGCACTAAGATACAGATTGGCCTGTGGACCCAGACAAAACAATAAATCCAAGATG
Organism: Bacteroidota bacterium; assembly: GCA_039816955.1. Taxonomy (GTDB): domain Bacteria; phylum Bacteroidota; class Bacteroidia; order Chitinophagales; family Saprospiraceae; genus Lewinella. Next base: position 12,213 of record JBCBWU010000095.1, read on the forward strand.
CTCAAGTTACCCACGAAGCCGTGTCTTTCTTGGAATACTTGTGAATAGTTGGGCCAAGAAAAGGTTTGCTCTGTTTGAAATGCTTTAGGGCGATAGCAATTGCGGATATCAGTGTCTGCTGGGATCGATACCTCTCCGTAAGTCTCGCTTAGGGTAACTGTCTTATCCCATTGTAATAAGCTGAAGATTGTTTTGAGAAGCCTCAGGTTATACTCCCAAAGGTTTGTTCCCGGGCTGCGAATCTCTTGTTCTAGTTGATCAGAGTAATAGAAGTAAAAAGGAGCATTTCCGTAAGCTGAACGAATACTTTGCCAATGTTGGCGGGCCCAATCTTGCTGATCACTGATCTGCACCTGCTGGATATTGAGTTGATTGTTCTTTCCACTTGCTAAGGGAATACTCAAGCGCTGCAGGCCGTTAGCGCCAATGATATGACAGCGATTGCGGTAGGAGCCCTTCTGATAGTTTTCTTGTGCTTCAAGCACAATCTCATCCGCTTTCGCGTAATGCTGAAAGATACCCACGCAGGGTAGAAAATGTAGTTCGGACAGGACTTTAGACATGAATGAGTAAGATGGCTAGGAGTGCTTGGCGTTTCCGGTAAAAAATAGTGATAATGCGTTGTTGTATTTATACAACAGGCGAATTTTTTCCCATTTTCACCCTGTTTTTTTAACACATACCCTCTAAAAACACAGTTCTCGGACACCTTCAAGAGATGCCCGAGAACCAAGCTTGAAAGAGCTATGAATCTTATGCTCTTGGAATCAGCGCTGTATCACGGCTAGGAGCTTTCTTCTTGCGTCCTTGTGTATTCATTGCCATCAAAATGGCCTTGAAGGTATTAGCCACACCACCAGTAACACTCAGCTCGCTGAGCTTCTCCTGGTCGCCATCACTACCCGGTACACGAACCAGTTGGTCTGGCTTAGTACTAGAATCCATGATGATTTGCTTAACCTGAGTGGCCGTAAGATCAGGGAAGTAAGAACGTAGGGTGGCCGCTAAACCAGCTACCATTGGTGCTGCCATACTGGTACCTTGTAGGTTCTGGTACTTGTCATCGGGCACAGTAGCGTAGATTTCTGTTCCTGGTGCAAATACATCCACTTTGTCGGCACTCCAATTAGAGAAACTAGCTGTTAGCGTTTCGTCATTATACGGCGTCATGGCACCCACTTCAATCCAGTTTTCGGCGTACTTAGGACCGAAAAGCCCACGGCGCTCGAACTTATCATTTGGGTAGTTATTGTCAAACTGGTTCTCTTTACCGTCGTTACCGGCAGCGTGTACCAAAATTACGTCCTTATCCAGCGCGTAACGTACGGCATCATCAACGGCGTCTTTGTAAGGAGATTGACCTTTACCGAAGCTCATGTTGATAATGGAAGCACCGTTGTCTACTGCGTAGCGGATGGCGTTGGCTACGTCCTTATCGCGCTCATCTCCGTTTGGCACCGTACGTACGGACATAATCTGTACGTTTCCTGCTACACCATCCATTCCGATACCGTTACCACGGATAGCACCTACAATACCCGCTACGTGCGTACCGTGTAAGGCGTCAGGACCTTCAACATCATTGTTACCGTAGTTGCGGTCCTTCAAATCAGTGGGGTTGTCACCAATGATATCGCGAGCGTCAAACTCTGGGTTCCAATTGTAGTTATAAGAGTCGTTGAAATAATGAGCAGCACCTTGTACTTGCTCGTATACCTCAGCAAATTCTTCGCCTTTGGCCATGATACCACTCATGAATTGAGCTGCTTTACCCACATTGCCTTCTGCTTCACCGTATTTCTCAACGTCTGCTAGCTTAATATTCTCAGGCTCCTTACCGATCTCTTCGATCAGTGCATCCATCATTTCAAGCGTACGAGAGTACAGCATTACATTTGGCTGAAGCTCGTTGCGCTTGTTTTCAATGGTCTCTTCGTATTCTTTGTACAACTCATAGTCGCGGCGAGCAGATTTTGAGAGTTTAGAAACATCAGCACCCTCAAAACGTTCTTTTAGCTTTACGTACAAACGTATAATTTCCAAATTCTCCCCGTTGATACTTTCACCGCTGCTGCCACCGATGAAGTTCCAACCGTGGATATCATCGATATAGCCGTTGTTGTCATCATCAATGCCATTACCTGGAATTTCGTCCTCGTTAACCCACATTACATCGGCTAAGTCCTCATGCTCGGCATCTACACCAGAGTCAATGATAGCTACAATAACAGTCTGGCTGGCTTTGCCGTCTAGTAGTTCGCGATAGGCCTTGTAGGTGCTCATGCCTGGATAGCCATCCTCTTGCAAATCAAGGTGCGGCCAATCTGTTGGAGTAGGTTGGTCTTCCTGTGCGGAGAGGAAGGACACAGCCATTAGGCAGGCAAGTCCCAAAATTAAATTACGATTCATGAATAGATTAAAGTTTGTGTACAATGGCAGTGTCACGACAAGAGGTTTGTAAGTTGTGCTTAGTATATTCTGGAGTGACACCTGTGCTGTTTGCTATTAAATTATTGAAGCTGCCTAAAAGTATTAGGCTACTTCGGGGTTTAAAAGTAGAAAATGAACGCTTAATTTAGACCAGAATATTGCCTAATAGTCACTGTTTACTGGGATAAGGAAGTGAATGTCGGGGAATTGCGAATGAATGTCCCCTGCTTATTCGGCAGCTACCGCAATCATTTTGTCTTCCACCTCGCGCACGAGGTCTGTAAATCGTTGATCTCGTTTCATCTCACGGTCGCGGTGCAATGGTAGATCAACTGCAATTCGCTCGACAAAACGCGAAGGCGCTTTCTTCATGATGAAGATTTCGTCACCCAGGTAAACCGCTTCGGAGATGTCGTGGGTTACAAAGATAACGGTAGGGTGAATATCTCGCCAAAGATCAGCAAGTAAATCTTGCATTTGTAACCTGGTATTGATATCCAAGGCTCCAAAAGGCTCGTCCATGAGCAGTATTTCTTGATTAGCCATGAGGCTACGCGCAATAGCAACACGCTGTAATTGACCTCCAGAAAGGGTAGGGTATTGCGCAAATTTATTTTCGTGCCCAGCCAAGCCTACTTTAGTGATCATGTCCATTGCCCGTTCTCGGCGTTCTTTCTCAGTTACCCCCTGATACTGCAAGGCGAGTGATACATTCTCGAGTACGGTGAGCCAGGGCAAGCTACTGTATTGCTGGAAGACCATACCCACCCGATTTTCCGAGGTGATGGGCTTATCATGTACGAGTATCGTGCCTTCACTTGGTGTTTTTAGTCCCGCTATGTACCGCAAAACAGTGGATTTGCCGCAGCCGCTGGGACCCAGGATGACGGCAAACTGACCTTGCGCTGGCTTGTCTTCTACCAAGAATTTAAGGTCCTGTAGTACGTAGGATTTACCCCCGTCGTAAGTGTGAGATACATCGCGTAGATCGATGATGTTCTTCTGGTCGGTGTCCGGAAATAAGTCCATAATTACTGGATGTAGGAGCTTTGGAAACGAAATTCACCATAAATAATGGCGATGAATCCAGTGATGAGAATAATGTATAGGAGGTTGAGCATCAAGCCACTGATGGCGGGTGCGAAAGAACTCAGCAAAAGGAAGAGCATCACACTAGCCAGAATAACCAGAAAGCCAATCTTAACTTCTTTCAAGCCGTTAAACACCGTCTTGTAGTATTTGTGTGGAAACAGGCGCTTGTCTAAGTAGACAAATAAACGATCCTGCAGAAAGCCCACCGCAATAATGATGAGTAGCCACGCAAAGACTTTATCTACCTTACCGTACTTACCATTGAGCCAAATCATGGCACCAACACCTCCTTCTCGATTCAAAAGCTCTGCGATGATGATGTAGGTCCAGCTAATGGCCGTCAATACCCGGATATCATCCATGAGTTTACTCAATACGGAAGGAAAGTACACCGAGCGGATCATCTGCCAATTGGTAGAGCCCAGGGTGAAAACGGTTTTGAGATAGACGTCCTCTACTTCGTTGATTCTTTGTATAACCACCGGTAAGAGATAGACCAGAATACCAAAGGCCAAGAAGGCGATCTTCATCTGATCACCTACACCAAACCAAAGTATGAATAAGCCGGTAAGCGCTGTAATGGGTAAATAGCGCAAGGCATCAACTTGTTTGCTGAATAGCGCTCGCACTGCCGGATGGAGTCCGATTGGGAAGCCAATCAGCAGAGCGATGAAGATAGCCCAGAAATATCCCTGCAAGTTGCGCCAGACAGAGATCCAGGTGTTCAGTAGGAGATCATCATCCTTTTGTAACTCGCCAAAAGCGGTAACAACGTGGTGGGGAGGTGGCAGCAGTGGGTAGATCTGCTCAAATTCTGTTGCGTTAGCCAAGGCAATAGAATCGGCTACGAAAATACTGTCGATGTTAAGTGAGAAATCGTCACTGTTTTGCTCTTCGGTAGAAGGTAGTTGAGTGGTGTATTCCACTAGTGGCCGCTGAATGGAGAGCATTTCAGCCAGGACCCACCAGATTGCTACAACGATGAGTAAGCCGATGATGGCCCAAATCCATTGTCGGTTCCCATCGTATTTGTTGCGTAGATGCAGTAAAGACGCCATTGAGTTCTAGGATAATTGATTCTCCGACTTTTCCCCGACCCGCAAAAAGAGTAAGAGGAGGAGATAATTTGCGGAAAATTAGAAGAATTTTCGGAGGGCACAAAATTTGCTTTACTTTCACCACTAACTCTGATATAAGAGTATCGAATTATATTCTTGATGGCTGTTCCCTGGACTACATACTGGCACCATATTCGCTCTTTTGCGCGCTACTACAGCGAAGCAGTAACGCGGTATGATGTTCATTCTCCTTTCCTTTCGGTCTGGGTGGAGCGGATTTTAGAGGATACGCGAGAATTCTACGCTTTTGATGATGCAGAAAGAATCCGCTTGCACTGGTTACATACGCAGCAATTTGTTGACTATTCGGTGGATCACGGTGCGGGTAGTCGTGCCGGGCAAGGTAAAAAGCGTAGTGTGCGAGAGATTGTGGAAAAGAGTGCTATTGAAGCTCAGGCCGGTCGCTGGCTGTTCCGAATGGTCGACTTCCACCAACCTGACACGATTCTCGAGCTTGGTACCAATCTGGGCATCTCCGCCTTATACTTGCAGGGCGCTCGACGGTCAGCGCATCTTATCACCATTGAAGGAAACCCGGAGGTTGCAAAATTGGCTCGGCAGTCTTTTCGTAGGTTAAGTCGACGGGTCCCAGATATGCGCACCGGGACCTTTGTAGAGGAAATTCCTAATATTGTAAAATCCGTTGATCAACTTGATTTTGTGTGGATGGATGGCGATCATCAGTACGAGTCTACCACGCTGTACTTTGAACAGCTCCTCCCGCGACTTCACGAACGCTCAGTTGTAGTGATTGGCGATATTCATTGGTCAGAAGATATGGAGCTGGCCTGGTTAGAACTCCGTCGGCATCCGCGCGTTACCATGAGCGTTGACTTGTACCACATGGGTGTCCTTTTTTTTCGACCAGAATTGCAGCAGCAAGAGCATTTTGTGCTCGTTCCTTATCGCTATAAGCCGTGGCGGTTAGGCTTTTTCTAAAACTACTGCTTAGGTCCAACTATTAAATGTAGAATGGCATCATGAGGTAGTGATGCTTCTAGAAAACTGACCGTTTTGGCTGAGTCTAGTTCGATCTGTATACGCAAACGTTGGCCATCAGCCACTTTGTAGATGTATTGTTGAGTAGCATGTTCCCCGTTTGTCAGCTACCGAAGTTGGTTATTGGCTACTTTGAGTCCTAGTTCAAGTTGCTGTGCCAAACTTAAGGGACGCAGCTGTTGGTATTGGCCGCTCGTGTTTTGATAGAGATAACGACGGTCTTGGATAGGAGTTTAACCAGCCCAGCAACAAGCGCAGCAGTAGAGCTGTTGCAACGCCAAAAGGGCCCATGTGATTTAATTGACTCTGTCGGATATCAATGCGAGTTTGCCCAAGCTCTTCGGTTAGGTGTATTTGCATAGATCCAAAAGTAAAGCATCCTTAACTATCGTGCATCCAGGTTACTGCTCAGTGACCTTAGTTAAAGGTATACCTAACGCCAAAGCGCCCCCGCCAACGCGATGTCAAATCGTTGATCTGAAAGCGTTCCTCGCCAATGCGCACATCTGTAAAAGTAAACTGTGGGGTAGTACCATCTGCTTCGTAGCCCACAAAGTTGATCAGGCGATCTGCAAAGGGGTTATCGTATACCAGTCCCCATTCTGCGTTGAGCAGATTGGCAAAATTGAAGATGTCTAGAGAAATTTCCAGGCAGTTGGTTTTGCGACCAGACTTTATGCCAAAGGACTGAGAAAAACGCAGGTCAAATTGACTAAAGAAAGGCGTACGCGCAGCATTCTTCTCAGCGTAACTGCCTCGGTTTTCCGATAGGTACTCATCTTGCTCGATAAACAAATCCAGCAATAACCATTGCTCTTCCGCTGTCAGTTCGTCTGTATCAATAAGATTGATCTCACTGGCACTTGCTGGAATCCAGATTAGCGATCGGTTATTAGTGGTATTGCCTGTCTCTTGATTGATGTTACGGGCCTGGCTGCCTCCGTAAACGTACGAGTAGGGTAGGCCAGCACGACCCTCGTAGAAGAGCGTAACCTGGGTGGCGATATTCTTTTTCTTATTCCAATTACAGGTGTAGTTAAGTGCGGCAATCAGGCGACCTCCAGGAGCAAATTCAGAGCGGCCAGCAAAGGGTGTGTTACGCCCAGCTACATTGTAATTGCCGCGCCACTGGGAGGAGTTTTGTGACGAACTGCCATCTACCAAGCTAGTAGCGTCGCCGTAGCTGTAGGCGAGGAAGCCTTCCAAGCCGAACAAAAGTTCCTTTTGTAAGGACAAACTGAGCTGATAGGCATCGCCTTCGTTGGTGTTCGATGCTACGTAAATAGCAGTATAAGTAGGGTCTAAACTGGTATTGGTATAGATGGGACGATTGTCAGGACCGCCAGTCCAGGCAAAGGCTTGCGTAGGGTCGCTGTTGATATTAGTGTATAGGATGTCGTTGATATTCTTGGAGTAGACACCCTCTATTGTTGCCGTTAATCCGCCAGGTAAGGCCTTTTCAATCGCCAGGCTGCTCCGGAATAATTGTGGGAACTTAAAATCGCTGGTAAAAAGGTCTACCTGCCCGAATGGAGTGGAAAAATTAGGATCCGTAGGTTGCTCAGTCACCAATGGCTCAAAGGACTGATCAATACGGAAGATTCCACCAATGCTCAGGCCATTATTGCTGAAGGCACCAGCCGGCCAAATAAACGGAATGCGACCTGTGAAAATACCCGCACCCCCACGGAAAATAGTACCCTTGCGAGCTCGGTATTCAAAGCCAAGGCGTGGCGAAAACAACAACTGAGTCTCCGGCATTACGCCTCCTTGAACACCGCCAATCTCGTACTGATCTTGCAGAAGCGTGAGGGTTTCATCATTGAAGCCTGGCGCTATGGCGGGGTCGTCCAAAAGGGTAGGGGCGTCTAGGCGTAATCCTGCAGTTATGGTTAAGCGGTCACTAGCCAACCATTCATCTTGAACGAAGAAACCAAGTTGTAGATAGCTAAGGGCAGCAGTGGCACCTTGCTCATCACCAATCTTTTGATTGACCAGCGAATAGGAGCGGAAGTAGGCATCGGCATTGCTGCCCAGTAAGAACTGGTCTACTGACCCATATTCGTAAGCACCAAAGTTTTGGCGGATGGAAAGGTTATCAAACTGGCCATACTCATGATGCATACCCAGTGTAAAAGAGTGCTTCTTGCCATAAAAGGTAAGCTGATCTGTAAGCGTCCACAACCTTTGTTCCAATAAGTTGGCGGTAGAGAATTGATCAGATCCGAAATTGATTCTGCCACCATTGTCAAAGAGCGTAATGGCCGGGAAGTCTCCTCCGATGGGATCGCGATCATCTACCACTCGGGAATAGCCAATGATCAGATTATTAGCCCGGCGATTACCGGTAGTGTGCAATTCTGCGACAAACGAGTTGGTGTTACTTTGGATAAAAGCGCCATTATTGTTGAAATGAATGACACGTTCGCTGTTGGAATTGATATCAAATTGCTCAATTCTAGTATAGAGGTGGCGGAGACTCAGCTGGTTTTTATCGTTCAGATTAAAATTCAGTTTCCCAAATAATCGCAAGGCCTCCAATTCATCCGTTTGACCTTGAAAATCGCCCGGATCATAATTGTAAGTATTCCGTACAAAGTCGCGTAAGCCGTTTAGGTCACCACTGTTCGATGTGCCCAGGTAATTATCTAGATCGAAGCTAGTTGGTGCTTGGTCTCTCTGTAGTTCTGCATTGAGGTAGAAGAAGATTTTGTTTTTCTTCAGAGCACCACCGAGCGACATTCCGTAGAGTCGGTTGTTGAAAGGTGAAAGATCGGTAGACTCACCTCCATCTCGTAGTAGCAGTGTCTCATTTGTGCTGCCCGCCAGTTCTTCACTGCGGGAATAATAGTAGGCGGTGCCCTCAAGATTATTGGTGCCGCTTTTAGTGATAGCGTTCACACTACCACCTGCGAATCCTCCCAACGTAAGATCATAGGGGTTGGTGATAATTTGCAGTTGCTCAATGGCATCGATGCTAATGGAGGCAGCTCCGGTTTGTCCACCATTGGTACCCGTACCACTTAGACCGAACACATCATTGCTGATAATGCCATCCACGTAGATTCCATTGTAGCGATTATTGGTGCCTAAAAAGGAGAAGTTACCACTAGGGTTGAGCGTGGCCCAAGGACTCAGCCGTACGTAGTCCTCTAAATTTCGATCCAGGCTAGGTAAACTAACCAGCTCACTGGCGTGTAAGGTTGTGGCGGGGCCTGTCTGCCCATTGGAGGTGACATTAGTTAGCTTCTTAGCTTCAAAGGCCGCCAACCTGAAGGTTGTTTGCTGCACGGCAACGTCCATGACAAAGCGCTGGCCAAGATCCAGGTAGATTTCCTCAATTTCGGTGTCCTTTGCACCGGGATTTGAAATGACCAGGCGATAAGGACCACCTACTCTGAGACCACTTAACCAATAATTACCCTCCTGGTCGCAATTGGTCCGGTATTCGGTCCCTGAAGGTTGATGGATGGCTTTAATAGAAGCGGCTGGGAGTGGAGACAAGGTGGTGTTGTCTGTAATCTTACCAGTAATTATAGCAGCAGTGCTACCTTGAGCCAGCAGCGAAAGGGTAGCTATCAAGTAGAAAAAAGTCAGTAAAGTCCGAATCATGTTCAGCAGAGGTTCGAGTCGACAGAATTTTGCTGAAGGGCGGGAGTGGATAGTGTTGCTTGCCTAAAACGTACTTCAAACGGCAATGTTGCAATGCAAATTATGGCGCTTGTCTGTGAGATTTCAAAAGTAAGCTTCTTCGCGGGATTTTACGAATTATTCGATAGTTACTTGTAAAAATGCCCTGGATTCGATTTTCTCAAATCCAGGGCAAAATCAGGGTCTTCCGCTAAAGCGGTTAGAGGTCCTTATTTTAATTGAAGGTGTAGCGAATACCCAAACGACCACGCCAACGAGAAATACGGTCGCTGATGTTGAAACGATCGTTGTCTAGACGGTCATCAGTGAAAGTGAACTGAGGTGTAGTACCGTCAGCTTCGTAGCCTTCAAAGTTAATCAAACGATAGTCGAATGGGTTACTGTAGATAACACCCCACTCGGAGTTCAATAGGTTAGCGAAGTTGAAGATGTCCAAAGAAATCTCCAAGCGGTTAGTTTTACTGCCAGACTTGATACCGAAAGCCTGTGCTAAACGCAAGTCCCACTGGCTAACAAATGGAGCACGAGCACCATTCTTTTCCGCGTAGCTACCTCTGTTTTCACTTAAGTAGTCATCCTGCTCGATGAAATTATTCAATGCTTCCCACTGCTCAGCAGCTGTCAAATCACCATCATCGATCAAGTTGATTTCACTTTGGTCAGCCGGAATCCAGATCAAAGAACGGTTACGGCTAGTAGAACCAGTCTCGTTGTTGATATTACGAGCAGAACCACCATTATAAACGTAAGAGTAAGGATCGCCAGACTGGCCATTGTAGAAGATAGAGATAGAAGTATTCAATAAACCATCAGTACCCCAGTCATTATCGTAACCAACAGCAGCAACTATACGGGAGCCGATAGAGAAGTCAGAACGACCGAAAGCTGGATCATTACGACCATTTACACTGAAACCACCACGCCACTGAGAGGAGTTCTGGGAAGAGGTACCTTCAATTAGTGAGTTCGCATCACCGTAAGTGTATGCTAAGAAAGCATTTAGGCCCCAGTCGAAATCTTTGTTCAAAGATGCCGTTACATTGTAGGTATCACCTTCACTGGTATTGGACGCTAGATAGATTGCAGTGTAGGCAGGATCAAGGTCGTTACGCGTAAATACCGGACGATTGTCAGGTCCACCCGTCCAGTTGAAGTCTACCGTTGGATCAGAGTTGACGTTGGTATAGATTACATTGTTTAAGGTCTTGGTATAGATACCTTCCAATGTCGCCTGAATGCCGCCAGGTAGGGTATGGTCAATGGCAGCAGAAGCACGGAATACTTGTGGGTAACGGAAGTCCTGAGCGAACAAGTCAACCTGACCACTTGGTACAGTGAAGTTAGGATTGATTGGCTGCTTCTGGATATCGGCTTCGAATGGCTGATCCTCTAAGAATACACCACCTACTGTAAGACCGTTATTGGTGAACGCACCGCCTGGCCACACGAAAGGAATACGACTAGTGAAGATACCTAAACCACCACGAATCTTAGTAGCGTCAGCTGCTTTGTATTCAAAGCCAACGCGTGGAGATAACATCAACTGACCTTCTGGCATGGCACCACCCTGTGCACCCTCTAGATCGTATTCAGCACCAATTGTGTTAATGGTCTCTGTGTTGAAATTGTCAGCGATGACGGGATCGTCCAATAATACTGGGATATCCAAACGAAGACCGTAAGTCAAAGTGAATTTATCGTTCACTAACCATTCGTCTTGTGCGTAGAAACCAAGCTGTAGTGCATTGAAGTTAGCGGCAGCGGCAGACTCATCACCGGTTACATCATCCACTAGGGAGTAAGAACGGAAGAATTCATCAGCATTTTCGCCCGCAAGGAAAGCATCAATAGAGCTAAACTCGTATACCCCGAAGTTTTGGCGGATAAACAAGTTGCGGAAGCTACTGTATTCGTTGTGCGTACCAATAGTGAAGGTGTGCTTGCCTTTAAAGATTTTGTAGTTGTTGGTCAATGTGATAACATCCTGATCCAGGATGTTAGCAGTAGAGAACTGCTCAGAACCAATACGTAGTGTACCATCGTTGCCATCAAAGATGGTTAGAAATGGGAAGTCACCACCAATTGGGTCACGGTCGTCACGTACAGTAGTGATACCAATAACCAGATTGTTAGATGCCTTTGAACCGAACATCGTATTCAATTCTGTTGCAAACGAGTTAGTCACACTCGGGAAGAATACACCGTTGTTTTCGAAGTTGATAGTGCGCTGGCCAGAACCGTTTACATTTAACTGCTCGGCTTTGGTGTACTGATGGCGTACGGTCAGCTTGGTAGCGTCGCTCAAGTTGAAGTCCAACTTACCAAACAGACGAGTACCATCTAATTGATCTGCCTTGCTGCCGAACTGGCCTGGGTCATAACCAAAGCGAGAAATCAATTCGTTACGTAAGTTGTTCAGGTCAGCTTCGCTGGCATCTCCTAAGTAAGTGCCGAAATCAAATGGTACTGGAGTTTCGTCACGCTGAATTTCACCGTTGAAGAAGAAAAAGACCTTGTCTTTTACGATTGGACCACCCAAAGACAAACCGTACAAGTTTTGAGAGAACTCATCTAGTTTCTCTGCTTCCGCGCCAGTGCGCTCGGTTAATAAAGAGTTGGTAGAACCAGCTAGGCTCTCGTTCTGATTGAAGTAGTAAGCAGAACCTTCTAGATTGTTAGTACCAGACTTAGTCACTGCACTAATACCACCACCAGCGAAACCACCAAGGGTCACGTCATAAGGAGATACAACTACCTGAATCTGATCAATCGCATCGATAGAAATAGGTGCAATACCTGTTTGGCCACCATTCGTGCCGTTGGCCGCAAGACCGAATACGTCGTTATTAACTGCACCATCAATGTAGATCGCATTATAGCGGTTGTTTACACCTGCGATACTAGTACCGCCACCGAAAGAAGCCTTCGACTGAGGAGTAAGACGAGTGAAATCACCTAAGTCCCGGCTCAGGGTTGGCATCCGATTAATGTCATCAGCCTTGATGATTGTAGATGCACCAATGTTACCACCAGCAGGACCCGCCTGAGCAGCAACTACTACGGTACCAAGCTCAACGGCCGTTTCCTGGATTTGGGCATCCAGCCGGTAAGGTTGACCTAGTGATAAGTAGATGCCTTCGTAGGAAGCATCTTCAAAACCAGTGTAAGAGATAGTGATCTTATATGGACCACCAACACGCATACCTGGAATACGGAAGTTACCCTCCAAATCCGTAGCTGCGCCGTAAGTTGTACCAGATGGTACGTGAACGGCAAAAACGTTAGCGCCGATCAACTGCTCGGAGCCGTCAGTTACCTTACCCGTCATGGATGAGGTTGTTGACCCTTGTCCGAATGCGAACGACACCGTAAGCAACATTGCGCAAATCGTAAAGAACTTCTTCATAGTAAGTGTAAAGTTTAAATGAAGTATGTGATGGCAAAATTACAATGCCCAAAAATAGTCGTTATGTACTTAATGTTAACTTTGTGTTAACTTTTCAGAACTGCTTTGTACTCAATCCATTATGAAAATTATGTTTGGTAAAGGTTGAATGCTTGCCATATAATCCACTGTGTACATATTGTTGACAATACTAAAAATATGGCAGTCGGAGATTGATGATTTATGACAGGGGAATACGCTGATTTTTTCTGTAATTTGGGGGCTGTTGCCACTCTTCTTTCCATTAGCGAAAAAGACTACGCATAAGACCTATCTAAAATCATTTTGTTCACCCAAAACCAAAATACATGCGGTTTTTTACCTCCTTTTTTCTCGTAGTGGCCTTCACTACATTTTCTTACGCCCAACTGGTTATCACCGAAATCATGTACAATCCGCCTGAGATTGGACAAGACGTGTACGAGTTTGTGGAAGTGTACAACAACAGTTCCAGTGCGGTAAATTTGCTGGGTTACAGTTTCACGGAAGGTATTGAGTACACCTTTACTTCTGGCTTCAATCTTGGCGCCGGAGAATACGTACTGTTTGCCGTTGACAGTGTGGCCTTCGAGCAAGCATTTGGCATTGCCGCCTTCCAAATTACCAGCGGAAGCTTGAGTAATGGCGGTGAATTGGTCCAACTTTCTGACGACATGGGAAATGTGGTTGACGAAGTAGATTACGACGACAGTAACGGCTGGCCCCCTGCTGCTGATGGCGCTGGCGCGAGCTTGGTGCTCTGTGATTTCAACGCCGATAACACGGACCCAGCCAACTGGGACGATGCGGTGACAGGGACAGGAGTGATATCTGGAGGTGTAGAGATTTTTGCTAACCCTAACGCTTCTTCTAGTTGCGGTAGCGGAGCCGAAGTACGTTTCTTGACCAGCAGTTTTGAAGTAGCCGAAGATGTGGGCACCGTAACTATCAGTGTGGAAATAAGTAATGCTGCATCCAATACACTAAGTATAGATGTAGTGCCAAATATGATGGCCTCCACAGCTACTATTGGTGCGGATGTTATGATCATGACCTCTACTACCCTGAGCTTTAGTACCGGAGATATGGTAGATACCATGGACCTAAGCTTTACGGTAGTGGATGACGCAGAAATTGAGGCGATTGAATCTTTAGTACTTGATCTCACAAACCCATCATCTGGCGTATTTATTAATGGTGTAGGTGGTTCCACTGAAGTGCTCATTACCGATAATGACGCGATGATTGCTGATATCGTTATTAACGAGATTATGTACAGTCCTCCCGGCACGGATAGTGATTATGAGTATCTGGAGTTATTTAATAATGACAATGTGGCTGTGGATCTTGATGGCTACTACTTCAGCATGGGTATCGTGGATACGATCCAGGGAGTCACTTTGCAACCCGGAGATTACCTCGTAATTGCGGTCGATAGTGTGATTGCGGAAGCTACCTACGGAGTGGCCGCGCTTCAGTGGGATAGTGGCGCCTTAAGCAATGGCGGTGAAACTATTGAATTGCGCGATGCGCTTGGCAATGTAGTAGACGCAGTGACCTATGATGACCAAGGAGATTGGCCAGAAGAAGCAGATGGAGGTGGCCCCGCCTTGGTGCTGTGTGATCCAAGTTCGGATAATGCTGATCCAGCTAGCTGGATTGCGGGTGTTCAACCTACCGGTATTTTTATTAGCGCCTCTGAAATTTTGGGTAGCCCCGGTGCGGCTAATGATTGTACACCTCCTGAACCACAAGGTTACACGCCTTACACCATCGCAGAGGTGACAATGATCAATGATTTCGGTGTTGCCTCTTCTCTGTGCACTCGTGCAGAATTGACCGGTATAGTATATGGTGTCAACTTGCGCCCAGGTGGCTCTCAATTTACCATTATTGATGCTGCCGGAGATGGTATTGCTACTTTCAGTGATGAAAATGGATTTGGCTATACGGTGACAGAAGGTGATGAAGTAAGCTTGCAGG
>JBCBWU010000096.1:0-26823 GCA_039816955.1 Bacteroidota bacterium
TAGACCCAGCCATCTTGGGTGATGAGCACTACAATTGTGCCCAGCGTGTGATGATATCCTGCAATTCGTTGTAGCGCTGCAAGATGTTCATCACACGCTGGGCACAATTGTAGTGCTCATCACCCAAGATGGCTGGGTCCAGGATACGACTAGAAGAGTCTAGTGGATCCACCGCTGGATAGATACCCAAAGATGCAATCTTACGACTTAGTACTGTAGTTGCATCCAAGTGAGCAAAGGTTGTCGCTGGAGCAGGGTCAGTCAAGTCATCCGCAGGTACGTATACCGCCTGTACCGAGGTAATAGAACCACGCTTGGTAGAAGTAATACGCTCCTGCATCACACCCATCTCGGTAGCCAGTGTTGGCTGGTAACCTACCGCTGAAGGCATACGACCAAGAAGGGCAGACACCTCAGAACCGGCCTGAGTGAAACGGAAGATATTATCGATAAAGAACAGGATATCACGACCACCAGTTGGATCGCTCAAATCACCGTCACGGTAGTATTCTGCAATGGTCAAACCAGACAAGGCCACACGTGCACGTGCACCAGGAGGCTCGTTCATCTGACCGAATACGAAGGTAGCTTTAGAAGACTCCAAGTCGGTCTTGCTAACCTTGCTCAAATCCCAACCACCGGCTTCCATGCTGTGCAGGAAGTCTTCACCGTAGTTGATAATGCCAGCTTCCAACATCTCACGCATCAGGTCATTACCCTCACGTGTACGCTCACCTACACCGGCAAATACAGAGATACCATCGTATCCCTTGGCAATATTGTTAATCAATTCCTGGATCAATACGGTCTTGCCTACACCAGCACCACCGAACAAACCAATCTTACCACCTTTGGTATAAGGGGCAATCAGGTCGATTACCTTGATACCAGTAAACAGTACCTCTTTCTCTGTTGACAACTCCTCGTAAGCTGGTGGCTTACGGTGAATTGGAGCAGACTCCTCTTTAGATACCTCACCGATACCGTCAATAGCCTCACCTACTACATTAAAGAGGCGGCCTTTGATCGCATCACCAATCGGCATCGCAATCGCCTTACCAGTATCTACTACCTCAGCACCACGAGTAAGACCGTCAGTAGCGTCCATCGCAATGGTACGTACGCTGTCTTCACCCAAGTGCTTCTGTACTTCGAGGGTCAATATTTCGCCGCTAGGGCGCTTGATTTCTAGTGCATTCAGAATTTCGGGAAGCTTGGATCCTTCGCCGGAGAAACTCACGTCTACAACCGGACCAATCACCTGCTTTACTTGACCGATATTTGCCATAATCAATCGTTCTGTGGAAATGTCAACAATAGGTTCTTGTAAATCGGCAGCAAAAATAGGCTTTTGTGTTGATAATCAAAAGGCAAGCTCAACTTTCTTGGTGCAGTTGACACCCAAAATGAGGGGATTATTTGACTGTAACAAAAGGAAAAATAAGGCTGCTTTCGAGCCGCGGTGAAATATTGTCGGCGCAATGGAAGCTTAGGCAAACTTTATTCGCCCCTATTGCTTCTAAAAGCTATTTAAAACGGTTGCCACACTCCGGTCATTTTCTGCTAATTTTGGGCTTGTGAAAAAGGGTAAATCAGCAAGTCCACAACTTTGGCAGTCTCTCCTGCGCAATGTCCTACTGGGCACGGATCAGGTTTCTACGCCTGATGATTGGCCCCAAACGCTTGATACCTATCGCATAAATGCGGAGGATACTCCTTCTCAACTACTCGAACTAGCGGGGAAGACTCACTTATTAGCAAAGGGCGCAGCCAGTCTGCCGCAGTGGACCGATGCCATCCCCACACCACCTCCCGCTACGGAAGGAAAAGCTTGCTCCTGGCGTTCTGTACAGCATTTACAGTTGATCCTAACGGGCCATCACGAGCGGGCCCTACCGGAATTCATCCGACTTCTTGGTCAGCACAAAAAACGCTTGCCCGCTGAAAGTATTCCTACTTTGCTCGATCAATGTGCAGAGACACCAGCCCTTTGGAGTCTGCTCCAACCACTATTGGGTGAAACAGAGTATTGGCTGATTCGACAGCACCCACATTGGTCAAGGCTACTTCCTCAGCTCAGTACTTTGGATGACTGGCCTACCGGAATAGGTAAGGAGCAGTATGAACTACTTGCCGCTTATCGGAAGGCAGATCCCGAAGCGGCACGTGATAGCCTGAGCGACCACTGGCTTAATCTTGATCATCGGGCCCAAGCAAGGGTACTACCGGCACTAGCTGTAAACCTTAGTCCTGCGGATGAAGCTTTTCTACAACATTGCCTAAGCTCCAAGCGCAAAGAAGTGCGGGTAGCAGCTGGCAATCTGCTTGCCCGCCTGCCCGAAAGTGCGTTGGTAGAGCAACTATTTCTGCTTGCAACAGAGGTACTCCAGTTCCAAGGAAAGCAGCTCAAGCTAAAATTACCTGAGCATATTCCGGGGGTTAGCAAAGAATACGGCATCTATCCTACCGGCAGCAAAATGCCAGGCGGGCTAAAAGTCAACTGGTTACAACAACTAGTGAGTCGTATTCCTGTATCTCGATGGACCAATCAGTGGAAGGTCTCCGCTGCCGAGTTGATTCAACTATTTATTCAAACGGAAAGTGCACTCCCCTTGCTCCAAGCGCTCAAGGAAAGCCTGCTGCGCTTTCCAGAAGAGGAAGGTCAGCAAGCCTTAGTTCGTTGGTGGCTACTTGGTGGGCAAGAAGTACTTTGGAATAATAAGAAAGCGAAGGCGCTGCTACCGCAAACGACGGCCGACTTTTTCAACCAGAGCCTCACTAAGTGGCTAGAACAGTTTGGGCCACTAATACCCGCGGACACCCTACCGGCACACTGGTTAGCTACAAGTACCCACCCCTGGACTACCCAACTGAGTAATATTGTGGTACTGGGTTTTCAGGACGTGATCCAAGGTCGCCGCACCGCCGATTGGCACTTATGGCATTATCGCCAAATATTTGAAGCTGCTGCTTATGGCAGTGATCCTGCGCTTTTAGAGCAATTCCGTTCTGGCTGGTCGTTTCGCAATAACAGCTTCGGACGCTGGCACGCAGATTTAGAAAAAATGTTGCAGACCTTACACTTTAGAAAGGAGATGCGGGCGGCTTTGGCGGGTTAATTGCTTTTACTCATAAAAGTTTAAGCGCGCCAAAACCTCGTCCTTTTGTCCGCGACTGACCGGAATTTTGTTGTCATTGATCACCACAAAGTTTCCACCAATCTCGGTGACCCGCTCCAGATTGATGACAAAAGAGCGGTGCGTTTGTACGAAATGGTCTTGCGGTAGCACTTCCAGAAAGTCTTTCAGCGTAGATCTTATAATGTGACGGCCGCTGCCTAGTTGTAACTCCAGGTAATTCTTGAAGGCTTCTACGTAACAAATATCGCGCAGTGGAATCTTACGGTAGGTCAAGTCATCCTTGACAAAAATGCTATCGTTAATCAACAGTTCTTTCTTCACACTAGCCTGCTCACCAGTTAGCTGAAGCTGTTCCTGGTGTTTAGCGTATTTGAGCAACGCCATCTCGATGGCCGTGTACAGATCAGCAGGAGTGAAGGGTTTGACTAAATAGCTCGACGGCTCCGTCTCCGCCGCCTCAGCTATGGTAGTGCGATCACTAAAGGCTGACAAAAAGATGAATGGGATTTTAAAACGCTGACGAATTTGCCCCGCAAGCCAGATACCCGACTCACTGCCTTTGAGATGTATATCCAGAATGGCAATATCTGTATCTCCGCGCTCTAATATGGCCAGCGCTTCCTGTGCCTTCATCGCGTCTCCAGATATTTCATACCCGAGCTCCTCCAGTTCTTCCCGGAGTGTATCCAAAGTGATGAATTCGTCCTCAACGATGAGTACCCTAACTTTTTTCATAACACCATATTGCAATTTCCTGAGTAAGTGCACGGCTAATACAGAAACTGAGCTCCGACCAGTCCTTTCGCAGATCTTTTGCTTGTTAAATGGGGTAAAATATTCGGACCTCTAGTTAGGCACCGATCATGTAGTAGGGTTCTTTTTTAGACAGTCGGTGTATTTCTACAGATCAAAAGGTGATGGCAACAGCCGTTCCACGTTCCACCTTAAGCCATTCGATGGTACCATCTAACTGGCGGACCAACCCGCGAACTAAGCTCAGTCCTAATGATCTTTTTCTGGCGGTATCATCGGGATTAAATCCAATTCCGTCATCGCGGACAAACAGCTCATACTGATCATTATTTTTGTTAAAGGCCACGCTTATCTTTCCGCCAGCTCTGCCTTTAAAGGCATATTTATAGCAATTGGTCAATAATTCGTTCAGGATCAATCCTACCGGAATAGCAGTATCAATATCCAAGTGTCCTTCAGCCACATCCAACTCAAGTTGAATCGCTTCTTCACCTGGATTCATAAGCTGACTATGCTGAATATTACCACTTAATTCACGTAAATACGTCTTGATATCAATTCCACTCAACTGCTCTGATTCGTACAAGTTTTGGTGAATCAGGGCCATACTCTGTATCCGCTCCTGCCCTTCCCGCACCAAGCGGCGCACTGACTCATCCGAAGATTTTCTGGCCTGCCGATCAAGTAAGCCCGAAATAATCTGGAGGTTATTTTTCACTCGGTGGTGAATCTCTCGTAATAGAACTTCTTTTTCAGCCAGGGACTCTTCGATCTGCAGATTTTTTTCACTGATAATCCTTTTATCGGCTTGTGCCCGGCGAAACGCCCATAGGACAACCGCCAAGACGATTCCGCCCACAGCGAGGATAGTCAGTAAAAATCTAGTCTGCGTGGCTGAAGCTTGGCGCTCCAACTCAGCTTCCTGTTCCGCTATTTGTCGAGCTAGCTCATTTTCGGCCAGTTCTAGCTCCACTGCCGTTCGTGCCAACTCCTCCTCCTGATTACGGCTGATCATGGTCATCCGTAGATCATGGAAAGCCGTATAATTATCCCAGGCCGGTGCATATTTACCACTAGCCGCTTGGGTTTGAGCTAATAGCTCTAAAGCATCAACTGCCAGATCGGTAGTATCACTTTGATACTGCCGCACCAAATCCAAGCGTTCTTTCGCGTAGCGTTCAGCGGAGGCATATTGATTGACACTCAAGTAATACCTGCTTAGCGTACCATAAATAAATTGGCGCTGGTGCATAAACTGCGACAATCCTTCCTCGTGCCGACGCATGGCAGCTTTCATATCATCCACGTACTGCTGAGTGAGGCCAGGATCAACAAAAGGAGTAGCGACAATGAGTCCTCCCAAGGCATAAGGGTAGACATGCTCATCGGACTTCGACATTTCAATAACCTTCTGCAAATGCCAAACCGCACTGTCGTACTGCTCCACATCGATATAGCTATGTCCTAATTGATTATGGGTATGTCGAGTAGCATAAAAGTCACCAAGACTCTGGCAGATGCGAAGTCGCTCCTTAACCACCTCCAATGACTTATCTTTTTTGCCCATCAAATCATACAGCCCAGAAAGCTCCCCCAGCGCATTGCATAACAATGCTTGATCATTAGCTTCTTTGCCATATTCCCACACCCTACTTAATTCTCGTAAAGCTCCATCGTGATCTCCCATTTCCATCATTGGGTAAGACATCAAACGACGCACCTCAAAAGCAATGCTATTCGGTAGATCTGGTGTAGTAAGAAAATCTTCCCAATTATGGACAATTTGTTTCACCTGTCCCCGGCTACGTAGTGGAAAACGCAGCTGTTTTATGGCGTGCATTTTTTCAAACCAGCAGTCATGTTCCGCACAGGCGTCCGCAATAGAAATGGCCCGGAGCGTCGCCTGCTCGACAGAATCCATCATATTGGCCCGAAAGTAAACCCCGCCCAGAACACATCTGGCCTTGATTTGACGAGGCAATTCCCCCATTCGATCAGCTAAGGCAATCATCTGCCAAGCATAGGCTACAGCACTATCTGTGTTAGCCTTGGCCTTCATCATACTTAGCGCCCAGAGTGTGGTATATAATGAAGTATCGGCCTGTCCCTCGAGTACATGTGACTCAAGACTATCTATAACATACTGCCGGTCAGTCTGACCAGACAAGCTAAGACTGGACAGAATGAGTAGGCCCAAGATGATCAGGATGTGAGGGTTCCTCCACAAAAACATAAACAGGGGACAGTTTCTGATCTCAATATAATTAAAATGCCGATTTTCCCCCACTCGTCCCTGCCAACCAACCATTCGTCCCAGCAGCAGGCTAGTTATTGATAATTACTCCTTAATTGCCACAGCTATAGCACGCTTGTGCCCTCTAAGCACAGGCTACAAGAACACGTCCTACAAAATATGATGATGCTACCGTTTACCTTTTGGTAATAGCTGGACATCTATTGTTGAAATTATTTTTAGGAACCCTTTTAAACTCCCTGTATTACATGCTTTACCCCAACACCCCCAATCGCACGGCGAGCATAACGCTCGTGGAAGGAAAAGTACGTACCCGTATTCCTGTACAAGACATCCTTTTCATCCAATCCGAGCACATTTACGTGCGGATTTTTCTTCGGGACGGTCGCAAAATTCTTTACCGGAGCGCATTGCGCGACATCATTCGGCAACTCCCTTCAACATCCTTTCTACAAGTCCACCGCAGCTACATTGTTAACCTTCGTTGGATCGACAACCACAATGGTAATAGTATTGCCGTAGCTCAACATTTGCTGCCAGTAAGCCGCACCTATCGGAAAATTTTACGCACCACCTTGCGGAATCCGCTGCAGCTAAGCGTACAAAACCGCAGTACCGCCTGGCAATACAAGGCCGGTTGAGGAATAGACCTGCTATAGATCTTCCTACGAAGTAGGGGACCTTTTCTCAGGTCCTACAACACCAGTTCAGAGTAGGTCCACAAGAGCCTTTTTAGGGGAGTTTAACAGGAGCGTGCTTCTACCCAAACCTATTCAGAAGCATGCTCCCTTTTTCCCCTGACGAGCCGGAAAATCGAATATGTTCCGGCTAACACGCACCACGCTTCAAACCCATACATTCGGGAAAGGCCGGGAGTTATGTCCCGTGCCTCTTCCGGATATTAGTTGAGTCCTAGATTAACGTGAGGTTGTGACACTCAATAACTCACGCTCACCTTCACGTTAGATTAGAAACTGTTGTAGTAAAAATTGTCCCGGAGAAGGGGCAAAGAATGCTTTTGCTGCGGCAGAAAATTAAGTGGCAATGAATTTGAGGAAACTAAGGCTGAGAAATGTATTGGCCTAAGGCATATTCGTCGATTCGTTCACCGAGTCTTGACCAAATGGCCAGGAAGTATTTGGGGATACTCCCTGGGTGAACAACACGAAGATACACCACTTCTAAATGCGATGCAATACGGTCTCAAAAATTGACACCGACCCCCATTACGGATGTTGAATGACAATCTGCTGCTGCACTTGCTGACCATCTATTTCCAACTGCAAGACATACAAACCAGTTTCCAGCGTACTTACATCCATACTTTCCTGGCGCAGCACTGCGAATGATTGTTGTAGCCGTACTCGGCCCAAGGCATCAATAAGTAGGGCTTTTACATTTTCCTGCTGGCGATTGCTCACGATTTGTAGCCGGCCACTGGTGACGGGATTGGGAAGAATACGCAGACCCAGCTCCGCTAGTTCTACTGTACCCACCGTCATGATGACTACTTGAACCGTGAAAGAGTCGACAGAACAGGAGTTCTGCGCAATCAACTGCACTTGGTACATGCCATCAGTAAAGAGATGTGTGGGGGACGCTTCTGTACTGGTGGCACCGTCACCAAAGTCCCATTCGTAGTTGGTAGCGTTGATGCTCTCATTAGTAAACTCGACCTCCCCTCCATCAATGGAAGCAACGAAATCTGCTGTAACAGAGCGATCTATTCCTACCGCAATCTCGCCGTTTACACCACTGCTCTCATTGTAGAATCGCCCACTTGGCGTAGTTTCTAAGCGAACGGCTTTGACTAAGTATTGTAAACTATCGCCAAGTAAGGGACAGGGATCAGTGTAGAATAGCTCAGTAACCACTTCCTCATTGAGGCGCTCATAAAAATTGGCGACGAAGTTGCGTCGATAAATATGGTAACCCAGTAAATCTTCCTCTACCGGAGCTATCCAACTCAATTGGATTCCGGCTTGATTCTCTCCCAATACAAAATCAGTAGGAGGAGCGATGATATGCATCCGTAAGGTAGGATCACCGAGCAAAGTGACGTGTATGGAACGATTGCCAAAACCAGGATCGTAAGAAAAGCTAGCGTTATTTTGGGTAAGCTTGGCGCAATAGCCAATCGTTTCTCCTAACCCCATAGGATGCAGTGCCCAGTTGGGACGCCCCGCCCAGGCGTTCGTGAGAATGGTGCCACTGCCAAGGGCTGCCCGCAAAAAATTGTTCTGAATATCCCAATCACCAAAATAACTACCAAACAAGAAAGTGAAGACCGACTGGAAGGAATCCGCAGTCATCGCCTGCGTATTGGCAATTCCACTCGCTCCTTGATAATTGCCCGCACCACAACCGTAGGAAAACAAGTAGCTATCTGTCTTAAGTACATCATAATCTAAATAACGGGTTGAATCTCGCCCAACTAAAGTCGCAAAATTCTTCAGGCCATTCTGCCCGAAACCCTCGGCGAAACCGCCAAAATTGTTTTCAATCAGGCCCCGAGCGGGTACTGAAAACTGTTTCCGTCGAAAGGCATGATTCTTATCCAAATACCGACGAGTCAGCGTAATCGCATCTTCACTAAAGCGGGGGAGATTATGGAAATCGACTCGTCCGGTCTCCAGCTCCAAATCAGACGGGATGCTACTGGCATCCCATTTCCCATCCCCGGGAATATTGCGGTTGCGGGGATTTGATGCACTAACGTCATTCACGAAAGCGTCGGTCCAGGTGCCGTCCATATCGGCGTAGTATACATCGGCTGACCAGGCACCGCGGTGATCAGTATGTCCATCCGGAGCGATGTTGCCCGAATAAGGAACCGGTACATGCCCGAGCAAAAAGAGAGCATGACGCTCATCTGGAGCCTGCTCGTAGATGGTACGAATACTGTTTTTCACCGTCGTATCCACTTCCGTGGCGGAAACCAGCAAGGACTTCACCAACCAGCCATCAGCTAGTACATCCTGGCGGTAACGCTCGATTTCCACTTCCAGCGCTGGTAGCAAAGCATCATCAATGACCAATATTAAAACCCCTCGCTTAACAGGTGCTGCTAGTGCTGTACTCGAGTACAAATAACCATTGCCGGTATTGCCTGAGCTGGGCCGAGTCACCCGGTATTCGTAGGCCTGTCCCTCTTCTACATCCGTATCCTGATACGTAAGCGTTCCAGGACTCAAAGAAGCGATCGCCGAACCCCAAAAATTAGTACCGGCTAGTCTTCGGAATACCAAAATATCACTAGCTGCTTCCACTTGATCATCCCAAGTGAGGGTAATGGCAAGTGGGGTGTCAGAAATTTCAGCCTGGAGCTGCACAGATCTGAATTCGTCATTAGATTGAGCTACCGCAAAAGTGTGTAGCAATAGCAAAGCAATCAGGGCAGAGAACGTTCTCATGTGACAGGATTGAGTAGTTTGAAAAGTCTCTGACAAAATACTCAGAAATCTACATCCTCAGTAAAGGTCGCTGCTTAGAAACCCACGCGTTCCCTAATATTTACTCCTGCACCCAGTCTACCGGAAATTGGGAGGGATCGAAATCCCAGAGGTAAGGCAACAGAAAATACGTGAAGGCCGTGAGAATGATTATCGATATAATGTTCATCCAAATCCCTGCTCGTACCATCACTGGTATCTTCAAATAACCCGAACCAAAGACTATGGCATTTGGGGGCGTAGCTACCGGCAGCATAAACGCGCAGGAAGCGGCTACAGTAGCACCAACTGTCAACAGGTAGGGGTGTACATCTACGGCCTGAGCCAGCAGCACCAGAATGGGTAGCATCATTGACGTGGTAGCCAGATTCGAGGTAATCTCCGTAAGAAAGTTGACCGCAGCCACTATCAAAAGCAGTAGCATCAGTACCGAAATGCCCTCCGCTAATGTCATCTGTTCACCCAGCCATTGCGCCAAGCCACTCACTTTAAAGCCTTGTGCCAAAGCCAAGCCGCCACCGAATAGCAGTAAGATTCCCCAGGGCAATTTAACGGCTTCCTCCCAGGTAATAATCGCTCGTTTTTTGGCTGGTGCGGCGGGCAGTAAAAACAGGACGATACCCGCCATCATGGCAATGATCGTATCATCAAACTTGGCAATGAAGAGTTGCTCGTATATTTCCTTGCTTTCGCAACTGGCCTCCACCAATTTTTGAACGGGTGAACGAATGATCCACAGAAAGGCCGTGCTCGCAAAAACGGCTAGAACGGTCTTCTCTTCCCGACTAATTTGCCCTAAGGCAGTAAGCTGGCGATTGATCTCTTCGCGCCCACCGGGGAAAGCCAATTGCTTGAATTTATAAGCCACCTCCGTTAGATACTTCCAACAGATGATCAGTAGCAGCAAAGAAATGGGTAAACCAAACTGTATCCACTGGGCAAAGGTGATCTCAATGCCGTAAGTTTCCTCCATAATACCAGCAAACACCAAATTTGGAGGGGTACCAATCAGGGTAGCCAAACCACCGATCGACGCGCTGTAAGCAATCGCTAACATAAGCACCTTGCCAAAGGTCTTATTTTCATTCTCAATGGTATCCGGATTATCCTGGAGCTGGGACACGATAGCCATACCAATGGGCAGCATCATTACGGTAGTAGCGGTATTGGAAATCCACATGGATAGGAAAGCAGTGGCCGCCATGAAGCCCAGGATGATCCGCTTGATATTGGTGCCAATCAGATTGATAATATTAAGCGCGATGCGGCGGTGCAGGTTCCAGCGTTCAATGGCGATAGCCAGCATAAAACCACCGATGTACAGAAAGATGTAGCGGTGCCCAAAAGAGGCTGTTGTTTGGTTAAGGCTGAGCCCCCCCGTAAGCGGGAACAGAATGATGGGTAAAAGTGAGGTAACCGCAATGGGAATCGCTTCCGAAATCCACCATACCGCGATCCAGACGGTGCTGGCTAAAATTGCGTTAGCTTCCTTATTTAGGCCTTCAGGATGGAAGAACAATAAAATCAGTACAAACAAAATCGGGCCTAACGCTAGGCCCAAAGTCTTGGTATTAAAGTTCATAATGCCTAGTTCTTCACCGGTGTATCTGATAAAAGTGCAGCCGTAGTCAATACTTCCTGCGCCACTTTTTGGCAAAAGAGTGCATCTTCTTTTGATTGGATATTGAGGTACAGCTTTTCCCCATCCTTATCGGTGCTCACGATACGATGTGGGAGGCCAACGGGACTCTCCCCGGTCAATGCACCAAACACCACACATGCGATAAGGTAAGTTCCGGTAGGAGAAGGATGACTACCATCCGGGTCAAACAATGAGAGCGATGGGCGTAGTGTTCTTGCGCGTTGCCAGGCTAAACCAACAGGAATCACCTCCGCGTCAATTCGCTCTCCCAGGCGTTCATACTGTTCCGCAATTGGTGCTTGCATGTAGGGATCCCATTCGCGGGCCCAGGTCATGTACACATAGGGTGTTGCTCCTGATTCTCGACACAATTTAGCTAGGAGATTACCGTAATACTGAAGGCTATCTGGATGATCAACCGCCCGACGACTATGGTCCTGAATAATCACAACATCAAACTCGCCACTACGAATGAGTGCCTGGGTATTTAATTCTCTTTCACCGCGCCAATGTTGACCAAGATTTACTCCGCCGCTCGTGGATTGTCGGGTCTGCAACTCTACATTTTTTTCAGTAGCCATAACCGCTACTGTTTGGGGTAAATTCCAAAAGTAGGTATAGCTATTTCCAACAAAAAGCACATTGGAGGCAGTATTGTCCTGGCCAATGACACCCGATAGACTGCCAAGGATCAGCCCAAAAGTGAGTACAAATAGACGCATAGCGATTTATTGAATTGTAGTGAAGTTATGCTAGAGGCACAGCTAAGTAGGGTACAATTATTAGAGATGCCAATCATTACCTATATACTCAGCTTTCCGAGAAAATCGCCACTTTATTCACACAAATTATACCCTACCTATTTTATTCCCTGACCTTTCGCAAGCGAAAGATTTGGCGAATTGAAAAAATATGCTTGGGTTGTTACATTGCAGTTCAAAGGAACGGCAAATGAAAGACCCAAAATTACTTGACTTGTATTCGGACTACCTGCTGGCGTCGTTTCGTATGGCGACGGCGACGGGGTTATCCGAGTTGACTGATCAGGCATTAAGCCACGATAAGATCAGCCGTTTTTTAGGACAAGAGGAGTTCACTTCCAAAGATTATTGGCGTTGTATCAAGCCCTTGGTTCGTAAAGTGGAGCATGCCGATGCGATTATCAAGATAGATGATACTATCGAAGAAAAGCCTCACAGCACGGAAAATGAAGTGATCTGCTGGCACTGGGATCATTCCAAAAAGCCAAAGGCGGGGTTGACCAAAGGAATTAACATCCTCAATTTTCTTTACCACAGCCCGCTAGGAATTGAGATTCCTGTGACTTATGAGATCATACGTAAAACGGAAGAATACGTAGATGGCAAAAGCGGCAAAGTCAAGAAGCGAAGTCCACGCAGTAAGAATGAAATGGTGCGTGATCAGCTTTTTGTCTTACACAAGTACAACCGAGTTCCCTTCCGCTATGTGGTGTGGGACACTTGGTTTTCCTCCAAGGAGAACTTTGATTTTGTTCACCGCACCTTGGAAAAACACTTTATCGGTGCCCTGAAGAGTAACCGTAAGGCTGCTCTCAGTTTGGAAGATAAGTTGGAAGGTAAATTCCATCGAATCGACGGCTTAGAGTTACAAGCAGGCCAAGCCATTACTGTTTACATCAAAGGACTGAACTATCCAGTTCAATTGATTAAGCAGGTCTTCATTAACAAAGACGGCTCTTCAGGGGACTTGTACCTAGTGACCAACGACTTGGATTTAGACGCTCCAACCATCTGTACCACCTATGATAAACGATGGGGAGTAGAGGTATTCCACAAATCACTCAAGCAAAACGTCGGCCTGGAAAAGTCGCCTACTAAGCATGAGATCTCTCAGTGCAACCATGTTTTTGCCGCCATGGTAAGCTGGACCAAATTGGAATTGCTGTCCTTAAAAGAGCAATCCAACCACTTTGCCCTAAAAAACAAATTGTATGTCAAAGCCCTGCGAGCAGCCTTCGATGAGTTGCAAAGCCTTAAAGGCTATATCAACAAAATCGGCCAGGCCAATCTGAGTCATACCCCTCTTTTGAGGTAAGGCTTTATCTTCAAGTACGATCATCTAGGAAATAGTGCTTGCCACTAAACGTAGCTACTGTTGCTTATCCTAAGCGTACTGTTATTTTTTGTTCAAATCAAAGTCTTTCGCTTGCGAAAGGTCAGTTATTCCTTTAAAATCCTGCTTGGCAGCAAAGTGAAACTTCCCTAGTGAATACCACCACAACCAATGGGCGAACCATCTGGTAAAGCGGGTGCAGCCGGCACCTTAAACTGCTTAGGCGTACGCCTAAACTGAGCGATCTGCTCACGCAGGTAACGTAGGTGCGCACGATCCGGACTATTCGTAGCAGTATTACTCAAACGCTCGGGCAGTTCTCCTTCAATATCGATTAGGGTAGACAGCGCCGCAGCCGACACTTGAGGTTGAATATCAGAACGGGCAGCTAGTTTCATTAGATGATACACGTAGCGTTGCTCTACTACCCGAGAAATAGCGTGCTGGTAATCTCCTGCTCCACCTACCACCTGCTCTTTGAGTTGGCGACGCAAAGTAGACATCACCTCAGTGGCCGATAAATAATAAGGACGGCGGGCTGATTGCTCTACCAATCTTGCCATCCGCTGTGGATTCAGCAGGAAGCTCAGGGTATAGTCGGCAGAAGATTCTGCCGCAGCCATAGGGTCGAGCGTATTGCCCGTATGTACCTTAAACTGCTCGCGGCCACGCTGGTAGCCGTAAGCCTGTGGTGGAATAAGATCTAATACAGATTCCGGAATAGCCAGAAAACTGGGCTGTAGCGTTTCTTGCAAAGCACGGAGCGCATTACGCTGCACCTCATTAGACAAGATCTCTACTTTATCTGGTGCACCTTCTTCGCGTACCGCATAACTGTAGTCAATACCACCTACAATCTTAGCCACTGCCTCTGTTTGGTAGCGGTGCATAAAATAAACTGGTACGAGTACATCTTCCAGGGTAGACATAGGCGCACCTACCGCAATGTTATTTTCATCCAGGTTAATCAATGCTTTCTTGCGGAGAATACTCAAGCGACGAAGTTCTTCAGTGGGCGACTGCCCATTATCCCACAGGTGGGCATAAGGATGACTACCAAAGGCTGGGCGAGCATCGGGGTCAGAAATATACTGGAGGCCCAGTTGCTCATTTTCAGCGAGGATAGCTTGCAAACCACTCTTTTCTTTGGTGCCTTCTTGGAAATCCTGGTAACCATAGATGATCGTACGCTTATCCCAATCCCCAATTCCTACGTCATAGGCCTGATCGTAGGCAACTTCACCATCCGCATCAATCCGGAAATAGGGATGCGGATAATCCATCACCGAGGCACGATCGCTGTAACTTGCCGCAAAATTGTGTGCTAGTCCTAAGGTGTGACCAATTTCGTGGGCGGATAACTGACGCAAGCGGGCTAATGCCATCTCTAATAGACGTGGATCAGCTTCTTCTCCATTTTCGTAGGCATCAACAAGGCCCTGAGCAATGAGAAAGTCCTGACGCACGCGTAAGCTACCCAGTAGTACGTGCCCTTTGATGATCTCACCAGTGCGAGGATCCACAACGGAACTACCATAACTCCACCCACGAGTACTCCGGTGGGTCCAATTAATTACGTTATAACGTACATCCATAGGATCAGCATCGGGAGGCAATACCTCTACCTGAAAGGCATCACGATAACCAGCGGCTTCAAAAGCTTGGTTCCACCAGCGACCTCCTTCCAACAAAGCCGAGCGAATGGGTTCCGGCGTACCTCGATCCAGATAATAAACGATGGGCTCCACTGCTTCGCTGATTGGCGCTTCCGGATTCTTCTTTTCCAAGCGGTGGCGCGTAATAAAGCGCTTCACCAAAGGCTGATCGATCGGTGTAGCGTAGTCAAAATAGCTGAACGGGAAATAGCCGCAACGAGGATCAAATACGCGTGGCTCGTAATTATCATCCGGTAACTGCACAAAACTATGGTGCTGGCTTACACTCACGATGTCCGAATCAGGTGTGACCGAGCGAATCAATCCACCTTGTGCGTCTCCACTGAGGGTTACCAAAGCATCAAACTCCGTATTTTCTGGAAAGGATTTACAGCGTCCTAGATTGATGATGCTGCGTTTAGTATCTACTTTGTAGCTACCCTGTTTGCGGCCTTTCAAGCGGCCTGCTACATCATGCGCATCGCGTAGCAAAAACGGAGTGAGATCGATCAACATTTGATCATCCGTTTTGGCTACCGCCTTGAACCCAAACAAGACCGATTGGGCAAAGGCATCAGCTACCGATTGGCGCTCTTCCTCATTATCACTGACGGCGCGGTATTCATAATTCGGCTGCAACATTAACACCTTAGGCCCCGAACGAACAAATTTCACAATCCGATCAGAACCCAGCTGATTGCGGTCTAAACCAATATCATTAGAGCCCACTCCACCCGTTAGGCTATTCACGTAGAGAAACTCTTCGTCCCAACGATCAACTAATAGAAATACTTTTCCACTCGTCTCCTGCCAATAAAAATTAAAGTACCCCTCGTAAGATTCGCAATCCTTGGTAAAATCAGCAATAGTTGGCAGTGCTTTCTTATTGCTTTCCTGTGCCTGCAACGCGAACTGACTCACAAAAAACAAGGCCGCCAGACAAACGATAATTTTCCTTCTCATCATAGTGTAGTTGTGTAGTTGGGAAGTAGGAAAGTAAAATTAAGAATCCAGCGCAGATAACGCCTAGTCTTTACGCGATAAAGAAGCCTTCATCACATTATAGACTTGATGACTGTCGATAGGTGGGATCGTATCTGTTCCCATAACGGTATCACCGGAAGAACGAACGGGCTCCTCATAAAATGAGGTAATCTCATAGTCCAGCTCATCGCCGTCTCGACAAATCCTGGACTGAAGTTGACTGCCCATTCCCGCGAAAACGCTGTAAAGACAACCGCCCATGAAGTAGGCATCAAGCACAATGCTGTTATGCTCGTCAATGGCGTAATGCCCTAGCGTGTCTTCCAGGATCACGAGGGAATACTCGCGGATGTCCGGCTCTGGAAGACGCCCGTGATCGTAGGTGATAATGTAAGTCCATAAGCTATCCGTTGGTTTTATCTCCAACGACATGGGAAAAGCACCTTGCTGTACCCCCGAGCCCCAGATCTCTACCTCACCAGACCAGTATCCCTCCCAAGAGACAGGAAAGGACTGGGCTACTATCTGAAAAGCGATGCCCTGCAAAATAAGCACCAACAATAATTTCCTCATAAGCTTCTGTCAAATGGTCTTATTGAGCTAAGGTAAAACAAGAAAAAGACCATTAAGAACTAACGCCCCCTATTCTGTCTTTAAAGACTGTATAGGGTTCGCCATCGCGGCTCTGGCACTTTGCAGCCCCACCGTGATCAGTGCAACGACTAAGACAGAGAAACCAGCTAGCGCAAATATCCACCAGCGGGCTTCGATGTGGTAGACAAAATCGTCAAGCCAGCGGTTGGTTCCCCACCAAGCAAGGGGAAAAGCGATAAGAGTAGCAATGGCAACCAAACGAAGGAAATCTTTGGATAGCAGCATTACGATATTGGATAGGTTAGCTCCGATTACCTTGCGAATGCCAATTTCCTTGCGGCGCTGTAGCACCTGGTTGGTAATCAAACCAAACAATCCTACACAAGCGATCAACAACGCAAGTAGGGTAAAGATGCCGAAGACTTTCCCTAAACGATTCTCAGCGCCGTATAATTCAGCATAAGATTCATCCAAAAAGCCGTATTCGAACGGAGCCTGCGGCAGAATAGATTTCATGGTCTCCTGGACGAAGGCCAGTGTCTCCTCGATTTCCGCCATTTTTACTTTCAAAATGACGTGCCCTTGATCTGCAGTATTGGGCTTTTGCATGGCCAGGAAAAGGGGTTTGATAGAAAGATCAAAAGGCTGAAAGTGAAAGTCCTTTACAACACCAATGACTTGGCCCTTACGGAATTGCTTACCAACTGCCGATGGTTAAGACAATGGCCGACACAAATTGCCCTACAACCAGGGTGTTGCGCAGGAAACTCCCCTTTTTAGCGCTCTTCAACAGGCCACCTTTTAAGGCCTTAACCGGTGGTGTAGCCGAAAGTACGAAGGCAGGATACAGCCCCGAAAGTGCTCCAATGAGCAAGGCTGTCAACATCATTCCTGGTAGTAGAAAGCCACTGAAGATGATATTGAACGGAATGGACTGTCCCAGCAATTGGTTGAAAAGCGGCAGGGATATGTTGACTAATATGATCGCTGCTACAAAGCTAGTAAACGTCAAGATAGAGGACTCTCCTAGAAACTGATAAGCTAGCTGGCGTTTCCGCGCACCCAGCACTTTTCGCATTCCTACCTCCGTATAACGTTGGGAAGAACGCGCTGTAGAAAGATTAACGTAGTTGATAAAGGCCAGCAAAAAGATAATCAGCGCTATTGCTCCTAGCAAATAGATGTAGCGGATATCACTGTTGGCTTGTATCTCATAATTGAGCTGCGAATGCAGGTGGATATCTTCGAGAGGTTGTAGAAACCAACGCGGAAGTGTTTCACCCGGAAAATACTTCGCGGTGTACTCACTTTCTAAAGTGGCTAACTTACCCCCTAAGGCCTGCGCATCTGCCCCTTCGTTCAGACGGGCGTAAGTGTAATAGTTATCACTGTACCAGGATGTATTGCTGTACCATACATCTTCCTCATTGTAAAAAGGAAGGTTCTTCAGGGAAGTGATAAAATCATAAGAAAAGTGCTGATTTTCCGCCGGATCAGCTATCACCCCTTTTACCGTAAGGAGCTTATCTTGATAAAGCAAGGTCTGATCCAAGGGAGATTCATCCGGGAAATACTGCGCAGCAGTTGTCTCGGTCAGGAGGACAAAATTAGGATCTAGTAGCGCTTCTGCACCTATTCCCGTCTTGGTATCAATGGTAAAAACCTCAAACAAGGCCTCGTCTGCAAATAGGCCATCTTGATAAAACACCTCTTTCCCCATCGCCAGTGGCTCTTTACGCACCAGCAAAGTGGTAGCGGCAGTCACCTCTGGGAATGACTCTAACAAAGTCGGTGCTAATGGCGCGGGCGTTTGTACTGAACGATCCTCTCCCCGAAATACATCTCCACGTTGTTGCTTTGCAATCCGGTAAATGGATGCTGAATGTTCGTGTTGCGTATCGTAGCTTAACTCATACTGCATGTACATTCCTAGCAGGAGAAAGCAAGTCAAGCCTGCGGTCAATCCCAAGAAGTTGATTGAAGTATCTAAGCGGTTTTTCAGGAGGTTTCGAAAAGCGACTTTGAGGTAACTGCGCAGCATAGCAGACGTACTTTACTTAGGATTAAAAATGAGTCTGCTAATTATATACCGAAAACAGTGCCAATTCCCAGATGGCCCGAATTAGCGGCAATTGTGCTCATTTCAAGGGTTTAACCCAATGAAATAGCACTATTTGTGAACACTTGGTGTTCATTTTTGAACATAAATCTATTCAAAATCACACTCGAAATTATAACTAGAATTCGCGAAAAGAACGTAGCTTCTATCATAGCTGTGATGCACGCTTTTCTAACACCACTAATCTACCTTACCTAGAATAATCCACATTTGCTCCTCCTCGAAACCCATTACTCTAAACTTAGCAGAATTCCCTGGGTATTGCTTTTCTTCACTAAACACCTTGTTACAGTCTGCTATCGACAATAATCCTGCAAAGTCAGTTCCGATATCCATTATCACACCTTGAGGGTAAAAGCAAATAATCGTAGCGGTTATTATTTGACCAGATTTTATCACCTCTTCTATTGCTTCCCACTTCTGCCTGTATGGCTCTATGGCTATGTCCCAGTTACGCTGAAACTCCTTTTCTTCAATAGGTGTCAACTGGTCTAGTACTTCTACAAAGCTGCCTTCAGAAAGGGAATAATCACCTGCCATATTTGATGTCTTATATGTCCCCTCCTTTAAAGACATTGATCTTAAACAATGAAGCTCTTCATCCAATTCGAAGTATTGTTCCTCATTGTCTTCTTCAAAATAGTGTTTGTAATAGGTAGTCATTTACGCTATCTAAATTTAGTTGCAAACACTGCCGGCCTTATTGCCAGTTTCCATCTTCCTCCAAGTGTTCGATTAAGGCTTCCGTTTCCTCAACAACCCTTCCATCAAAATGCTTCAAGTACACTTCTTGAATAATTTCCTTTGCCCGTTCTTTCGGCATATCCCAGAATAGTCCTATCGCTTTATATGCCGCGAAATACATTTGTGGACCGTAAGATTCGGGTTGATATTTAACTTTCCCAATTTTCGCCACAACGCTTGATATCAAGCCTGAACTACTTTCCTCCACTAATTTGA
This sequence comes from Bacteroidota bacterium, assembly GCA_039816955.1. Taxonomy (GTDB): domain Bacteria; phylum Bacteroidota; class Bacteroidia; order Chitinophagales; family Saprospiraceae; genus Lewinella. The sequence goes on from JBCBWU010000096.1 coordinate 19,648, forward strand.
CTTGGTCGCTATTGTGAATACAGATATCTGCTAGTTGGTGTAAAAGCCATGGCTCCTTATCCTCTTTTTGACTCACTTCGAATTTTTCCGTTATCACATCTGCGATTTCAAATAATAATTCAAAGTGATCATCCTCTTCGCTGAAATCAATGGACATAGCTTGAATTGTCAGGAGGACAAAATCATACTTTCTAAGGTCTTTGGTTGCTTTTATTTCTACTAGCGTATTCTTTAGCAGCAGCTTTAGCGCACCATTTGCGATGTGCTCTGTAAACCAACCATGGTGCGTTTTAAATGTGGCATATCCTTCTCTGTATTTGTATTGGCTTAGTATTTCAGCATATTTGGACGGGCTCATTTTTCTCTTCTTCTAATTGATTAAAACTTCAGCTAAAAAATGCTAATAAGTAATACTATTTACCGCAGCTAAACTAGCTGAGTATTGAGCTAATAATTACTTCCAAGTAAAATCTAAACCAACACCAATCTTCTTTTTCTCACCAGTTGTCAGATCCAGCAGCCAGATATCACCTTCTGGGCATTCAAGACCGTCACTCGTTTTTCCTCCCCAATACAAAATGGCTTCTCCGTTCGTCGATGGCTTTATGTTGCTGTGGGTCCCCTCTGCTATTATCGTGCTGGTTTTACTTGCTATGTCATATAAATGCAGTTCCTCTGGTTGTCGCCCCCAAAAGCTTCCTAGTTTACGGAATACGATCTTTTGATCATTCATCACGAAGTTTGGTTCAAAGAAGCCACTCCCAAACTTTGGACTAAACTCTCCTGAAAAGGCCGTTATCTGATCAATTGAATCCCCCACTGCAAGGTATATATCCCCTTTACGGGAATACGCTCTGTCACCCTTGTTGGAGTAATCCTCTGAATAGTATCTTTCAAATGCTTTCTTCCCTTCTATACAGTTGTATTTTAGATACCTCCAGGACGAGCTTAAGCCTTTACAATCATAAAAAGTATCGACTTTCATTTGATTGCTAGTATGGTCAAAAGTGATCACATTAACTTGATAGTCTTTTTCTTTTTCGTAGAAAGTGGTGGTCATTCTATTTCCCTTTAAACCATAAGAGCCTACATAGAATCTAATCGAATCATTCTCAAATTCGCTTAACCTAAAACCAATAGTCAACTGACCATGCTCTAGCCGCTTAAAAGGATTTTCAACCACAACCATATCATCATCAATCTGGAAAAGGAGAGTTGTTTCGTCGGTGGTCAAATCATATTCATACACACCGATACATTCTCGTATGAATATCACCTTTTCGCCAGCATTTACTACTTCTTCAACAGTTGATAAAGTACATAAAACGGACAGGAGACCTATTGATAAGAGACGTGTAATTACCATTTCGAGCGCTTTATTTTAGTATCTATACCGTTTACGAAGTAGTTTAGCTGCGCTGCTCCTGCGGGGTGGGCCTCGCCAAACTACTTCACGCGAGTATATACTCGTAGCGAAGATGGTTTGGATTCCCAAACCACTTCGGCTTCGGTATAAATAATGCGGAGCAAGCTCCAAAGTCACATATACCTACAATTTCCCTAGCTCTTGCACCTAATCACAATGTAAGTCTGACAATCACCTGTTCGACCTTCTGTTTAGCCGCAATTTCAAGGCCCGTCAAAATCAAATTATCTCTATCGTTCACTAATTCGTAGCTAGGAAGGCTCATTTTCAATTCTTGAAAAAACGAATCATTCCGTTCATTAACTACCAGTATCTCATCAATCTTAGCATCCCTAATGGTTTCTGAAATAGCACTCGAGAATTTAGCTACCTGGCTAACATTCAAAAGCTCAGGGTCGCAGTAATAGCTCCTGCTTTCTTCAAACTCAAAATTCCGGATGACCGAGAACTCAATCTTCGAATTAAACAGACCAATCACTAAGACATTCTTGTCTTTGAATCTTTGAAATTGAGGATTGACTAAAATGGCAATATTCTCGCGAACGAGAAATGTCTCCGCAGCATCAACATGGTCTGCAGAATCAAAATAAGTCCTTAGTTGTACTTCGTCTAGACCATTAGCAATGGAGAAATACAGCACATTTTTAATCCAGGGGCGCGACTTAAAATCAAGTTTTTTGAGATTACTTTCCAGAATGGCTTCAAATTGCACAAAGTCTGATATCTGAGATTCAAACTTCACTGCTTGACCTGACTCGACATCTTCGAAGGTAAAAGCGATTGTTTTGCCTTCAAACCTTACCAGACTACTACCTTTCTGTATTTTAATAAAATAGCGTTTCTTTTTCAGCATGGCTTTTGCGACTTGATCGATAAGCTAGCTCCAAGACTACTCCCATGGGGTAAATAGCCTGGCACACTACAGCCTTTTGAAATACTTTATCGTGTTTCCTAACGATAAGGTCCTCTTTGTTTCCTCCGTTGGGAAATATAAAATCAAGCTTTTCTATTCGGTATTAAAAGCCCGAATTGTAGTAGTTAATTCCCCGCCGCTGGCGAATATTACCAGCAATTACAAAACCCAGCGATAAGGAACCACCCACGATAAAAGCTCCTAAACCCACACGGCGAACGTTTTGGTCACTTGAAGCTAGGGTAAGTAAGTATCCACCCATTCCAATGAGCAACCATCTCTTGCCACCGCGTCGTATCTGTTGTCCCCGGGTAAAGTCTTTGTAGGCCAGAGGTGCAACTTCTCCGAGGTATTCCTGTACGCCCCCTCTGGTTATTCTCTGCCCCTTGATTTTGTAATAAGTGTGACCGCCCCACGGATTCCACCAAGTCCGACCAAAATTTCCACGGTGAAACGTAATAATGGGTGGATCGAGTTTTTTGTAATAAGCCACGAGAGCATCGATCTCAGGATCGCGCTCCAGGATGGTCCACTGAATTGAATCCGTATTCTCTGCCACTGCTACCGTCTGAATTTCTAGGGTGTCGCTCGGTGGTGTGGCCTCAGCATCATCTTGTGACCATCCGATTAGGGGGAGCAAGAGCCCCAACCAAAAGCTTAATTTTTCATAGTAACGCGTTTTTAAAGTAATGCACTTTCCTCGTCCGTACCTTCCAGGTATACACTCGGAAAGCCTCTTTGCCAGAACCTACAAGGTCTCAGGCTCATCAGCACCACAAAAGTTTAAATTAGTTCGATGTAAGCGAGCATCTCAAGCAACAAATTCTCCTTCCTTTTATTTCTAAAGGAATAAGAGCTGTCATTTGTTGGTGAGCGGACGCCTCCCTGCCAGTAATCAGCCAATATTTTCGGAATTTTCCCGTTTCAAGCACGACCAAGCATCCTTACCATGGTGGCGTAAGGCAAAAAATGTTGAGAAAACTACTCCTGGGATTATTTGGACTGTTTTGCCTATTGGGGCAACTACGTGCACAAGACGGGCCGTGGAACAATCAGCGGTACCAGTGGATACCAGGTGAAGGCGCCTCCAAATTAGATAGCCTCACGGTTCTACCATATAGCTTACAGGCATTCCGCCCAGAAGGAGGAACTTACGACTCCACCTACTTCCAATTCGAACAAGCAGAATTTCGTTGGCTGAAACCCAGTGGTGCGGATAGTGTTTTGGTGCGCTATCGGGTACTTCCTTACGACTTCAATGCCTCCTACGCCTTACTGGATACTACTAAGCTGGAGGAAACTCCCGAAGGTTTATTAATCGGCACCTACAACCCCTACGCGCGCGATGGCGGCTTGCTAGATGGGCAGCGCCTAAATTATAGCGGTAGCTTCAGTAGAGGACTTTCCTTTGGCAATCGACAGGACCTTGTACTTAATTCCAGCTTCAATCTACAACTAGGAGGAGAGCTAGGTGATGGTATAAAAGTAACCGCAGCTATCACGGATGAAAACCTTCCCATTCAACCCGAAGGAAACACACGGCAATTACGTGATTTTGACCGCATTTTCATTCGCCTGGAAAAAGACCAAAATAGACTGACGGCCGGTGACTACGAACTCCGCAGTCCCGGCACCTATTTCATGCAGTATTTCAAAAAACTAGAGGGTGCTAGTTTTTCCAATATACTTGAAGATGATCAAGGCGGCACCTGGACCAACAACGCCAGCCTGGCGATTGCCAGAGGGCAGTTTCGGCGGCAGCAAATTACGGCAGTAGAAGGAAACCAGGGTCCTTACAAACTGCAGGGCAACCAGGGCGAGCGCTTTATTATCATCCTAGCGGGAACAGAAAAAGTGTTGCTAGATGGGCAAGCACTACAGCGTGGCCGCGATGCCGATTATACCATCGACTATAACCAAGGTGAGGTCACTTTCACCGCCCGTAGGCTCATCACCAAGGATAGTCGGATCACGATAGAGTTTGAATACGCTGATCAGCGCTACCTCCGCTCACTGTATGCCGTCAATTCAACTTATCAACGCAACCGCTGGCAGGCTTACGTGAATATCTACAGCCAGCAGGATAGTAAAACTGCCACTGGTGACCTACAGCTCAGTGAGGCCGAACGGCAGCAATTGCGAACCGCAGGTGACCAGCTAAGCGATGCCTTTATCTCAACCATTACTGCCCTAGACGCACCCGATAGTCAGCGTGCAACTTATAGTCAAGTGGATACGCTGGTCAATTGTGATGGGCAGGCCGTCAATTATTCCTTCCTTCGTTTTGATCCGGAAGGGCTTCTGGTGGCGTCTTTTTCCTTCGTAGGCGAAGGCCAAGGAGACTATGAACTAGACTTGAGCCTAACGGCCAACGAACGTGCCTACCGCTGGGTGCCTCCCGATGAGGAGTGCCGCCCCCAAGGCAGCTATGCTCCAGTTCGTAGGTTAGCAGCACCACAACTACAGCGTCTAATCACAACCGGAGGCCGATACCAAACCGGCAAAAACGGGAGTATACGTGCCGAAGTAGGTTTTAGTCAAGAAGACCTCAACCGCTTCAGCGAACTGGATGGTGAAGATGATAACGGCTTGGCTACTCGCTTAGACTGGATTCAGTCCTGGCAGTTGAGTGGAGACTCTACCCGCTGGCAATTGGAAACCCAGATCAACCACGAGTATGTACAACGCGATTTTCGGGCGATCAACCCCTACCGTTCCCCAGAGTTTCTACGGGATTGGAACTTGGCGGATATCAACGGGATTGGCAGCACCGCTAGCGCTGAGGAGCAGTTGGCGGGTGCACAAGTGGCTTTGGTCTATCCACAAAAAGGACGGTTGATCTATCGTTGGAGTACCTTCCAACGCGATAGCCTCTATGATGGTCGGCAACACAACACACAATTAAGTTGGCAGGATAAAGGCTGGAAGATCGACGCCCGCAGCAGTTGGCTCAGCAGTACAAGCCCAGAACAGCAAAGTCGGTTTATAAGGCCCAACCTGCAACTTGAGAAAACCTTCAGTAAGTGGAACAACTGGAAAGTACGATTTGAAGCCCAGGAAGAACGCAGTGAACGTAGACCAAGCTCTGATGGGGAACTTAGTGCCAGCAGTTTCCTCTTTCAACGTTACGCCGCCACCTTATCCAGCCCCGAACAAGAGAAATGGCAGTGGCAAACGAGCTTTCGTTCCCGACTTGATTATTCACCGAATGGTGCTAACTTCTCTGCTACAGCTCGGGCTTCAGAAGGTGAAATGGTGGGGCGCTGGCGGCCTAGTAAGCAATTCAATGCCAGTGGAAACCTTACCTACCGCGAACTACAAGTACTCTCCACTGACCTAACTAACCTAGAACCCGCAAGAACTCTGCTAGGCCGAATAGACGCCACCGTCAACACTTTAAAGGGGGGGCTGCGCAGCAATACCACTTACGAAATAGGCTCGGGGCAAGAACCACTGATCGAGTTTGTTTACCTATTTGTGGGCGCTGGCCAGGGCCAGTACATTTGGTTGGATAGCTTGTATAATAACGACGGCAAAATTCAGCCCAACGAAATGGAGATTGCTCCTTTCCCCGATATTGCAGATCATATTCGGGTCAGCATTTTCACCGATGAGTTTATACGCACTGATAACGTCACCCTCAACCAAAGCGTGCAGCTTGACCCCAGCCGTTGGTGGGCAAAATCGGAGGTCAAGTGGCAACAGTTTGTCAATCGCTTCTCCTGGCAATCTAGCTTATCAATAAACCGGAAAGTCCGGGCCTTTGAAGGGGTACAAACCTGGAATCCTTTCCAACTCAGCCTACCCGACACCGCCCTGGTTGCCGTCAGTGCCAACCAGCGGCATATCTTATTTTTCAACCGCCGCTCTACCAAGTACGATCTACAACTAGAACACAACGTACAGCCGCGCCGACAAGTACCCACAACGGGTTTTGAAAGCCGCCTGCAGCGCAACACCATTTTGCGCGCTCGTTGGAATATTACCGATGCCAGTACTTTACGTCTGGAAACCGCTCGCTCCTTCCGCTCTTCTGATTCGGAGTTTTTTAACAACAAAGATTTTAACCTGAGTGGTTACTTACTGCAACCCGCCATCAGTTACCAACCTGGTCAAGACTACCGCATTACACTCACTTATTTGCAGCAGGAAGAAACCAACCAGCTGCCCGAAAGTGATGAGCAAATACGGCGCAATGAGTTTCAAGTAGAAGGCAACTACCAACAGAATCTACGGCTAAGTGCCCGCTACGTGCAACTGAAGCTAGATGGCGACCCGCGATCACCGGTAGGTTTTGTACTCCTAAATGGTCTGCAACCTGGCCGCAACTGGATCTGGAACGCCAGCCTGACCCGGCAATTGGGGCGCTACTTACAGATGACCCTTACGTACGAAGGACGGCAAACAGGGCAAGCACCTACCGTACATGTCGGACGTGCCCAGGTAACCGCTATCTTTTAGGACCAAACTCCTACAGATTGCCACTTACCCTACCAAAGCTACCTATTACCCTATGCACTAATGTTTTGTGGACATCGAAGAACAACTTGCTGGTATTCTTCAACAGCAAACACCACTATCATGGAAGCCGTTAATGCAAATCCTACTACCCTTGCACGACGCCAAACACCTACTCATAAAGGTGCTACACCGCAACGCCCTTCTACGCTAAAATCACTGTTTGTTTCCATCCTCCTCTTGACGGGTTTAGGATACGGCATATGCCAAGTGTACCTCATGTATACTTTCTACGATACTGTAGAACTGATTTAAACTTTCCTAATGGATTGCGCCTCAAGCCCTTATGGAACCTGACTTCAGCGTTTTCCTTCCCGCA
>JBCBWU010000097.1:0-26671 GCA_039816955.1 Bacteroidota bacterium
CGTTAAAACGGCAGATGCCGTTTTAACGTGCTCGATTGGTAAATTATTAATTCTACGGCGTATAGCCTGCGGGATTCGTTCCGCGTCAGTAGTTTCGTAGTAGCCCGAATAAGATTCTACGAACCTTAACTTTTTCTTCGTCTCCTGATCAGCGTGTTCCTGCCTGACGCGATCTAAAATTATGACGCGCTTATTTTGATCAATCAGTGACTCAACCGGCTCATCAAGGCCAGATTCATCCACTACACCAATTCCGTACTGAGCTACGCTATTTAGCATATGCTGAAGCTCACCAGGAGTGGGGCGATCCACTAGATTTGATAAAAAGCCGCTAGAAGAGAGCTCAATGATGACGATCTCCTTCTCGTTTTTATTCAGAAATTCGAAGATGCCCGCCAAAAAAGAACGATAGGTTTCGCCGGGAATAAAACTGTGTATATGTTGGTACTCGTCTTTTGCTAGTGTTTCGATAATCTTGTAAGCCGAATATTTGCTAGCCAAGGCCGCAAAAGCATAAAGTTGGTAACCCGGCCAAGATTTTAGCATGCGTTTCCAAAACGGTTCGTCTTGTTGCATTGCGCGGACATCCTCTTTAAGAATTTGTTGCCAATTGGCTTTCAGACGCCCCGGACGAAAATCAAAGTAACGGGCTCCCATTTCTAGTTGGGTGGAGACATCGTTAATTTGTGTATTAGCGATGTTGGTTATCGCTACCGATGGAATATAACAGTGCATACCGGCATCATGACTACCCGGAAAGAACAAGTTTTTCGGTTTCAGCTTTTCAATAATGGGCTTACTGCATTCGTCAAATAATTTTTGCTGCCAATTATCCTGCTTGTGCGTGAAACTGATATAGAGCTGGTGAGCGTTCGGCAGATTGGATTTTTTTAAAAAAGAATTGTGTTTCCAATCATAACTAAACTTAGTTCCAGAATCGGCATCATACAGGCCAAAATTCAAGCAATAATCTTCGCCAATGATTGGGCTTATCCCCATTTCTGCAAGATCATCCGAGTTAATATCACCAGAAAAATTACCGATCCGAAGCTTTCCCTTGTATATTTCTATGCCATTTCTATAAGCTGTAAATTGCACGAACCCGTCATGGATTACGGACTCTTTCCCACCCCCAATTTCCAGGTGTTTTTTGTTCCATAAAAAGGAAGATGTATAAGAACGATCAAATTGTTTGTCACTATCCTTTTTCTCCAACTTAATAGATAGTCCGGGACCATTCACATATACGTAGCAGTCAATACCTTTCGTAAACCAACTCATGATTGAATAATAAATTTTGGTGCTTAGACCATTCCCGTAGCTGGAGCGACTTAAAGTAGATCTAAAGCGCGTGAAAGCAATATAATTAGCACCACCCTTTGGAAGAACCGGCGGAACTTATCTGTCCGCAGTAATTGGCAGGTGCAAAGCCTAAGATAATAAAGCAAATAACACATTTATAAAAAATCAATAAAATAAATAACAACATGACAGTACTGGATCACTAAATCTTAAAACGAGGTAGTCAAAAGGGAGTTTTACTATCGTAATTGCTATTTTGATCGCACCTATTTCAATCTTAATTCTAAACGTACATGACCTTCTCCGATCTCACCTTTCTCCAGTGGCTCACCTTTGCGGGTGCGGCTTTTATGATCGGTCTTTCCAAGGCGGGCTTGAAAGGGCTGGGGATGGTTTTAGTAGTTCTCATGGCCAGCGCCTTTCCTGCTAAGGCTTCCACCGGCCTTGTCTTACCCATGCTCATCACTGGAGATTTAATGGCGGTGATGTACTACCGACGAGATGCGGATTGGTCTTATGTTTGGCGACTGATCCCGGCGGCAGCCATTGGCGTTTTGTTAGGCGTCTGGATTGGAGAAGACATGGATGATGAAACCTTTGGTAATATCTTGGCAGGGATCGTCATCTTTGGGCTATTATTGCTGGTTTGGCAAGAACGTCGCCCACCTTCACAAAGTTTTGTGCGCCATCCGCTAGTGAGCGGCTTCACCGGTTTGGCCGGTGGGTTTACTACCATGGTGGGCAATGCGGCAGGGCCTGTGATGTCGGTCTATCTTTTGGCGACCCGACTACCAAAGCGCGAGTTTATCGGTACCGCTGCCTGGTTCTTTCTGATTATCAACTGGATTAAAGTACCTTTTCACATTTGGTCATGGGAGACCATCTCCTGGCAAAGTTTTCAACTCAATCTTTTTGTTATTCCGGCCATCCTTATTGGTTTTTGGATTGGCATTAAGGTGGTGGAGATGATCCCCGAAAAGGCGTTTCGCTATTTTGTAATGATCGTCACCGCGATTACTGCACTTAAAATTCTCTTTACTTAGACTCACAGTTTCCTCCGCTCAAAAACAAAGGGCATAACTCACAACGGAATTATGCCCTTCGGCGAAGTGTATGGTAAAACGCTTAGCCAAGTAAAGACTGCAGCTTCATTGCCACACCCATATCGCCTTTGATTTTCACCTTTCCTGTCATCATGGCCATCATCGGGTTCAAGTCCCCCTTTACCAGGGCCATGAAATCTTCCGGGCTCACCGAAATAACACAATCGGCATCTTCATCGACAGCCGATACTACATTGCTTTCGCCAGTACCGTCTACGTAGACTTTAGTGATTCCAAAATCCATTTTTAAGGTATTGCCCAGTGGTGGCACACCAGCCGCTCTTTCCGAAATTCCTTCTAATAATGCAGAAGCATCCATTGATTCTAATTTTTGCCCGTAAGGTAAGTGTTTTTGCCCTAGATCGCTATCAATCTTAGTCCTGACAAGAGACTCTCTACACTCTACGGTGTGATCGTTTTGAATTAAACGCCAGGAATACGCTCATTGATTTGCGCAAGCTGTGCTGTTTTTTCAATTCGCTTCGTTCGCGTCTTGTCCGTCTTCGCCAGTTTAATCCAACGCAAGGTAAAGCGCTGTACCGAGGGGGGAAACGCATCAAAGTAATCCAGTGCCGGCGGAAGCTTCTCTAAGGCGGCTACCAAATCAGCTGGTTTGATGAGCGCATCCACATCGTCCATAAAAGTCCAAAGTCCATTTGTCTTAGACTGCTTGATAGATTGATAACCAGCAGGCTCCATTTTGCCTTCTTCGATGAGCCGGGCAGCTCGGTCTTTATAGCTTTTAGCCCAATGCTGCATGCGTCTAGGGCCAATCAGTTGCATGGTTCGGTCGGCATCCAATTTTCGGCGAATACCGTCAATCCAGCCGAAGCAAAGCAGTTCGTCTAGTACTTCACCAGTAGATACATATTTATCGACTACATGCTTTTTAAAGGTAACCAGCCAAACGCTTTCTTCCTGCCCGTGCTGCTCCAGCAACCAAGCTCTCAGCTCTTCGCTTGAATGTACTTCTACTTGGGCAAAATTCTCGGTTTTGATCATGCGCTGGCGTAAATTTGACCTCTTGAACGCTAAAAGAAAAACTTAGTTCAAAAACCAGAAAAAGGTAAAATGCATTTACGTTCCCCAAAAAAGCCGCCTAATTACAGTAGGTGAAGCGTGTACATTTTATCTCAAATCCAATGACTTTCATGCGTTTTTCTTTCGATATTTACGAATCAGTCTCAATCTCACTGAGGCGGAAGAAGAGTAACAATAAAGCTCCTCGATTTTTCACAGCACGCAGTAGCACCGAAGGTAAATCTTACCTAGGAGAACTATAAATAGGTATTGATCTATGGTTAAAAGCTATGTTTATACATTAGTACAAAGCCTTACCGATGCAGAGGTGGAGCACTGCCACAATTTCATTCGTTCCCCCTTCATTACAAAGCAATTCAGAGATGCGGATTCAGTTAGCAACCTATTACAAAGGCTCTCGTCCGTCGACATACCGGAGAAAGCTGTTTTAAACCAACAGTTATTTCCCGAAGAAGGGCATAAAACCGCCAAGCTCGACAAGCTAATGAACGAATTGGCCGGCGGTATCAGACAATTTTTACTTTGGCAGAAGTACATGAAGCCTACCCATCAATTTGAACAAAAATTAGATTGGGTAGAGACCATCAGAGAGCGGGGGCTGATTAAGCGTTACCAGCAAGAACTAAAATCTCTGGTAAAATATGTAGATCGAAACGCTCGTGAATCTACCCTTTGGTATTATCGAAAATTTCAGCTTGCGTATGAAATTCACGAAACGGAAAGCATTCGTAATAATGCCAAGGGAGACCTCCACATTCCAGAAGTTATTGATCGGCTACATGCCTATTTTTATGTCCAGCGCCTAGAGCTATTGAACCTTTTATTCCTACAAAAAAAAGTAACTTCTCTAGAAATACCGGACCACACCCATACCACAACGGAGGGACTAATACCGGCGCCAATTAAGGCCAACTACCCCATACTACTCATTGCGGAAGCTATTCATCAACAACTAATTAGTCCTCTGCCGAAACCAGAAGCATTTAATACCATAATGGACCTGCTCAAACAACACGAATTGAGCTTAGAGTCATCCGTTTTGCAACACTTTTATGCTTACCTGAGGAACATTTGTATCCTCCTCATTGAGGATGGTCATACCGCCTTTACTGAGACCTTACACCAAATTCAAAAGAACAACTTGGAAAAAGGCTACCTCTTTTACCAGGGTAAGTTGTCGCCGAGCGCCTACATGAGTGTGACCAGAATAGCGATTCAGATTGGACAATATGACTGGGCCCTGCAATTCATCAACGATTATAAAGATAAAGTGATGGACAGTGGGGATGAGGTAGAAAACCTCTACTACCTGAATAAAGCATTATGCTGGTTCGCCAAGGGTTTATATGAAAAAGCCTTGCAAATCATCCCGCCCCATTTTGCTGATGTAACCTACTTGATCTACAGTAAGCGCTTGGAGTTGAAGATCTATTTTGAATTGAATGCTGATTTGCTGATTTACCGCATGGATGCTTATAAAATGTACCTCAGCCGCGCTTCCAAAAAGTACTTACCAGCAAGCGTAAAAGAACCGGAAAAGAACTTTGTCAATATCCTTCTTCAAATTGTTCAATCGCCGCTTAGAGACAAAGAGCGCTTTAAGACAATCCGAGATCGGATTCGCGAAAAAAAACATATCGCTGACCGGGATTGGCTGATGGAAATCGTTGAGCGGAGGATTTAGCCTATACCCTTGAGGAATAAAAAAATTGTCAGAGAAAGAAGATAGTTAAGGGGGCATACACATATAGCACACACCCCCTAGATAGAAAACCTTTCTTTAGCTAGCTAGTAGCTTATTGTTTAATCAAGCGAGTAGAAATGGAATACTGTGCCGTATCTAAACGCAGGATATAGATTCCACTTGGCAGGTCATTCAGGAACAATTCGTAAGTCAATGAATCAGCATTCTTGTTGATAGTAATCTGTTTATAACTGCTACCATCAACCCCCAAGAGAGTTAACATACCGGCTTGCGGAATGGAAGAAAACCTAACCTTAGTGAAGGTTCCCACCGGGTTCGGGTAAACGTCCATTCTTGGCTCAATTTCTTCATTCATCAGGCTTGCCCAAGAAGTAGCACTACCCACTTCAAAATCAGTGCGCGCTTGCACTCCATTTTTAGTATAACCTTCTTGTAATAGTTTGTACCCTCCATCACCACTACCAATTAGAGGAGATGGATCGTCAGTAAACGGATCATCATTTGGATTCGGCCAAGGGGCTTGCCACGATACTGTACAGCCACTAAGTTGAGTTAATTGAAAGCCCGCTGATGCAGCCATGGATAGTGTATGACCAAGGGATCGAAAAGAAACACTCCCTGCGGCTGTTCCCTGGTAGAAGAGGTTCAAAACAACCTCTATGTCCGTTGATGTACCATCCCGAGCCATCGTCCAATCGTCCCCAGCAAAATCAAGAACACTCACCCACAAGATATCTTCTTGGAAGCTGACTACAGTAGGAATGGAGACCACAGATTGACTCACCAAATGCGTTGCCTCGATGAAAAAGAGTTCATCGCTTTCATAGCTACAGTCTACAGATCGGCTGTTTAAAGACGTTCTACAGTCCGTATTGCAATTCGATATGACAGGAGCGTTATTCCTTCCCTGGCGCAGAACCAAATCTATGACCAACGGGCTTTCACCATTGTCATCGTCCTGAGCTGCTAGGGTAATTGGCAAAGAAAGAAAACTACAACATGCTACAAAAAGGTAAATTATGTGTGTCCAATTATTCATACTTCAAAGTTTATGGATTTCTAACTACGAATAGCAGAAATCAGGTTTTCTGAAAAGCTATAAGGCAAAACTATCCAGTTCTACTTATAGATTTTGTAACACTTTTAAGGGAGTTTTCTGAGGGGTCCGAACGTGAGGAAACGCAGATTTACAGTAGACCAACCAATTGACAGTCTACTTCTTGAACGGGTAATTCCATAATATTTCCAGATTTAACTTCTACTCTGAATGAACCAAAACCTTTTTTGTACAAGTATCTCCAATCATGAAAAAGTACAGCCCGCCATTCAGGTTATTGACATTTAGTCTGATAACTTCATCAATTACTTCAATAGATAGTTTTATAAATTTTCCGTTAGCGTTTACCGCTTGAATGTGGTTATGATTATGTAGATTTTCTGGAATGTTTATGTGTAGAAAACCATTAGAAACAGGGTTTGGATATAGATCCACTAAGTCGCAAAAATTATATCGAGCGTAATCTATATCACAATTAACTTTATTGGTTCGTAAGAAAGGATACTTACTTTCCAATGTTGCAATCATTTTATTTATCTGTCCAGGCGTAAAAAGTTCCATGCAGCTGTCATCAACATAATCCATGAAAGTGAAATAATAGTCGGAAGAGCCACAACTCCTTTGGGGAAAGCTAGGACAACCATAATAAGGTCCGGATTGATTTGGTGTATCCTCAATACCATCATCACTGATACATCCATCCAAATCATTTCCCCAGGGATGAGATAACCCAAAATAATGGCCCAACTCATGAACCAATGTGAAGCCTCTATCAAGCCCTTCCATATTATTACGGCCTAAAAAACGATAATCGATTACGATAATGGAGCTTTCTTCACTTAAACTATCACATTGCGTTGAGAACCCACTCAACCCGCAAGCCTCTAGATCAGCTACGTATACATTTATAAAAGAATCTATGCTCCAAGGAGTAGAGCCGCCCAATGAAGGGTTTGTTATATCCGGTATCTGACAACCTGTAAATTGCGAATTCGTACGTACAATCCCTCGACGGCCAGCAGATTCACAACCTGCAATGTAAAACCTAAACTCATGTTCTTGCTCAACAGAAACTGTGGGTGACATTTTTGTAGTTTTATCACCTTGAAACCTCCCATTAAAAGCTTTATTAATAATATCAACTTGTTCATATATTTTCCCAAACAGCACCCCCATTTCAAATTCATGATTTGTGCCTGCTGAATTATGAACAACGTGAAAAACAATAGGAATGTTAATAGTACTCTGACATCTAATCTCAACATCCGTTATTGGGGTAAAAACCCATCCAAATGTGAACATGAATACAAAAGCGACCTTTTTCATTAACGTCCAGAAATGGTATTTAAAGTACAGTCGGAGAAAAACAGAATCAATACTCGTTATCAAACGTTTATGATCCTTTTTTCTCCGACCCAAAAAAATTGTTACAGAAGGAATTAGTACACTTTATTCTTTTACAAACTTCTCTACGAAAAGCTCCTCTCCTTCTGCACTAATAATTTTTAAAATGTATATCCCTGACTTGATACCGGTAACGTCTATGCGATCCATCATTGTTCGATCATGTTGAATTACCAGGTCACCTGATATTGAATAGATCAAAATTTGATCCGTTGAGGATGCCGTACCAATGCGTTTATCGTCTCCGACCAAGTTGAAATAATCACGTACTGGATTAGGAGTAATTTTTAATGATACGGTTCGAGCATCTGGCCTACAATTTAACGATGAGGGACACATAAACGTCTGTTCCTGATGACTACCCCATCCTGAACCACATGCCTGCACTCCAATGTAAAACTTGTAAGTCTTTAATTCTTCGAATCCAGCCCACGAGCCTCCAGTGAAAACATTCGGGTTAGCATTTATCGTCTCATTTACGTTCACAATCAAGGGCAGTCCTGTTCGAATGAATGGACTTTCAAACCTATTCCGCCAGTTTCCAGCTTCCCATACGTATAACTTCCAACGAGAGATTTTATCAGTGCTACTACCAGAAGTATTGAGCAGAATATCGTCATCTAAATCATAGGCTCCAATTATGTCTTCATCATTATCAAAAGAGAAAGTAATGTCCGAATTATCGGCAGGTCCTACGTATGCTTCATTTGTAAACCCTTCAAAATTATTTCCTTGTTGATAAGCCCCCCAAATGCCGATAAACTGTCCTAAAAAGTTAAATAGTTGTGTTTGCAATTGCTCATTAGGCGTGCAATTTTCAACAAAGCCAGGGGTTTCAACAAATATCCTATACCACCCAGATGATAAGTTGTTAAACCTGTACCCATCATCTCCTTTAGCAACTTCTACATCGTTCCAAAGTCCATTACTCTGTCGACGCTGTAAAGTTAACCTTGGAAGTAATATGGTCGCAGAAGGTGCCCTTCGTCTACAAAAATTTGGTGTTGTACTGCGAATTATAACTGGCGGGGTAGAAACTTGTGAAGTCGTCACAACTGTTGGATAATCAGGTATATCACGTATTTCAATAAAAGTACATCCACTTTCAGCCACAGGCTCTTGAGCGTGGAGATTTCCTATAACAAATAGGCAAAGAAACATTGTTAAATTACGGAATAGCATCTAACTTGTGTTTAAAGGTTGAAAAAATTCTTAGGGGTGCGAGCATGATAGCTCGACGTTTATCACTCCCTTCTGACTTGTTGTTAAAATTGGTCTTAGCTGCAAGTCTGATAGCAAAGACTTGCCATTCTCTCTCCAGAATCATGGAGAAAATGCTTCCAATTTGAAGATTTATGAATTTCGACCGAGAAGGGTAGAAATTAGGTTTTCTGAAAAGCTATAAGTCAAAACTATCCAGTTCTACTTACAGATTTTGTAACACTTTTAAGGGAGTTTTCTGAGCGGTCCGAAGGTGGGGAAAGCTCACTTTGTGTTTTATTCCACAATGACTTTAGTAGAGAGCAATTGCTGGGGAAGCTGAACTTGAACAATATATACTCCAGGAGCTAGTGGTAGATCAAACTGCTCTAGCTGCTGTGGCGAAGTAACAGTTCGCTCCGTTATTATTACTCCGTCGATACTCATAACTCTCATTTTGACTACACCATCAAAGGATGGTAGCTTGACGTTGAAGTACCCTGCGCTTGGGTTGGGGTACACTTGAAACCCAATAGATTGACCTTTTCGAGTGCTACCCTGATTAGACTTAGTGTCAACATCTCTACATTCTCCGTTCGAAATATTAACAACGGGCTCTTGGAAGCAGACTAAGGTCTCATCTTGTGCTGTAGCATCATGGAAGGTGCCACTTTCAAGCTCCAGGCAAAAGGTACCGCACTCAAGTAATGCACAATATGCAAAGGATGGTTCGCAACTACATCCGGTGTCAATCCTTACTATTGGGTTAAAAAACTCAGAACCACAACGGTAAATCTCCGCAAATGCCTGTGGTACTACGCAGTCTTCATCACAAACCCACCGAACGCGTAGAATAGAATTAGAGGCATAGATGATCTCAGCGGATATGCCAATATTTGACTGTACCACCACAGGAAAACTAGTAGCATTATTTACGGTAGCATCACCTCCCTCCAAAGCCAGGGTCCAAGACCAGGTGTTTCCCGTGCAATTATCACATGTGGATAAATCCACAGAATAAGTGTTAACCGTATTACAAGCCACAGGATCAGTCCCATTTGTTCCAGGACCGTACAACCCGCAGGGGCCAGTCTCACCTATTTCAGGAACCTCTTGAGCAACAAGGCAACAAGATGCTACAAGCATGATAAAAACCAGTGTAAATAAATGTGTTAGATTCTTCATAATCAATAAATTTTTTAAGTATCTGCAATTATTTATTAATCCTTCCTCTTGCTGATTCCAGGTTTAATGGACCAGTACTGCAGCTAGGATACCTTCCGCCAAAACACACCTCTTCCAGCCCAAGCCTATCACTTAGGTACACGTCTATCCATTCTTGTCAGTACATTTTTTGAGGAAATAGCTCGGCACAACTATAACCACTTCGCTCTCCCAGGAATTTGTTTAATCATCGCTTGCTGTGAAGTTCTGATTAAAGACAATTATGGTCATTCTATGCGAATCCAAACAGTTGAATTTCGACCAGCAATGGAAAATTTAACCCTTTGGAAAAACTGCAATACAAAACTACTTGGCGATACTCACAAATTCTATAACACTTTTAAGGGAGTTTTCTGGAAGGGTCTGAAAGCGTGGAAATATTAACGCTATTAGAGGCAAGGCTATTTAAGATGGGTTGTAACTTCTTTTATTGCTTGAAATTCTCTGTCTTAATCATGTAGGCACTGTGTATGAGTCTGTAACGCCTACTCTCCCAATAATAGGTTTAGAAAACAAAAAGTGACAGTAACACCCACTGGTCACTGTCACTTTCCCCGTCCGACGAAGCTTTTAGCGTAGTCGGACTATTATCACTTTCACTAAGCCCTTACGCCAACACTTCCCCCATCAACTGCGCCCGCTGCTCGCGGATGTTATCAGCTTTGAGATAGTTATCAAATTCCATCAAACTATCAATCATACCACTGGGCGTGATTTCGATAATACGGTTTGCCACCGTTTGCGTTAGCTGGTGGTCATGCGTGGTGAAGATGAGGTTGCCGACGAAATCGCGTAGTGCTTCGTTCAGGGCAGTGATCGATTCCAGATCCAAGTGGTTGGTAGGCTCGTCAAGTAAGACAAAGTTGGGATGTGCCAACATCGCTTTGGCCATCATGCAGCGTACTTTTTCTCCTCCGGAGAGTACGCTAGACTGCTTGTATACTTCTTCTCCAGAGAACAGCATCCGTCCCAGGAAGCCGCGAATAAATTGCTCATCCTTGTTCTCTGAGTACTCCCGCAGCCAGTTGATCAAATCTTGATCCTGCGCATCGGTAAAGTACCGCTGATTCTCGTTTGGCACGTAGGTGCTGGTAATCGTTTGCCCGTACTCAATAGTACCACCATCTGCTTCTAACTCACCAGCTAGGATTTCGTAAAGAGCAGTAGTTGCATTACTATCGCCCAGCAAGGTGATCTTCTCACCGTGGTTGATGGTAAAGGAAATATCCTTGAAGAGAAAGTCGCCGTTTTCGTCCTTCTTACTCAGGTTTTCCACCTTTAGGATTTGGTCACCGGGCTGGCGCTCTGGCTGGAAGTGGATGTAAGGATATTTGCGGCTGGAAGGCTTGATGTCCTCCAGGTTTAGTTTTTCCAAGGCTTTCTTACGAGAAGTAGCCTGGCGCGACTTGGAAGCATTGGCTGAGAAACGCTGGATAAACTCCATCATCTCCGCCCGCTTCTGTTCCATTTTCTTGTTCTTATTGGCAATCTGGGCAGCTTTCAACTTGCTAGACTCGTACCAGAAGGTATAATTACCGGTGTAGATGCTGATCTGCTGGAAGTCGATATCAACGACGTGGGTACAGACCATATCCAGGAAGTAGCGGTCGTGCGAAACCACGATCACCATGTTCTTGAAGTCGGCCAGGAAGTCGGCGAGCCAGGTGATGGTCTTGGCGTCCAGGTCGTTAGTAGGCTCATCAAGAAGGAGCATATCTGGATTGCCGAACAAGGCTTGCGCCAAAAGCACCTTTACCTTTTCAGAACCACTGAGTTCCGACATGTTCAGATAGTGCAAGTCTTCCCTGATGCCCATATTACTGAGTAGCTCCGCCGCATCGCTTTCGGCGTTCCAGCCCCCCATTTCCCCAAACTGATTCTCCAGCTCAGCAGCGCGCATACCATCTTCCTCCGTAGCGTCCGGATTCATGTAGATGGCGTTCTTTTCCTCCATGATCTGGTACATCTCCTGGTGGCCCATGATCACTACATTAAGCACTTGCTCGTTTTCGTAGGCAAAGTGATCCTGCTTCAACACCGCCATACGGTTGCCTGGCTCGAAGGTTACCTGCCCCCGATTAGGGTCAATTTCGCCCGAGAGAATCTTCAAAAAAGTCGACTTACCAGCGCCATTGGCGCCTATCACTCCGTAGCAGTTGCCCTGGGTGAACTTCAAGTCTACATCCTTGAACAAAACGCGCTTGCCGTACTGCAAGGCCAGATCATTAACTGTAATCATTGACGCTAGAGGTTATGAATCAGCAACAAGCCGCTGATTTTGAGGCCGCAAAGGTACGGATTAATTGTAAACTTGGGGTAAAATAGGAGAGAATTAGGGAGCGGGGAAGTTCGCGCTACTGCGCTCACGCTTATAGCTCCCTGGCGGTCGCGTTTGTAGCTCGCGGGGTAAGCTCCCTAACGGTCGCGGAGCAGGGTTCGCTATTGCTCACGGAGCAGCTCACTTCGTTCGTGGTTTTAGGAGCACCAGCAGATACTACCCACTGAAATAAGAGTTTAAAGCACTACGCACCACCACAAGCTTACGAGCTCATCCGTGAGTACTATAGCACGAATATACTCCCCCGAGCTTGCGATTAATCCCCGCGAACAAGGTGAGCTTCTTCCGCGACCACCAGGGAGCTACAACCGTGAGCGATAGCGAACTCAACCCGCGAGCTTTGCGAGCTATAACCGCGAACGCAGTGAGCTCACCCGTGAGCGCCAGCGAACTTACCCCGCGAACGCTAGTGAGCCTGCTTAAAAAATCAAATACGTACTCAACACCAGCGCTGTGATGATGATGGCAGCAATAGTCGCATATTTCCAAGGTGTAAGATCCAGTTGATCCGTAGCCACAGGCTCGTAGTCGGTTTCCCTAGGCGACATCTTTCCTACAACCAGCATCACGATGACATTGAAGACAAATAGGATGCCCATCACGTGCAAGAAATGGGGATAGGCTTTAGCCTCAATAATGCTTAGCGCCTTGACGTCGGTGATGCCATTGGCAGCAGCTTCTGTAAGTGCTTGATCAACGAAGATAGGGCTGAGTACAAACTGACTGATTAAGTAGAGAATCACGCCGAGCGTCAGAACAATCTTTGCTCCAAGTGCGGGTACTCTTTTGGTATAAATCCCTACCAGAACTACCGCTAAAATGGGTACACTGAGGCTACCCAACATCACTTGGATGTAGGCAAATAAACCGTCGGGTGCATACGCAATAAAGGGAGCAATAATCATCGAGACCACAGCCAGCAGCAAGCCAAAGGTTTTACCTGCTTTCACGGTTTGGGGCTCGGTGGCATCCTGTTTGAAGAACGGCTTATACAGATCAAAGCCAAACAAAGTAGCGCTACTATTCAAGAGACTATTGAAGGAACTCAAGATGGCACCGAAGAGTACAGCAGCAAAGAATCCGAGGAAAGCACCTGGCAAGACGGTCTTGACGAGCGTCGGATAAGCTAAGTCAGCATTGGCCAAATCACCGTCGAATAGGTGCCAGGCGATAATACCGGGTAACACGACGATAACGGGGATCAAAAATTTCACCAAAGCCGCCAGGACCATCCCTTTTTGCCCCTCTTTTAGGTTTTTAGCGCCAAAGACCCGCTGGAGGATAGACTGGTTGGTACCCCAATAGTAGACCTGAGCCAGCATCATTCCCGTGAAGATAGTTCCCACAGGAATAGAAGAGTCAACTCCTCCGGCAGCAATGAACTTCTCGGGGTTGCTTTTCCAAAGTATATCAAGACCCGCAGAAGCGCTACCATCACCAATAGCCATGAGGCCAAACACCGGTATGAGTAAACCACCAATCAACAGTCCAATAGCATTGACCAAATCTGACACAGCTACTGCTTTAAGCCCTCCAAAAATCGCGTAAACTGAACCGATAATACCAATACTCCACACACAAATCCAGATCCCGGCGGTTTCCGATAGCCCCAGCAGATTGGGTAAATCAAATATAGTACTGAAGGCCAATGAGCCGGAGTACAGAATCGTTGGTAGTAACACAATTCCGTAAGCGATCAAAAAGAGAATCGACAAGATGGAATTGGTTTGCTGATCAAAACGGTTGGAGATAAACTGAGGGATGGTTGTAATCCCTCCTTCCATATACTTAGGCAACAGGAAAAGTGCGGCAAAGAGAATAGCAATAGCTGCTAAGGTTTCCCAGGCCATCACCAACACGCCTTCGGTAAAGGCTTGTCCGTTTAGTCCTACAATCTGTTCCGCGGATAAATTGGTTAACAAAAGAGAACCCGCAATGGTAAGTGCACCAAGGCTTCTTCCGCCCAAGTAGTAACCATCTGCGGTGCTTTCATCGGTACTTCGCGTGGCATACCACGCAATAGCCGCCACCATTAAAGTGAAACCTGCAAAGGAAAGGATCGCTAACATACATCAAGTTTTGATAGGAATCAGAGCCGGTTTGATCAAAAAAAAACCAGCCGTTACCCGCCCGTAGGCAAAAAAGAAGTCCAATATAAGATTTCCATACTAATCTTGGCGTATGGGCTTGGGGCGGAAGGCCAGCAGTAAAGTAAAGGAATAGATTGCCGTGAGGTTTGCTCTCTCCTTTCACTCAGAATGTGAAGTGGGTAGGCAAACCTCACGGTACGGTATGCTTACATTTTTGTAACGCTAGTCATGTACTGGGTAGTTTCATCCATAACCCGGATCAAGTACACACCCGCTGGCAACTGACGGAGAGAGATTTCGTGAGTAGGAACAATACCCTGCTCAAGGATCTTCCCAGAATAGTCAAAAATCTCAAATGGATGGCCCGCTAAGCTAGTCGGTATGGTAACTCCCGAATAGGTAAGATTAGGAAACGCGCTAAAGGTGCTCGTTACGATGTCTCTAGTATTATTGATGGCGCATAGCAGTGCCACATCCGAAGCCACCCATTGCGGGTTACCTTCGAAAATACCGTTATTACCAAAACCACTTGCATCTTGTGCTTCTGTTTCACTTGAACTATTTAGGTTGTACACAGCGATTAATCCCGGAAGAGGATCCGTTAGCGCACAGTCCTTATTGTCCTGCGCAGAGCTAATCACGGATAAGGTTAGATAACATAGGAATAATAGGAATCCTTTGTTCACTTTCATAATACAGTTGTTTTTGCGAACGCTGTTGGGTTGTGAGAACGCGTTCGGGTTTAAGAATGGTGGCTGGGATTAACATTTACAGACTGCGATCCTAAATCTAAAGACATATGAAATAAACCGCCATCGGGTTGTTAGCCATATCCTCGCCCCGATTGGTCCAGCGATGGCCAAGCGAGCCACTTTCAATAAATACTTCACTTCGAACATCGCTGACATTAGAGTGCTCGTAAGAGATGGAGCGTCTTACTCTACCGATAGTCCAGGTTGCATGATGAATATCGTGAAGTGATTGAATTTCTTCATCCGTAGTTGGGATTCGAACATTGAAAGTATTGGAAAGCCGAATTATGCGTTCGTTGCTATCAACATCCAGGTAAGAGGTTTCCATTCGAAGTCTCATCAGTGGATTATAGGGCTGTCGTTCCATAACCACATTTACCCAAGTTTTCTGCCGCCCTCTTTTTTTACGGCGATTCACGATGTGGTAGGTTACTGTCGTTACCTCAGAAAAGTGGGTCCCCTCGAGTTCGGTGACGTAGGTCTGTGCGGAGATGACTCCAAATGTCCAATGTGCACAGCGCTTAGCATCACAACCTATTCTTTGAGTATCGAACTCCCGCAAGACTGTACCTTGATAGCGGTAAGTAGGGAGATCATCATCACCACCACAACAGGTGGGCGTTGTACTATAGGTTTGAGTTGGCTCGTGGGTGTAGTCATCACTGGAAGCCAATCTCAACGGGCACTGAATGATTTGGTTATTCACTTTTTCCGTACTAGGTGACAGTATCTTCGTTTCAATCTCTTCAATGAGGAATTCTTTGTCCATCACATAATTCTCCGTCCTATTACGAATAGCTTCTATATCGGCTACTGTCCCGTTCTTAACTACAATATGTTTGCTAGGCGAAAAGTAATGCAGATTATCCCCTATAAATAGCATAGAGTTGTCATTAGTCAGTTTAGGACAAGGATAGGCCGGATTCAGGTAGACGATACTATCCTCATTGGACAAAAAGAGAGTTTGCTCGCCTTTACTGAGTATTTGTCGCCAAGGCTTGTCCGGCTCAAGGGCAAGTTTATCCAACAACGACTCGTATTTGTGAAAGAGCGTAGACAAACCCTTCTGTTCTGCCCATTCCGCAAATCGCTGAGCGGAAGCACCGTTAACCGCTTCGAAAGCTTGCAAATAGGCATCAGTGTCTGCGTACCGAGGAATCCCCTGTACAAAATCAAAATTGACCATCTCCAGGCTGATGGATACGGGTTTTGGCACCTCAGTGATGGTGGCCTCCGAAGGATCAATCTCCACAATTTCCTTGGTACAGCTAAAGGTGGTCAGTAGCAGTACACTTAATATGGCCACGAAGGCCGACTTAGAGAAAGCATTGATTAACATGATCAAGTATTTTAAGGTGTAAAGTGAATAGTGTAAATCTTAATTACAGCCAAATACGACCGCAATCGGATCGTTAATGGGGTCGTTTCCACGATTTATCCAACGATGCCTCGTGCGTCCCTGAATAATCCGGGTATCGATTCTCATATCGAAGGCGTTCTCTACCGGATAGGTAATAAGTTGATTCATCTCACTCAATATCCAGGTTCCCTCACCAGATCCATTGTGGGCGTCGATTTCTTCAGCAGTTGTGGGGTAGACGACATTCCTTGTCTCGTCCAGCATTTCGTAGGTTTCGCCGTCTTCATCCTTCAAGCTAGAGCGGTATTGAATCTGCATCAATGCTGCATTGGGTACACGTTCAAACCTGACGTCGGGAAAAGTTCGAATCCAACCTAGACCCTTCCGGCGAAAATTCCGGTAGTCTTGGAAAATCGAACTAATCACCCGGTACTGCGTGCCAAGTAACTCTGTCACCATGGCTTCCCCGTAGAAGGTACTGAATGTTCGTTGACGACAACGCCGACGATCACAGTCCACTCGTTGTTCATCCATCTGGTGATAGGCATTCTGGAGTTCCTCCCAGAAGAGTATATAGTATTTCCCATTATCAGGCGGATATATTCTATCGCGGGACATGGTACTATTGACGAAATCATCGGGGCAAGTAAATAGCCTACTTCGCACCTTCAGCTGTGGCTCTTTTGGTGTGCTAATATCTTCCAGATCGCGAACCAACACGCTTGCCGATAGTGACCGCGGGTCTTCGTTGATAATGCTCTGAGCTTCATCTGCATTACCATCATCCAAGAGAAAATGGTGACCTTCCATAAAAAGGTGTAAATCCTCGCCAATGAAGAGGCGTCCCTGCTCGTCCGCCATCTGACTGTAGATGAGCGGCAGACGCAGTTGGACGATCCCGGCAGTGTCAAGCGTGAAGTAGCGTTGCTCATTAGTGCTCAAAATATCATCAGCAACCGTACCAGCTTGCTCCTCCACCCTGCTCAACACATCCAGATACTGGAGATACAAAGATTGGAAGCCAGCTGATTCCGCCCAGCTGGTATAGGTTTGCTCGTTCGCGTTACTAATCGCCCGCCTTACCTGCAAAAAGGCATCGGTATCGCTGTACCGGGGAATGCCTTCTCGAAACTGAAGCATTAGGGTACCTAACTCAGCCGTTTCGGGTAGCGGGAGTAACTGGAAATCCCTATCCACTGGTGCAGAAATAGTGAGTTCTGATTCGGCTTTTTCACAGGCTGCAGCCATGAATAAAAAGCCGATAAGAAGAATTGTGAAGTGATGTTTCATGATTTTTATCGTTTTTGATTGGTGACAGCAAACTAGAACCTGCATAAATACGAGGATCTGTCCCTGAAGGAGAAGCAAGTCATTTAGCAGTCTTGTACTAATTTGTTGAAGTCTTCCCAAATGGGACTAAAGTGATATTGGCGCCTATCGCTTCAGCAATCACCGTTATGTTTTAACCTGAACAGCCAAAAGTGACGGCAACGGGATCATCAATGGGGTCGTCCCCTCGGTTTATCCAGCGGTGTCTGGTCCGACCATCCTCAAACTTGATGAAGGCGTAAAAAACACCAGACAGCGTAGTCTCTACCACCAGGTTTTTTTCGGTCAATGTCCATCCGCCGTGAGCGGAGCTGTTGTGAGGTGCAATTTCCTCCTCTGTAGTTGGATAGCTGACAGTCTCAGTTGAAACATAAAGAGGAAGGCTAGTTGGGATAGCTAAGCCAGATACCCCAGTATTGTATTCAACTTCTAGCGGAAATCGTGTAGGGTCTCTTTCAAATCTTACATCCGGAAAGGTTCGAACCCAGTTCAGCCCTGATCTCCTTCGATTCTCGTATTTATGCTCAAGCGAAGAAATCATTCTATAGCCCGTCGGAGTAATCTCTGAGATCATGCTGAGACCAATAAGATATCCTTTGGTGCCCTGCCGACACTTCCTTTTCGAACAGCCTACTTCTTGCTGTTCATACTTATGTCTAAGTGCCTGATAATTCCCCGGAGACCACTCTGCTTTATTGATGATTTGAATGTTTTCTGGTACGGTTCGCAGGGGGTCATCGTTCTCCACAAAAATGAAGGGACAAGTCACCAGATCATAGGCAACTTTCAAGTTAGTTGATTTAGTCCCCACCTTATTCGATAGGGCGTATTCTATGATGATTCCATTCTCAGGATCATGAACCGGTTTTTCTAAGACCCGCTCCAGTTGCTCCGGAGAACCGTTGGCAATAATCACATGCAACGTTTCCGTGAATCCGTGCAAATCATCACCGATAAACATCCGAGCTTCCTGATCAAGCAGTTTTGCAAACGGAATGGTCGGTTTCAGAAATACACCTCCCTCTTCCGTAGTGTAGAAAAGATCCTCTTGCGAAAAGGCGATTTGTGAAGCCGCAAGAACATCTGGGTTGTTGTCCACTTGCTCAGCAAGTTCATTGTAGCGGACATACAATGATGCAAAACCTCGGGCTCTAGCCCATTCCAGGTATTGCTGATGTGAAGCATTGGCAGCTGCCTTTTTTGCACGCAAAAAGGCATCGGTGTCTTTGTAGACCGGTATGTTATCAATAAATGACAGTTCTATACTGGTCAATTGTATTTCCGAGGGTGCCGGTAACTCCGTCATCGTTGTTGGAGGGTCAAGAGTTACATCCAGAGGATTGGATTCACAAGCAACTAAATGAAAGATTATGCATAGTAAGCCAAGAGCTTTTGACAATCTTATAAAGTTCTGATAAGTGGTTACCATTATTATGATAGTTTTTTTGGTGATTATCCGCCCAGACAGGGAGCCTTCCGCTATACCTCACTCAACTGGCAAACGCAGATAAGACAAGTCGGTCTTCCCTCCCAACAGATGAAAAATGATCTATTAGATCTGGAAATACGGTATGAGACATTAGGAACTTGTTGTTGAACTAGTCCCCAACTACCGATAGTCAGGGGCGTTAATTCACAGACTGAATCTGTTCCTCTTCCAGGCAGCAGCAAGTATTCTGATCGATGGTATACAAGAAAGTTCCATCAAACCAGTGCTCGCAGTTGATATGCTAATCGGTGATGACGATCTTATCGCTGTATATCACCCGCCCCTGATCCATAATTTGGACGAGGTAAATACCGGAAGCTAGTGTACTCATAGCTATTTCCGTAGTACCGCCAATTTGCAATTGGCCTTCGTGATAAGAAAGGACTTGTCCGGTCAAAGAAGCAATCGAGACACTTAGATTATTCTGATAAAGCGTTTTCCAGGCCAGCGGAACAGTAATATTTAAATATTGTCCCTTATTCAAGGGATTGGGGTAGATTTTTGCCCGTGTATTTCCAGTTGTGGGTGTATTCAACTTAATTGGAAACATTTCAGGCGTCGGTTTGATACCATCCATTGAATTATTCCCAGCCGGATACTCAGCAGTGGTATCGTCTTGTAGAAGCCCCATTGAACAAGGTTGGTTATTGGGCCCTGCAGGTAGATTGTGAATACAGATTTCTTTGTGTACACTAAAGGCGTTTCCGCAATTCGTAGCCGTTCCTGTTGCAGTTAAAATAACTACTCCACCGTATGCTCCTTGATTAAGTATAACCGTACCTCCGGCAGCAGGAGTCAATAAGGCCGCAAATTCTGGCGGATCCACCGTCCATGTTACTCCTGCAACTGGGCCAGATACACCGTAAACGTTGCTCAACAATGGGAAGCCTCCGGAAGATGCATAGAGATCACTTTCACCTACTAACTCTATTTGCCCTTGGACAGGATCGAAGTGCCATTCTTCTTCGTCCGCCAACATGGTACCATAGTAGGTTAACATCCTTATGCTATGCGGTCGATCAATGGTCAGTCCTCCGATGGTTATTCTAAAAAGGCCGAAGGTGCTTGGAGAAGGAACATTACCAATAGGCGTGACCGTTTCCCAGGCCTGTCCGCCGATCTTACGCTGCCAGACAACGCGATAATCACTCCTTGATGCGCTGGTTCCACTGCACACTTGAGTCGGGTTGGAGCGCACAATCTCAGGACTAAACAACACGTCTACAGACCGGGCTCCTCCACCTACACATAAAGATGGCTCAACCGGCGTTGTATTTAGTACGTCTCGCGTGTTTACACCTAGTGGAATAAACTGCTTACAGAGTATTTTCTTCTTTTCCGCACTTAAATTTAAGCACAGTTTGATCTCTAAGCCAGACGCTAGAACAATCTTACTGCAGAGCTTTCCCTTCACACTTCCGCCTTTGACTTCCAGGGATACGTCCACGCCGTATTCCTTACTCGGGTCATGGAGGTCTTCGTCCCATTGAATCCAGACGGTACCGCTGTGAAAGTTTCCGAGTTGAGCCGTTTCCGTTTCACCCCCAAAACCACCACAATTACTGGCGCTACAAATGGGATCGCTCAGCGCATTGGGGCCAGCAAATTGGAAACAATACTCGTTCGTTGCACCCGGGACGATGGGATCGCCGTTGGCCTCAACGATAGATCCGCCAATCACTTTAAACTTGATATTAGCGCAAGCGCCTAGCTCGTTGATCTGATCCAGTATGCTATCATCCGTAAAAAAGTTACCCAGGTTAATCAGTGTGGCACTGAGCTTTGATCGCCCTTGGCTGTCCTCCGGCAAGATACACTCCACTGGTGCTGGCAAGATTAATGGAAAACCCGGCCCGGTTATTGCCGTAAAGGGATTTCTCGATACTACAAAGAAATTTTCACAAGGCAAATCATCAACAATCTCTTCAATTCCGATCTGCCCAAAGGCCGGAACGGTCAAGAACAAGAAAAATAAGTACTGAATAAACTTCATGATTACGCGTTTTTAAAGGATCAAAAAAAGTATAACTGAGTCCGGGCAGGCCCGGAAATAAACATAGCATTCGGAAATGCCCAAGCGAG
Organism: Bacteroidota bacterium; assembly: GCA_039816955.1. Lineage (GTDB taxonomy): Bacteria > Bacteroidota > Bacteroidia > Chitinophagales > Saprospiraceae > Lewinella. Next base: position 21,477 of record JBCBWU010000097.1, read on the forward strand.
ATTCTCTGATCAACCTTGGAAGGTCACCTCAGGACACACCTCTCCCACCCCAAGCTCTACTAACTTGGGCTCACATTCTCTTCTGCTCCGGTGTAGATATCTTACTCTGGCAACTGCCGCAAGAGCTCCTCGGCTTCCCCGCTCTTCCAATTAGAGGCCGCTATTTCCTGGAGTAGCTCCCGTGCAGTAGGTATTTGCTCTGCTTGCAGGTACGCCAGTGCCAAGTACCAGCGGCTTTCTGCTGTAAACTTCCCAAAGGACCATTGACTGGCACGTTCCAGGTGAGGTATAGCAGCCTCCCCCTGAGGTGGATTTTGATACAGATAGCTTAAGCCCAGGTATAGCACATCTTCTTCTATAATCGCACTATCTCGGTCCACCAGTTGCTGCCGCAATCGGGCCGCCTCCGAGAAATCACCTTGCGTATAGGCAGCTATGGCATAGCTACGCAAAGAATCAAGAATAGCATCACTCTTACGTCCTTCCTTATTGGCGAAGGGTTGGGCCAGGTACTCATCCAATAATGCATACCGATCTTTTGGGGTCACCGGCCACAAATACACTACACTCAGGATCAATGCCAAACTAGCTGCTACCGCCAACCAAGGCCTTAGTTTCCTGATGATCGTTGTACGCCGCCGAGGAGGCATTTTATAATCATCTGTTAGTTGCTGCTGCCAGCGCTTGCGCAATTGCCGATCATGCAGCGCATCCAACATCTCTTCGCTTGTTTTCTCTAATTCCTTCCCACTTAGCTGGGGCTGGGTATATTTCTCACTAGTCTTCATGTGGTACTCCCTTTTGTTGTATTTAGGCGTTGTATTTTTTCATAAACAGGTTACGTAAACCTGCCAAGCAGCGTTGTTTTTGTTTACGTAGTGCCACTTCTGTACGTCCTGCTAAAGCTGCCAATTCTTTCAATGGCTGCTTGTAGAAATAAAATTGTTGTAGCAAAGATTTACATGGCTCTTCAATACGGTCAAGCGACTCCTCTAAGATATCTAGCAACTCCTCCGGCACATCTGGGCGGGCAGGTTCTGGCTCCACTCCATCTAACTCTTCTAAAATCTGGCTTTCCTTCTTCCGTTGATTGCAATATTGGCAAGCCACCCTGGTAAAGAGAAACCGGAGATTCCCGTACTGGATTCGTCCTAGTTTAATACGACGACAAAGGTCCAGCATGGCGTCCATAGAAGAATCATAGGCTTCACCATATTCTGCTTTACAGCGAAACATCACATAGTCTACACAAGACCGGAAATGCTTCAAAAAGACCTGTTCGTATAATTGATAGTCACCAGACCGCATTTGTTCCACCATCTGCTTGAACTCCTCTAGGCTTAAACCAAAGTTTTTATCTGCCTGGTTCGTCGTTTTTGTTATTGTCGATTTCATATTCGTTTACAACAGCTTTCGTCTATATACACCCCAAAAGAGAGCAGCGTGACAAAAAAATGAAATTTATTTTTTGCCTTCATTTTTTGTCACAAAACAAGGGATAAAGCTTGTTTATAAATGGAGATCAGTCACATTTAATGAGTCATTTACACCCATTAATGATCTCTTATTTTACAGTTGTTTGTCACTGCCGGCTCTCACCTGAGTCGGCAGTTTTTTGGGCAAAAAAAATTATTTTTGGGAAAATTTGTCACGTTCTCCCAATGCGCCCCTGTATATAGGTAAAATACAACTGTAAAATGAACAATTTTTCTCTCTTGAAGAAGGCATTATTCTGCCTTAATCTTCTCATCTGCTTTGTCCTCCACAGTCAACCATCAATGAACGCCGTAAGTCAACCTATTCCTGGGTCTTACGTTCCCGGCGAAATCATTATTCTCTTTGAGTCTGGATTATCTGACACCGAAAAACAGGATTTACGCGATGATTATCAGGTTACGTCCTACGAGATTATTAATAATCGTCTCGAACTTTGGGAGGTTTCTTTTCCACTCCCAGTAGACGATAATGGATCAACCGTGATTCTACTCAACGAATACGAACTCCTGGACTACATTCATAACAATGGTGATACTCGTCCTGGTAACAATGGAAGTACCGGTGGTGGTACCGAAGGTGGAGGTATTGCCAACCCCGGCCGCGGAGGTGGTATTAACGGCGGCGAATTCAACTATGCATTAACTGGCTCTCCGATCATTGATAATCCTACTCCCCTTCCCAATGACCCACTGACTGTCTGTCCTGGTAATTCCCACCTTTATGGAAATACAGGGCCTCATACCAACAACCTACCTACGATAGTAATTATGGATCAGGTAATGACGCTCAGGACTCCTGATGTACAGCATTTCTTCACACCACAGTATACACTTCCGGAGGGTAGAGCCTCACATGCTGATCAGGTAGATTACATTGCGAATTTTGTCAATACTGCCAATGGTCTATCTCCACAGGTCATCAACCTAGTGATATTTGACGAGCTTGGTCAAGCCACTTATGTCGACTTCCTGAAGGCTATCAACTGGTTATACGAAAATAGTTATCAGCACTTAGTAATCAATATGAGTGGTAGTGCAATGGTCAATCAAATTGGAGAAAACTCACAAATCGTACTGAGCCGGGTTAACGATATGCTGACTGACATGGGCAGTGTTATGGTAACCAGTGCCGGAAATGACGCTATGGACACCAACGAAGGTACTGTCCTACCAGGTGGAGCACTAATGAATAACGAAATCACTGTAGCCGGCACAAGTAATTGTTATACACAAGCTTGGGCTGGTAGCAATCTAGACAATGTGCAATTTGAAATCGCGGCTGAGGCTGAGAACCTTTTGGTTCCTTTCAATACCACTTCTTGGGTAGAAGCTGATGGTACTTCATACAGCGCTCCTCAAGTTACGGCAGCTTTAGTACAGATTGCCTCTCATGTCCCGTTTGCCACCACCTTACAGCTGAAGCAACAATTACTAACAACTGCGGACCATATAGCAGCACTAGATGATCACAGCCGCTGGGGACAAGTACTTAATGCAACAGCAGCTACTACCTTTGGTAATGGTATGGGCTTGGCAGCTGTACCAGAAACAGAGCCACAAGCTTGGGAAGGACTTAATCCTTCTTTCAATGAAACAGATATTCCAGAGGAACTCGTCCTGGAAGTTTCTCCTAACCCGACTAATGGCGCTTTCACCCTGCGCTGGAATAGTCCAGGGGCTGGCCCAGCAATCCTAGAAATCTACAACGACCTCGGGCAGCGTTTAAGTCAGCGAACGCTACCAAGTGGTGAGCATGATATTCAATTATCCATGCAGACCCTGGGAGCAAAACAAGCAGGACTTTATTTACTACGGGTCCGGCAGGCGGATCAAGTAACGACTCGCCGCATTATTTTACGATAGCTGTAGTTAGACACAATTAGGGTTGGTACCAACCGCTAAGGCAACCCGGGTTCTCCACTCCACAGGGAAACTCGGGTTGCCTTATCCATACGGCTAAAACTTCCGCTTTAATCACCTCCTGAATACCTCAAAACACGATGCCTTTACGCTACGCTATCTCGCTGATACTGACCATTCTTGGTTTATCACTCAGTGGCCAAACACCGAGTGAGCAAGCCTATACACTGACCCAGCAATCCACTACCCTTTATGGTCGGGATGCTTTACCACTTCTGGATAGTGCTAAAATGATCTGTGAACAGCAGAACTGTGCAGATAGTAGTTGGGCTTTTCTCTACCGACGCTTGGCGGTAGCCTATTTTGATGGCTACGTTGACGATCAGAAAGCAATTGAGTTTGCGGATACGGCCCGATATTTCTACGAACGCTACCTCGGCAATGTGCATCCTTTGGTAGCCAACCAGCACTACAGTAGCGGTGTCATCAAGCGCGAAGTCGGACGTACCGAAGCGGGGATCAACTCCATGAGGGCCGCTATTGAAGTATTGGAACAGGTGCCAGAAGCAGAAGTTGATAGACGTGATTCTACCCTTGTCCGTTGGTACTATAATCTAGCAAATACCGAAGTTACCTGGGGCGACTACGCTACTGGAGCTGTACATGCCGAAAAAGCGGCATTTTATAATCGAAATCTTAGTGTTAGTCCTACCTATTATAATTGCTTATTGCTCCGCCTGCAAGGCTATACCAGTGAACACACAGGAGATTTTACAACTGCCTACGAGTATTTCCAACAGGCTGCGGAGTGTATGGCTAACTTTTCGGGTGACTCGCAAAATTATGACGCCCTTCTTTACTGGGCACTGAGGGATCTGCAAGCGCTCACCTTAGGAAGAATGGGACAGTTAGAATCCTGTATTGATCAACTTGAAAGAGTAGCTGCGGGCTACCGAGCGCTAGGACTTCCGCCTTCAAAGGTCAATTCTAACCTTGCTCATAATCTGCATAATCAGAGTTGGTTCAATCTGCAACTTGGTAATTACGCTAGAGCGGAACAAGCAGCGCAGGAAGTAATGGACTTATACGAAGAGAGCTACCCCAATAAATACTATCCATTCATTGCTAACACCATCGTACTTCAAGGCCAAGTGGCCCAAGCTACTGGCGATTTCGGCACAGCATTAAGTTATTACGATGAAGCACTAGAATCATTATCTCCTACTTACAATCCAAAAGCTCCTCTTTCTGATCTACAAACTACGGACAACTATCTCATTTATCTAGAGCTCTTCGATTATCGTGCCCGGTGTTTAATTGCTTTGGAAAGAGAAAACGAAGCAAATGAGATTTACGAATGGTTGGAAAACATAATATCTCGCCAACGGCAAACCTTCCGTAGCGGTCTGTCTCGTTTTAATATTCTGAGCTATGCCCGCCCCGCCTATGAGCAAGCTATTCTTCTCAACTTATACCCCAATAAAGGTTCCGCTAACCTACAACAGCGCGAACGTGCCTGGCAGTACGTTAGCCAGTACAAAGGGAGTAGTTTCCGGGAAGAGCTACAACAGAAAAAAGCCCTGCATTTTGCCGACATCCCCCGCCGAGTACAACGGCAAGAAAGAGAATTGGCAGAAGTAATTCGCGACCTAAAAGCGGCATTATATACAGCTTACCGGGAAGAAGCTCCACAAGATAGCCTCCGGCTAGTAATTGCCGAAAGGGAACAGGAATACTATCAATTCTTAAAGCAATTAGAAGCAGATTACCCCCGCTATTACGAACTTAAGTACGCCCCCTCGGAGCCACTTGCCCTGAATACGGTGCAAGACAAGCTTG
>JBCBWU010000098.1:0-26607 GCA_039816955.1 Bacteroidota bacterium
CCGTAAGGACCAGCAACTGGGTCAAACAAGCTCAAGAAGCAAGAGTAGTCAGCTAGCTCGATCGTTGGATCAGTAGCGTCAATTGTACCCATTGTCATCTGAATATCAAACTCAGCAGCAATTTCGTCTACATCATCTGGACACTCGATAGTTGGGTCAGTCTTGTCCTCTGCGAAGATGTTACCCCAACAAGTGTAAGTAACGTTACCGAATGGATCCGTTACCGTAGCTTCATAAGTATGTTCTCCACAGCCAGCAATCATATTAGAATTACCACCATCAACTGTAATTACAATATTCTGCGCACAATCAACACCAACACCGGCTAGTACCATAGATGGTGTAATGATAGCCGTACAATTTTCGCCCAATGTCACATTAACATCTGCTATACAAGCTACCTCATTATCTACAAAAGGACAATCTGCTGGATTCGAAATTAGTTCTGTTGCCGTAAATGTAATGTCAAAACCAGTAAGTTCTCCACTGTCAAAAGTAAAATCATCAAGAACTTCTAAAGTCCAATCACCAAAGAGGTTTTCACCAGCGAACGTAGCTGCAAATGTACCGCCTTCTGGCTCGAAAGTGCCCGTAAAAGGAGCAGATTCGCCAACAATACTAGCACCACCATCTTGGAAAATAGTCCCTGTGAAGTTATCGCCAGCACCACCTTCGTCAAATACCAATTCTAGTCGAGTACCAATTGGAGATATTAATGTTGCTTCAATATCCGCAGCCCAAGTGTGAGTAATGTTTATCTCTACTTGATCTAAAGTAGCATTATCTCCTATTATCGCCGCGAATCCAAAGTCAACACTAGCAGCCGAAGTAGTTATTAAATCTGCAGGCTCTGTGACTCCCCCGTCAGTTGTTCCAACTTCTGCGGGTAATCCAGCACCTGAAAAGGTAGTAGTAGTCTGAGCAGAAATCCCCAGACTTAGCGCTGTCATAAAGAGTACTGCTAAGCAGTATTGACACGCGCTCTTAAGCGTAAAAGTCGCTTTTACCATAAGATTACAATTTGTTAATTAAAAAAAGGTTATGTAGCTATAAAAGCAAAGCCATATCAAATAACCATTCAATTATCCACCTAAGTAGGTGAAAACTAAACAGTTGTGTAATTCGGTCGTCAAATCTGAGCTGCAATATACCAGATTCTCTCCAATTTCCAGTAGTATCTACCCCATATTTTGGGGATTTCGGTCAAAAATGAGGTCATCCAAATAAAAAGCGGCTGAACAGCATAAAGCTACTCAACCGCTACAGTCATCATTATCGCAATATTCTTATTCCACTCAGTTTACTATTCGTAAACTGCTGTTTTCGCTTATTTCTTGTTCCACCAGCTCTACGCCCTGCTTCATCTTCACTCGACTACCATCGGCGGCGCTGATATTCGCTTGGGTAACCACACCTCGATCAGTATCTAGCCTACTTTCATTTTCGAGTTGGGCATTGAGGCGTTCGGTTTTACCCGTAAACTCTATCTCCACTCCATCATGGGCCGCAAGATTCAGTTCCGCCACTTCTACCATGGCCTTGAGCTCAAAGTCTCCACTGGCGATGATACTCAGTTGTTCGCCCAGGAAGTCTTTGACACGAACATCATCCGTTTGGTCCAACTCCAGTTCCTGCAGATCAGGTAGTGTAATATAAAGGCGTACTGGTGCCGATAAATCTCTCACTGGTAGATTGATGGTCAGCCTTCCTTCCTCTTGGGAGGATTCCAACTGCTCCAGATATCGCCCAGGACCACTCATCTGCAAATCGTAGGTATTACCCTGCTCAATGGTCACCTTTATGGGACCACTCAGGAGAATACTATTGTAATCTTTAAACTCCATGCCCTGTTCTTGGGCTGGTGCCGCTTCGATAGCCTCAGATTCAAGAATTGGGCAAGCTTGGCAAATCAACTGGCCGGAACTACTCATCTGATATTTCTGTGTACCATTCGGGTGCTGATCCACGCGAATTCGGCCTCGGTCCACTACTCGCTCGTTAAGTTCCAGTATTGCTCCTTCCGGTACCAAGATTTCAATAGTTACTTCTTGATTCCTCCATTTGCTGATCTCACTGAAAGGAACCTCAGCAGGAACCGCAAGACTTCCTGCAGCTACCTGTAACGGCAAGTGAAGTTCGCGGGCTAGTGCTCGAGCATCTACTCCGCGTCGCCCTCGGGCGCTTACTAGCTTATTTGCGTGCCATTCGCTATCAGGACTTTTCTTGATGTTATAGCGTACGGGAGCCCCAGGTAACTCTACGTGCTCTCCAGCAATGTAGAAACTACGATCATTGTGATCAGCCATTTGATAGTAGGACAAACTCACTTCATCTGCCACAAAGTCGGCTACCGTTAGTCGTTCCTCAATTTGCTCTTGTACCATGAACTCCTGGCTTAATGTTCCACCAATACTGGCAAGTGAGAATACATTAATAAACCAGAACACAATCATGGCAATGATCCAGGAACGTCCCATACGGCGCCCAAAGACTACTCGTATGATTCCTAAAATGATGGCCAGCAGCGGAAGTCCTACTACAAAGAGCACGTTGATCATTCCAACGACCGTCATCAATTCTTGGCTAGGGAAAAAGTTGGTCAATATTGGCATGGAGAATGCTAGTCCAGCAATAACTCCCAGCCAAACCATCGCGAATACAAAAATGAAGAAGATAGCAGCAGCAATCAAAATCCAGCGCAGGACCTTACCAATCTTTGGTAATTGTTCGCGGACCGCTTGCCAGCTATCTTGTAGGGTATTGTCTACAGCAGCGAACCGCTGCGTAGGGCCCTCGTCTTCTCCATCACTTTGGTGCGGACTTTTTTTTTACCGGCTAGGCCCTCTCCCAGCTCGGTCATCTTTTCGCTTAAGTGCTCGAGTTCTTCGGTTATTACCTTGCTTATGTTGGAAATATTGATGGGCTCTCCGCGCATAGCTAGGCGATCACCGGCCGTTTTAGCCTCCGGCATGAGTGCCCAGAGGATCAAGTATAGCGGAATTCCGATTCCACCAGAAATTACAACCAATACAAAGAAAAGTCGAATCCAAATAGGGTCGGGAATGCCGAAGTAGGCGGTTAAACCAGCTGCCACACCACCAACCACTTGTTCTTCCGAATCGCGGTACAGGCGTTTGCCAGTCTTAATTTTAAAAGATTCTTTGGTATCAGTAGTGGCTCCAGCACCTGCGAAGCTTTCGCCTTCGCCCATGGGATCAGCACCGAATTCCTCGGGGCGTCCCATGATAGCGATGGCATCTTCAACGTCTTGGAAAGCTACAATCGGGCGATTATTCAACTGCTCTAAAAAGAGCTCTGCCAGTCGGGCTTCAATGTCGTGGGTGATTTCTTCGTAGCCTTCCGTATTGCGGAAGTGATTATGTATGGTTTCTAAATACGAGCGAAGGTGATTGTAGGCGTCTTCATCAATCGTGAAGGGGTAACCACCGAGATTGATATTAAATACCTTATTCATTAGTTTGGTGATTTTGCGTGTTATGATGGACTGATTGTACCAGCTGCCCCCAGGTTTCTAATAAGCCACCCAGGAATTCGCGGCCACTCTCGGTAATAGAGAAATACTTCCGTGGTGGTCCGCTGGTGCTTTCTCGCCACGTGTACTGCAATAGTTCCGTATTCTTCAGTCGGGTTAGCAGTGGGTACAGGGTACCTTCCTTTACTTCTAGTGGTGTGTCTTTTAACTTTTGCTGAATGGTCGTCGGGTAAACTTCATCCTCAGCGGCAATCGCAGACAGAACAACTAGCTCCAGGACTCCCCGGCGCAACTGCTTCTTCGTTGCATCAAATGCTTTCATTTGTTCATCTGACATCTTCATTAATTTGGGCTTTACAGAAGTTGAGCTTTCTTATTCAGTAGCAACAAGCACCTCTTTCGGCCTTTTGTCTGGAACAAAGATATGGTGTTTCTAGGTACTATGCAATACCAAGTACCTAGAAAAGCCTGCTACCATAGTATAAATCATAGCCTTTCTCGACCAACGGTTCCAATTCTCCGACCAACGATAAGTTCGCCGTATACGCTATTCCCTACCTGCCACGATACGACACAGAACAATAGACACAACCTATTTAGTTGCCATGACATTTTATACCTTAGCTAATCACACCAGCGGATAGAAATGGAAGCATTATTAGATAGAATCATCGGAAGATATACTGGCCCGCATCGAGGGCCCCTAATCGTCGCTTTTGGCGGTCTACATGGCAACGAGCTGGCAGGCGTTCGTGCTATCGATATGCTATTCCACATGCTCAATGTTGAACCCAACCACAATCCCACCTTCGCTTTTCGTGGTCGCCTAATCGGCTTACGTGGAAACTTGCAAGCCTGTAGCTTAGGTGTTCGTTTTCTGGAAAAGGACCTTAATCGTCAATTTACACCAGATAACATTAGCCGCATCCGAAACACTGCTACTGGTGACCTAAGAGCAGAAGATCGTGAACTGAAAGAATTACTAGACATCGTTGATAAGGAAATTGCGGATTATCAGCCAGATCGGTTGATTGTGATAGATCTCCACACAACTACTGCCGATGGAGGGATATTCTCTATTGCTACCGATGACCCCGAAAGCATTGAGATCGCCAAGTCTATGCACGCACCAGTAATCACTGGAATGCTCAAAGGAATAAGAGGCACAACATTGCATCATTTTTGCTGCGATCATTTCCCTTGTCCTACCGTAAGTGTAACTTTTGAGGCTGGACAACACGAAGATCCACTATCTACACGGCGAGCGTTGGCTGCGTTGATCAACCTACTTCGCTCAGTAGAAAGCGTGCGGCCAGAAGATGTGGAAAACAGACACGATGACCTCCTTATTAACTATAGCAAAGGCCTACCGAAGGTGGCGGAAATGCTAAAGGTACATCCGGTCACACCAGAAGACCGCTTCAAGATGATACCAGGATTCAAGAACTTTCAACCCATCAAAGCCGGGGACCTATTGGCTCAGGATCGAAATGGCAACATCTTTTCACCCTTCGACAGCCATATATTAATGCCACTTTACCAAGAACAAGGTGAGGATGGCTTCTTCCTGATCAAGGTTATTGAATAGGGTTATCCTTTTCGAGTACCCCAATTCCAAACAATGCAAAGTCGTACTTAGTGGGATCTTCGGGGTCTAGTCTTCTCAGATTATCCGTCAACTCAACTACCGTCTTCCAATCACGCTGTTTACGCTCCACTAAGCCTAGGCGGCGGGCAATACGCTCTACGTGTACATCTAACGGCATCATTAGTTGTGCGGGAAGGATTCGTTTCCACAAGCCGAAATCAACTCCAGCCTTATCCTGGCGCACCATCCACCGCAAAAACATATTCAGTCGCTTACAGCTAGAATTTCTGGCTGGAGTAGCGATATGCTTTTGGGTGCGGCGCGGTGCATCGGGTAAGCTAAAGAAAAGTTGCTGGAATCCAACCAGGGCATTCTCTATGGTATCGTCTTCTACTGTTATGAAACGCGCAAAAGCGTCCTCTAAGGAATCAAATTGGCGGTAGTACCACTGCAAAAAAGTGAGAAAATAGAGCGTATCCGTATACTGAAAGGTACGGTGCTTAAAATCGGCAAATCGAGCGCGGTCCGACTCCTGATGATTGAGGATAAAATCATGCGGTGCACCATCCATTAAATCAATCAAACGATGGGCATTATTGATGATGGTTTTCCGTTGGCCCCAGGCCAAAATTGATACCCAAAACCCCATAATTTCCTGATCCTGTGAGCGGGTAAAAAGATGGGGTATAGAAATAGGATCAGCAGGTATAAAGTTGGGTTGATTAAACCGTACTACCTGCTCGTCGAGATATGCTTTGAGATTTCCTTTAATCATAGACAATCTAATGACCGGCAAGATAGCACTTAACATGAGGTTGCGGGCACACTACTAGGTATGATTATTGCAAGGTGCTATGCGGAGGATTTTCGTAGTCAGTTTTCAGTCGTCCGTGGCCTGTGACATGCCTACTCCTCACGCTTACTCCACCTCGAATTCAGTGCGACGGTTTAGGCGACGGCCTTCTTCACTCTCGTTATCTGCCACGGGACGTGTTTCTCCAAAACCTTCGGATCGGAGGCGCTCAAACGCGATGCCTTTTTGCACTAAATACTCCAGGACGGCCTTAGCACGAGCTTCACTAAGCTGCAGATTGCTGGCGTCATCTCCTATGCTATCGGTATGCCCATTGATTTTAATGCGCAATTCAGGAAAATCTTCAAGCAAAGACACCAGTCGATCTAACTCTGGTTCAGATATCGGAAGTAGCTCTGCTGAACCCGTGGCAAAAAGCACATTACGCAAAACAATCGGAGCCCTTTCCTTCCCAATTGCTAGATCGGTTGTACGCACCGGTTGCAGCTCAATGTCCAATAAATACGGTTCCTCACGCGAGAAAGCCTCGGCCAATTCAAAGCGATCAGAGTGGAAGAGATAGCCATCTTCGTTGGCCTCCAATGCGTAGTTTTTTCCTACTGGTAAAACAACCAAGAAACGGCCGTCTTCCTGCGTCTCTAAACGCGCAAAATCTTCTACTGATTCATCAATTCGGATTGATAATTCTACGCCATTCAGTGGTTGCTTTGTTTCAGCATCTCGCACTACACCTTCTACATAAGTAGCCGCCGTTGGGCGTACCGTTTCAGGCATTTCAAACTGGTAGATATCTAAGTTCAACAGCTGTCCTTTTTCGGTATTTTTTGCGGTAGTAAAATAAGCCGTTTTACCATCCAAACTAACGATCAAGGCCCCCTCATCCCGAGAAGTATTAATGGGGTAACCAAGGTTCTCTGGCTGCTGCCATTTACCTTCCGGAGAAATACGACTGACGAAGAGATCTAGATCACCCATTCCAGGGTGGGTATCAGAAGAAAAATAGAGACTTTGACCATCAGCATGAATGAACGGCGATTGCTCGTGCCCATCAGTATTTATGGTTGGCCCCAAGTTCTCTGGTTCTCCCCAACTACCGTCTTCTTGGCGCTTACTACGCCAGATATCTCCTTTACCAAAACCACCAGGGCGATTGCTGGTAAAATATAGATAATCTCCATTTGCCGAAAGGGACGGCTGCGTATCCCAATGGCGAGTATTTAGCGGTGGTGCCGCGTGCCGCAAACTCCCCCATTGCCCGTTTTTTTGCCGAGCGTAATACAGATCACAGCTGCCGTAAGTATCTGGCCATTGACAACCTGTAAAGATTAGTGTTCTGCCATCCGCAGAGATGCTTTGCGCGCCCTCATTTTCTCGGGTATTTACCCCCGCAAGTGGCTGCCCAGTTGCCCATTCTCCATTATCCTTAAGGCTACTGTAGTAGAAGTCTTCTTGGCCATTTTTTAGAACCGTGTAAACCAATAATTCGCCATTTGCCGATAAGGATGGTAAGGACTCTGAGGCAGCAGTATTAACCCCTGGCCCCAGGGAGATGGGATTGAAAGGAACTGGATTAGCTACCAGTTCAGCAGCAATTTCAGCCTGTGCCAGATATTTTTCTACCCGCGAACGTCGACGGTCATTTTCACCAACGGAAGCTAAATATTGCTGGTAATGACCAACCGCTTCAAGGTATTTTTCTTGCCGATACTCAACTAGCCCCAGCTGATAAATCGCTCGCGTATTGTAAGCGACATCTAGCGCCAAAACAGCTTCAAAATCTTGCTCGGACAGTGCGTACTCTTCCTGATCATATTGCAACTGAGCACGTAAAAGCAGTGCATCAATCGCCTTAGGGTACTTCTCCAGAATAGCGGTTAACTCCGACACGGCAGGCCTAAATTCTTGGCGACGGGAAAACGACTTAGCAGCTTCGAATCGCTTAACGGAGCGGCGATCTAAATCTTCGACAGTAACGTAATCCTGAGCGGATAGACCAAGTGTCAAGCAGAAAAGTAATGGTAAAACCAAAATGGGCCGCATACAATGAATTCAATACTTTAATAATCAACCAGCCTTAAAACGCAAGCAGCCCCTGCATTCGTTCATATTTCAGACTAAAATTTACCTCTTACCGACGCAAATTCGACACTTTCAGAAGCTCAAGCTATTAAAGAGGGGCCTTACAAAACGCACAAACCCCGTCTTGATCTCCTCAAAACGGGGTTTGCAGTTATAGTAAATGCAGCACCAGTCTTAGCTTGCTTCTGCTAATAATTCAGCAGCACGCTCGGAGCCTTGATCGGCAGCTTTTTGCCAATCCTCAATAAAGCCCGACTGCCCGCTTTGCTGAAAAGCTAGACCACGGTGTAGTAGTATTTCGCCCATATCTGGCTTGCCGTTATGAGTAGGCATATTCAATGCCTCATCAAACATCTTAATGGCATCCTCCAGCTTGTTGGCAGCGACCAAAGTACGCCCCTTATCAAAGGCTACTTGACGGCGGAATTCGAACTGCGGATGATCACTTTGCAGTGGCCGACTCAAGAAGAAATTAAAGAGTGGAATTGCCTTATCATACTGCCCTAATTCCATCAGCGACTTCGCCTTACGGTGTAGTGCTTCTAGGTACACATTATGATGCGGCATAGAGTGTTTCATACTGAAGGTCAGGTCTTCTACTGCCTCATTCCACTTCTCTTGCTTGATAAGTATACGGGCCCGTCCAAGGTAAGCATCCGGACGTTTTGTATCGATAGCAATACTGGTAGCATAATCGGCCAAAGCGGCTTCTGTATCACCTTCCATATAATGTACAAAACCACGACGCTCTAACGCCTGTGCATGGCGTGGGAAACGATCCACGGCTTTAGTGAGCCAAGTCTTCGCTTCGTCCAGTTTCCCTTCGCGGATCATATCGCGTCCCTTACGGAAAGACTGTACAGTAGACTTATCACTGTCTGGCTCCAGGCATACGTACTCCTGTAACGTACCTTCCAGAATACGCCACATATGAAGATCTCCCGCAATGGAAAACTCAGTGGCTTTAGATAAAAGATGGATGGTATTTCTCCATACCTTCTCCGTACACTTAAATTTTTCGCGTGGTGCAATCAGCGCCCCAATCTCCTCATTGAGTAATTGAGTAGCGTCTTTGTAAAGCACTTCGTTCTTGTAACGTGTTTCCAACAAATGCGCAATGACCTTGGTGGCCTGCTGTACGCTGCGGCTATTTGCGTATTCTAACCTCCCCAGAATAATGACGGTAAAATCCATGAACCCTGCTGCTATTTATATAGTTGAAGACTGACTGAAATCCCTTTTATTACTGCGTAACACCTTACATGTCCAGATCGTTCCATTGACCTAGCCTCACCACATAAGATTCGCCCGTATCAGTAAGTTTTATGTATTTTATTCTAGGAGGGAGGAAGATCACAAAATTAATCTTCGGTAAATCTAGAATTCTTAGCTTCCGTCAAACGTCAATAGGTGGATACAACTCCCTGAATTCCTAGCAATACGTCTGCGCTTGCAAAAATAGTTAAAGTTTTTTAATCCAACAAACTTATTATTCAGGACTTAACCAAACTTTACATCCTTCTGTGCAATTGGTGCAAATATCGATCTGATCACGCCCCCAAAAGAGCTGTTGACGGAAGGCCTGATAGGGCGCACCAGACCAAACTTCTTGAAAAGATTGCTGTTTCAAATCGCCCAACTGATGGGTTGCATCTTTATCAAAGCAGCAAGGGACCACCAAACCATCCCAGGTGATAACTGCCCCGTGCCATAATTTCCAACAATGATCGTGTAGATTAGCCTTGGGTTCGTATCGGCCATCTGGCAGTTGGCGATAGCGGCTCAAGCGCTCGTCCTCTGGAATCAATGGATTACCGTGCTCATAGTCATACACCTGGGCCGTCTTAAAGGAAAGTGCATCCACCCCTAACTCCTTGGCCATCTGTTGAATTTCTGGTATTTGATGCTCGTTCGGACGTACTACCAGAAACTGTAAAACAATATGTGGAGTAGCTGCTTTTAACTGGCGCTTCCATTTGACCACATTCCGTACCCCTTGCAATACAGCTTCTAGCTTGCCTTCCTTGCGGTACTGCTCGTAGGTCTCTTGGGTGGTTCCATCTATGGAAATGATTAGGCGATCCAGACCAGATTCAATTGTAGCTTTGGCATTAGCATCATTCAGAAAATGCCCGTTGGTGGAGGTAATGGTGTAAATGCCCTTATCATTAGCATGACTAACCATATCCAGAAAGGCTGGATTGATATAGGGCTCGCCTTGGAAATAAAAGATGAGATAGAGCAAATGCTCCGCCAATTGATCTAGGTTGGCTCGAAAGAAATCGCTTTTGAGGTTTCCGGTGGGGCGGCTAAACTGACGCAGACCGCTAGGGCACTCCGGGCAACGTAGATTGCAAGCTGTAGTAGGTTCAAAATTAATGGTAAATGGGAGACCCCACTGGCGAGGCCGACGTGTCCAGCGACTGAGGTAGTAACTCACTACGACCAGGGCCGCATTGTAGATTTTTCTCCCACTGAGTTTGCGCAGAAAATTAAGCGTATCGCGGTAGACAATACGTTGCATACGGCTAATTAGATTCCCCTTCGTAATTCACCTTCACCCGCTCGTCAATATTGAGGACTTTGACTTCCGTCCGCCGATTGAGCAAGTGCTCACTATCACTACAGTTGACATTGTCTTCACAGTGATTGCGTAAGCGAGTTTCGCCGTATCCTACCGTCCGAATACGATTAGCACCTACGCCACGCTGAATCAGAAACTCTTTAGCCGATTGTGCCCGCCGCAAGGATAAATCTAGGTTATAATCGTCCGTACCACGGCTATCCGTATGCGAACCCAGCTCGATCTGCATACTCGGGTACAGGTTCATGAGTTGTGCTAGGGCATCCAGATCCTGAGCCGCGCCCTTTCGAATGGCGGACTTATTGAAATCGTAGTAGATGTTTTCCAGAACAATGACTGTTCCCTCTTTGATCGGTTCGCGCAGAATGGCATCGGAAGTCGGATGGATACTCAAATCTGCCTCCAGAGATCGGCTTCCTCGCAAACGAACTGTTGTTACCCGAGTAGCTCCTGATTCGTAGCCAGCCTTCGTACCCTCTAGAACGTAATCGCAGCCTAATGGTAGGCATATTTCGTAGGCACCAGCAATATTGCTACGGTAGGTGGTGATGGAATTATCGCACAAATTGGTAAGACGGAGTGTAACATTCGGAATGGCTATCTGAAAACGATCAGAGCGCACTGTACCTTTCAGCACCACACAATTGGTAGGGTCCATGAGAAAATCAAGTGGACGATCCGGTCCCAACTCATCCGTAGAGAAACGAAGTTCTTGCGTGAAGTAATTAGGCTTTGACACCAACAACAAATAGTCGCGATCAGCTTCAAGTGAGACCAGAGCTTCCCCATTTCGATCTGTCACAGCTAGCGGGCTTCCAAGGTCTTCGTCACTCTTACGAATCAACTTCATGACCATTTCCCCCTCCTTTTCCTCATTAGGTACCAGCTCTAAATCGTAGGCGTTTTCATCTTCAATCAAGCCATCTTTATTAAGCTCGAACATACGGATATTTGCCCCCGTCAGGCGGCGACTCGTCGACTTGTCGGTCACATTAATTACACCATTCAGACTGGCCGTTGGTTGGATCCCCTGTAGGCCGTTTGGCGCTTTAAACATGTAGACATCATCCTGCCCGAATCCTCCCCTACGGGAAGAAGAAAAGTAGCCACTACTGCCATCAGGCAGTATCACCAGGCCTAAGTCATCCTGCGGACTATTGAAAGGAGCCCCCAAGTTGTACAATTGACCCCACTTACGCCCCGACATATCAATCATGTACAGGTCCAGATCCTTACGCCCTGCTCCTTGGTGTCCGTCCGAAGAAAAGAACAAAGTGCCACTTTCGTGGAAAAACGGGAAGACCTCATTACCACTGGTATTGATATCAGGACCTAGGTTAATGGGTTCTGACCAGCCACCATTTTCCCACTCTACAAAGAACAGGTCCATACCACCATACCCCCCGGGGCGATCAGATGCAAAGAACAGCATTGTTTCATCCGGTGATATAGAAGGGTGTACACTGCGGTATTCGTCGCTATTAAAGGGTAATTCCTGGACGGCTTCCCAATCGAATGGTCCGCGGTATGCTTCGTAAATTTTTTCCACTGAGCGTCCTCTGGCATCCGAACGGCGAACGCCTTTACGCGAATTGGTCCGAGTAAAGAAAATGCGGTCACCAGAAGGACTAAAGGACACTGGACCTTCGTGGTAAGCTGAATTTAATTCGGTGGAAAACGACTCTGGCTTACCGGGCATACCATTCGGATCCAGCTCGGCGTAGAAAAGTTCGAAAAACGTCTCTCCAGTCCGTGGATCAATTGGTCCATTTTTATAGCGAGAAACGAAAACCAAGCCATTCTCGTAGACAGCTGGGCAGAATTCAAGGCCGTCGGAATTGACCCGGCTCGTATTGAAAATACGCACCTCCTGCCCCGTAGTAGAGTACTCCGAAGGCGGTTGAGCCTGCAGTATCGTTACTACAGCCAACAACAGTCCTATGAGGCTACCTTTTTTCATTCTGTTCCTAAATGCGGTTTTACTTTGCTGACAGGGAAGCGCAGTCCCCTTAAGCAAGGGCTAAAATATCGTTTTTTCGTTGCTCATAGGAAAGTTTAGAAAAATCGAGGGCTTAGGATTTCACCTCCTCGAGAACGCCCACCGATGCCGTACCGAACCACTACTTCTATCGATCCGCTGGCGTAAGACTGCAATTCAGAGAGCGTCATATCATAAGACAACCCACACATAAGTGCATCGCTGAACTGCATGCCCAACAAAACGGAACCTGCCTCCCCAATTCCGGTACTGGTAGATCCGCCTAATCGGTAAGATACACCAGTATATACGGTTTCACTAAAAATAAAGTTTAAATTAATATCGCCATCGAAGGGTGCACCCTCTACATACTTTAGAATTGCCTGCGGCTGCATCTGCACTTTTCCTCCTAGCCGCAGTAGAACGCCAGCCATCAAATAATAGTGTGGCACCTCTCGAGAAATGATAGTCCCTTCATCTGCGAAATCAATATTATTAGTCAATAGTCGCGGCGCGCTAAAGCCCAAATAGAAGGTTTGATTGCTGTAATAAATACCCGCACCAAAGTTGGGTACAATTTTGCTTTGCAGCCCTAAGGGAATGGCTGGATCTCCTTCAATGGGCTGTGTAGATTCCGTCTCACTAAAATTAACTTTAAGTTGACGAACTGAAGAGGACAATCCAATCCCCATACGCCCCCCACGGCCAAGATTGAAGCGATAGCAGTAAGAAATATCGGCCGTAAGGCGCTCGGTTGCCCCGATACTGTGGCGGGAAATATTAGCCCCCAAGCCAATGCCTGAGGCCGTAAGTGGCATATTAAATGTCAGCAATTGAGACTGTGGCGCACCCTCTAAACCAATCCACTGCTGTCGCACAAGAGCAGTAAAAGTTGGGGTTTCCTGCATACCAGCATAGGCGGGATTAAAGCCCAGTTTGTGATACATAAACTGGGTAAATTGCTCATCCTGCTGGGCATGCAGCACCAATCCAGTAGAGAGTAGCAAAAGCGAAATAAAAAATAGCTTGCGCATGCGTTTAGTTTTTGGTTGCATTTGCTGCCGGAGCAGGAATACTAGCGTTGAATCATTACGTAGCCCGTCAAAGGATCAGAACCATCACCGAACTCAACTAAGTAGAAATAGGTATCGACCGGTAAGTCTTCTCCCGAGAAGGTACCATTCCAGTCCCCCGAATAAGGTGAACCCGAACGATACACCTCATCGCCCCAACGATTGAAAATAGTAACCTGACTGTTTGGGTATTGATCTTTATCCAGCAAACAAGGAATGACAAAGTTGTCGTTATAATTATCACCATTCGGCGTAAAGATCGAAGGCACCTTACAGGCAGCCCCCTCTCCTACTACAAAATCAATTGTCGCAGTAGTGGTTGCACAGCCCTCACTCACCGCTTGGTAAATAATTTGGTCTGTACCTACGAAGTTGGCCGGAGCAGTATACTCGATCACCATAGGATCTGTAACCGCGGCAGATCCTTCGAAAGGACCGCTCACAATTTCTACAGAAGTACCGTCAGGAATCATATCGTTACCGAATGGCAGTGCATCAACCGTTTCCCCAAAGCCTACCGCAACGAGATCGTCGCTGAGCACTGGCGGAAGCTTGTAGGTGACGATGGTGGTATCGCGGCTGGATTCGCCACAGAACCCTTCATCCACCTCCATGATGCAAATGTTCTCACCTACTTGTAAGTTACCTACCGTCGGTGTAGCAGAAGTAGCGTCTGAAAAGGTAAGATCTGGATTCGGAGAATACCAACGGATCGTACTACCAATAGCTGGCTCTTCGCCTTCGAGTATAATTTCGTTTAGTTCATCACAAACGATGATATCCGGCCCGGCAGTAATGGTCGGATCACTCACATTCACAATCACCAGATCTTCACTAATTCCACACACACAGTCCACTTCCCAGAAGAAGAAATAAATGTTATCAGAAGCAACATTGCGAATTTCGGTATTCGGGTTGTCTGGCTCGACAATCTCCACAAACAATCCAGCTTGGCCAGGCTCCTGAGTCCAGCGGCCCGTGCAATCAAGGCTCGGTGGCGTTGCCTCCAGGATAATGATTTCATCTTCACAAACCAGAATATCCGGACCTGCGTCCGCCACTTCTGCGGTAATCACATCTAGCATAACGGTGTCCGCAGAGTAGTTCTGACAAGCGCCATTAGTCAAGGTCCAGCTCAATAGATAGGGAGCACCATCCGCGCTTAGTCCACTCACTATGGAAGTTGCTTCATCTGGGTTTGCGATAGCAAAGCCTTCTGTGTTAACTGCATCTACCAATTGCCATAATCCAGTTCCTACGGTTGGCGTTGCTCCCATGAGCTCAAACTCGCCGGAACATACGGTCGTATCCACCCCGGCGAAAGCAGTATTGAGCGGAATGGTGTCAAACTGGACTAAGGTCGGATTAGAAAGCGCCGAAGTACAGCCATCAAACTCTGCTTGCGCAAAGAATGGGAATGTACCACCATCGACGAAGAGACTAAAATCAGCTAATTCCAGTTGTAGATCAGGTGCTGGCCCCCCCACAACATCATTGCCGCTATTGGTAGACCAGGTATAAGTAGCACCAGGCACTGAACTTAGGGTATCAATGCTAAGAACCAATACTGCATCTGGGTCATCCAGACATATTGGATCATCATGGCTAATACTAGGAATTTGTGGTCGTTCTTGGACGATGATATCAGTAGTTATTGTATCCGAAAGGCAGCCCTCCACCTCAACCGAAACACGATAGGTACCAGTACGATCTAGTCCGGCTGCATTGATGACTGGGTTGTGCACATTGATACCATCACCAAAGGCCGAGGGGCCACTCCAGGAGTAGTTTCCGGTAGGATAGAAAGTTGACTGCAACGAAATCTGGTCGCCTTCACAGACCGGAGAATTACTTGTAAGCGTAACGGTTGGAATTGGATTAACCGTAATATTCCGAGCAATTGAGGTATCACTGGCACAGCCTTCACGAACCACGTATACGGCGTAATCACCATCATCTCCCGCATCCAAATCAGTAACTTCCCACATGTTCTCCCCGCCACTTGGCAGACTGACACCGGCAGGAGTATTCCAGAAGTATTCTACATCGGCACCGGGTACGGCATTGGTCACTAAAGTAACTGTTTCACCCGCACAGAAAGCCGTTTCACCCGATAAGGTAACGGGTAAAGATGGCTGTAACGGAATGAAATTGAGGTCAACTATGAGATTACTAGGGCCAGAGGAACATCCATCGGCAGTGACCACCTCCAAGGTGTAAACCCCAGCATCATCAGCGGTAACACTTGGCCGCTCAAGGACGGGTCCCGTGGTAATGATTGGACTTGAGCCCCCAGGTACACTCCACTGATAGGTGTAAGTTCCATCATCAGCAGGTAAAGTAGCCGCCGTGATTTCCATATTAAAGCCCTCATCTATACAGGCTAGAACATTATCACTGATCCCTGTAATGGTGACATTATCTAGCACATCAACCACAACTGAAGTACTATCTGTACAGCCCGATCCGGTCGTAACCGTCAGATTATAGGTACCGGCTCGTGACAAGGTAATATTGCTGATTACCGGGTTTTGAATATTTCGGCTGTAGTCGTTCGGCCCCGTCCAGGCAAAGGAGGAACCAGCTACGGTGCTAAAGCCATTTAAGGTTACATCATCACCCTGGCACGCGGGGTCAGGGTCAACTGAGGCAGAGGCTTCCGGCCTTGAGTTAACCACTACACCAATGGGGTCAGCAGGTGGTGATTCGCAACCATTGAGCACCACAACTAATTCCCAGATTCCTTGATCGGCGCTGGAAGCATCCGAGATCGTTAAAGATGGAATACTTGTCGCTATGGGTAAATCTCCTTGCCGCTGCCAGAGGTAACTGCTCGCGCCCGTGAATGACGTTTGCAGAATCAAATCTTCCCCTTCACAAACCGGTGAGTTACTACCCAAATCAGGTTGATCCGGACGTGGCTTCACAGTGACTAAGACCGAATCTGGGGCAGATACACAAAGCCCTCTATTGATCTCTACATAGTAATAACCAGCGAGAGAGGCCGTCAGTGGATCCGTATCAGGAAATTGGACATCGGCGCTAAAATTGTTAGGCCCCGTCCAGGAATACTCAGCGTTAGATTGCGGATTCACACCTAGGGTAATGACTTCATCTGCACAGACCAGGGTATCGGCAAAAGTGACTACTGCAATTGGTCGTTCAAAAACCGTAATCGACTCACTGCTCGAAGCAGGTGATAAACAGCTATTTGCCTCTACCTCAAGGTAGAAGTTGCGGGTACCAATAGGATGCGGCCCGGCTACCGTAAACATAGGCTCAGCTGTAGTCCCAAGCAAAGTACCGTTAGGAGCTACCCCTTCGTACCAGAAAAACTGTACGCCGGTACCGGCCGGTACCACAGGAGTTTCGAGCAGAATATCTTCATCGCTACATACACTACTGGCAATTTCCAACTCAGGTGTAAGTGGAAGTTCTTCGATGCTTACATTGACCACACCTTCCGCCGTACATCCCGTTAAGCCAGTAATGACTACGCGGTAAGGACCTTCATCGTCGGCATCAATACCAGGAAGGACCAAGTCGGGTTCCGGCCCCGCCGGAGTGAGGGGATCATTCCCTCTGAACCATTGGTAAGTGTAGATTCCAGGATTAGGTCCCGGTGGATTAGCCGCCAGGAACAATGTATCACCGCCACAAAGGCCAGAATTAGCCGTCGGCTGGGGTCCATCAGGTGCGATACCCACTATGGTTTGACAGGTACCTATATTGCCGGATTCATCCTGGGCACTTAAGGTCACATTTACAACTTCGCCAATTTGGTCGCAATCAAAAACATTAGGCGTTAACCAAAGGCTGTCGATTACACCACAGTTATCAAAGCTGCCGGCATCAACATCAGTGGCATTGACCACCTCTACCTGTAAGCCAGAAGGATTGATAAATAAGTTTGTAGGCTGGCACAGCACCGTTGGTGGCGTTTCATCTAAGATATCAACGGTGAAGGAACAAGTATCAGAGTTACCCGCCAGGTCTTCAATATGGTAAAACACCTCCGTTTGCCCTACGGCAAAAGTGTGCGTAATTTCTCCTTCCGGGAACGGCAAGATGGCCGGTGCCAGTGGCGACTCACCCGTAGCAAAATAGCTTGTTACCAAGTTATCATAGCTGAGCGTAGCGGTGATGTAGCTGATGCTATCCACATCGCCATCCATCTGTACGCGCATGGGGTCGCAAGGATTGATACCATCACCAAGCACACCCGGTGGAACGGTAATATCGTTGGGTACGATTTCTAGATTAACCAAACCGTCCGCCGCCCAGGTATTAAAGGTAGCTTGTGGAATGGTTACCGAAACTTGGCCCGGCGTGTTACAATCTGCCACCCCAACTGAAGTGGTCAATAAGGTACTGCCATCGTCTCCCAAAATCGTAACGAATGCGCCATTGGTATTAAAGTCACCTTGCAAATCAACTACTACCTCTACATCGCTGTAAGCATTGGCTACCACATCATCAAAGGCTAGCGTACGGCCCGCAGGCAGATAGTCGTTCAGGTTTGGATCAAGGAAAAATTCCAGATAAGCATCCCCAATAGTAGCGGGAAGTGTGCGCTCGTAGTTGGTAAATACCGCACAATCATCAGTTGCGCCTTCCGGTACTGGCAGCGTCAACGTCTTTTGGCACGAATCGGCGTCTACAGCTACCGAAATTGGCATTGGACACAAGATTTCTGGTGCTTCGCGATCCACAACGGAAACAGAGAAATCGCAAGAATCTACATTGCCCGCACAGTCGGTAGCATAATAGCGAATCAAGTGATCGCCCTGATCAAGGGTAAGATCTACTGGTGCGATAGGATCTACGGTAACTCGACTCCCATTATCAACACTGTACTGGAAGACGATATTTCTGAGCTCGTTGATGGTAAACGAAAGATCCGCCTGTACAATGCTTGGGCTTGGGCAGTTGGCATTGATCGCGAAACGCTCAGGTTGGCCGGCAGGAATATTAGGCTCCAGGCGAATTTGAATGATACCATCTGTTGCCCAGGTATTGATCTGCCCAGAAGTGAGCGAGAAAGTAGTACTCCCATCTCCACACTGCATATCGGTGGGGCTAGTTTGTCCCAATAATGTACCATCTTCACCAAACACCCAGAAGAACTCATCGGGTGATTCGCCGTCCACCGTTTGTAAACTAATGGTCAGGTCACCTCCGCCATTGGTATTGATCGGTAGGGGAGCCGAAACTAGTAGTACGAGATCAACCGGGTCTACAGCTACTTCTCCCTCCTGACCAGGCATCGCCTGGGAGGTTAAAACAGCATTGTCCGTGAGCATAAGATTGGCCATGCTAAGCGAACACTCATCAGTGATCAGTGGTGGTTCTAGCGTAGCATCCCCGGTACACATGCCCGGATTCGTTTCCACCACAACATCCTCTGGACACTCTTCAATGGTTGGAGGAAGTTGATCCAAGACTGTAAAGGAAGCTGTAACAGTATCACGCAAGCCACATTCGTCCTGGATAATAAAGTCAACATCCTGGCGCTGTACAATCTGATCTGGCCCAGTGGGACAAGCTACCAACTCAAGACTAGGCTCGTCAGTAGTTCCACTATTGAACGCAAACCAAGTGATGTCTTCGGCATCGGTACAATTGTCTGTGGCGATGCCTCCGGCGCGTTGTTCTAGCCAGTCGGCAAATACCAGTTCTGCTTCCGTCTCTACTGCGCAAAAGATCAGAAGATCTTCGGGTTCTTGCACGAAAGTAGGAGTCTGTTGATCTTCTACCGCAATTTCTTGTGTGAGCTCAGCAAACTGGCCACAACGATCGGTTACCTTCCAAGTACGGCGAATCAAGAATTCATTGGGGCAATCACCAGGGAAGATGTCATCTGTAAAATCCACATCTGGATCCGGATCACATTCGTCCAAAACGTTGGTAGGTACGCCCGTCACCATCAGATCATCAGCTTGGCTACAATCAACCGTAATATCAGGCGGCACATTAAAAGTAGGAGCTTGTAAGTCGGCCACATTGATCACCTGCCGTTTAACAGCGGCATTGCCACACACATCCGTTCCTAGCCAGAAGCGCAAGATCGTCATCTCGTCTTCACAGATACCCGGGTTTACAGAGTCGGTAAAGGTGATTTCCACATCAGCAGAGCAGTTATCCATTACGTTGGTCACCTCGCCGGTAACGGTAAGGTCGAGCGGATCGGTAGTACAGGAGATAGTGATGTCTGGCGGAGCCTCAAAGTCCGGTGGTAGATCGTCGATAACCTGAATCAGCTGTGTAGCAATGGTACGATTCCCGCAGGAGTCATTGACAATCCAGGTACGTAAGATATTGTATTCGTATTCCTGGCAGGTCCCGTCTATTTCCTGCGTAGAGGAACTCACCAGAGTAGGCGTTAGGTCAGGCGTACAATTATCGGTTGCCGTAACCAGTGGCGGATCAGGAATAGGATCAGAGCAGTTATATGTAGTATCGTTGGGCACCCCAGTGAGCACTGGTGCAATCGTATCAATAGTCGTGTAGGAGGCCATGTATTCCGTAAGGCTTCCACATTGATCAGTCAGGCGAAACGTAACAAAACGAGTGGCACACTCTTCCTCGAAGGTAGTACCGCCATCATCGGTGATCGAAATGGCACCGTCACAGTTGTCCGTAGCATTTGTACTGACCGCCACCCGCAACGAACTGATCCACACATCATACCGATCAGGATTATTCGGAGCGGTAGGTAAAGCCAATTCACAAACCACCGTATCATGCACTTCCATCAGGCTAATAGAGGGAGGTGTGCCGTCAGGCGAAACGGTAATATTCTGGCTTACGGTAGTGGAATCCATACCCACAATGGCTGTCCAAGAGCGCACAATTACGCCACCCGTACAGGGGTCAATCATGCTAGCATCCGGCGTATCTACCGGGCTCACTTCAAAGTCGGCACCGCCCATGCCGTCGTTGGCCGTCAAGTCGAGGGGAGCGGGTACATCCTCTACACAATCTACGGTGGTATCTGCCGGAGGGCTATCCACGAAGACGGGCATAAATACCGCTTCTTCGCCTCCCATAGACAGGGGATAGCTAAAAGCGGAGAGCAGCAACAGGCTGATAATGGAGGACAAGGCTAATACAGTATATCGTTGCGCCATAAAGCAGCTTTTTGGTCAATTTCGGGTTAATGACTACTAGTCAATCCAAACTTGGATTCAAAGTGTCAAGAGCTAGCCAAAGGGCGTAGCATTAACAGTCAAACAGGTTGCAGGAAACGGTTGAAAGTGGTTGTTCCAGGAAAAAGAGAAGACTACCAGAACGGGCATGGACACCAAAGGATAGGTACCATCGGGATGGACGTTTTGCGTGTAGTTCATGGGATTAAATCGGTTTTTGCTCAAGTATGCTCCGCTTCTACACTGTGAGCGGACGTGGACAAATTTCGGCTAATTTAATGAAAATCAGCAAGGAAATGCCAGAAAAATAAAGCCATGCCGCCTGGTGACCAAAATCACCACCACAGCTGACAAGGCTCAGCTCTGACCCTCAACAGGCTCTATAGTTTTGTACCATCATCCATTACAAATTAGAAAAACAGCTATCATGGAATTTTTCAGCATCAATATAGCAACCGTAATTATTCGCTTCTTTTTAATGATGGCCGTCATCATCATCGGGGTATTTTCCGGACAATGGTGGTTAACGGTGCTGGGTCTGCCCATCTTCCTGTCTGTTATGCTAGGGATCAGTTTCAAGCGAAAGCAAGCGCAGGTTACAACTGGTGTATCACGCACCATCACCCAAAATGCAAGCGCTGCTTAAGATAAAGAGCATCAAAGAGAAAATAACGGCAAGGCTCGTCGTAAAACACCAGTGCCTTAAGGACATAAATGTAAACCGCCCACGCCTGTATATTGCAGTGCGTGGGCGGTCGATTTTGGTATTTTTTTGAGGGGAGATGCTATGTTTAGCAGCGTTTAGCGCTTGAAAACAAAGCGGGTGATAAAGATTCCCTCTCCGTCATCTCCACCGGCGGAGCTTTCCACGCCGCTAGTCACAAATGCCAATTCCCAGCCTTCGGCAGTTAGTTGATCCAGCTTAGCAGAGATCATTGCGTCGTTAGAAGCAATATTCTGGAAGTTGATACCGCCTAAGCTAAAGAAGTTCAACAACTTCGTTTCTTCGAAGGCATCAATCTTGAGGTCTTTACGGCGAACATCGCCCTGATCACTATTCTTACCGTTGGTACGGGAAGTAGTAGCTGCGTCTAGATTAGCATCATCTCGCTCCTCGATAATTCTAGAACGACCAATACCAGCAGGTACGATTGATTCTACAACGGTGACTACTTTGTATTGAGTTTGGGCACTTAGATCGAAAGTAAACAGGCCGGCAATGGCCAATAGGAACATTAGTTTTTTCATCGTGGGTTCTGTAAGATTAGGTTGAGTAACTTTTCACAAAGTTAAGTTGAAATTCGGCACCGCATTCTTAGCGTAGCGTTAAAGGAACGGTAAAGAAACGTTAAGTGCCGTTGTTGCTCTGTAGATGATCGCAGTGTAGCATTACCACTACTCCACTCTCCTTTTAGGTCGCCCGCATTGCTTACTTTTACTGCGGCATATGAAATGGACTACTCTACATCAACCACTCTCTAGCTACCGCCCTTTTATTTTTGCTGGGCACTTTTACTTTCTAGCTATGCTCGTGCTAAGCATCGTGTACTACCAGGAGCGAATGCTGGCAATGGATACCGCCTACTATACCTTTAAAGTTATTACCCACGAATCCTTTTTCGCCGGACACGGGCGTACCATGAGCTACGTTCCGCAAGTCTTCCCGCTCCTGGCCATGAAGTTAGGCTGGTCGTTAAAAGGAGTAATAATGGCTTACAGCGCGGGTATTGTCCTTTGCTACTATGCCGTTTACAACATCATTGTTTACTTATTTCGCAATCCGCACGCAGGAATATTATTGGCCTTGGCACTTGGCCTTACGGTCCGCTATAAGTTTTATGCGCCGGTTGGCGAATCCGTGGTAGCGATGGCTCCCTTAATCCTTTTTGCAGCTTGGCTTACTAAACCCAAAAACGCCTTCGAGAAATGGCCCGCTTGGCTGGATGTGGGTGTTGGAATTGGTTTAGGAATACTGCTGCTAGGTTCACATCCCTTCGTTACCATAAGCACCGCGGTTGTTCTAGGATTTATACTACTCTGGCAGCGCGAGTGGCTGAATCCCCGCTTTTGGATTATTAGTTTAGTCACTGGCGGGCTCCTACTCAAGACCTACGTGTTCGTTGAGCGAAATGCCTACGAAGCAGAACGAGCCAATCGCCTACTGGAAGCTTGGAGTGTACTCAGTAACCTCAACGACTATTACATCAGCAGTATCATCTGGCGATATTTTGATACCCAATACACCTTCCCCCTGGTGATTTTTCTGCTAAGCCTGGGGCTCTTGATCTGGCACAAACGCATACTAGCGGCCATCTATGTCCTACTAAGCTTTCTGGCGATCCTGGCGATTATAATGGTCACACACGCCTACATGACCTCCAATATCTACAATATGGTGGATGGTTACCTGGGGTATCTTGGGTTTACCATGGGACTTCCGCTGGCCTTTCAATGGGTTACAGAAAAACGCCCCTGGATGTTAGTCATTATTTCAGGCCTACTGGTATTTAGCTTATTTCGAATATCCGACAGTAAACGTTTTTTCCAAGAGCGTCTATCCTACCTGCACCGCCTCCTCGATACCCAGACGAGTGCCGAACACCCTAAGGGAGTAGTCTATCTAACCAATATGAACTACGAAAAACTCTGGATTGGTTGGGCCCTGGGAGTAGAAACCTTGATGCTCTCCTCACTCGAAGGTCCTGAACACAGCCGCAATGTCTACCTAGCTGATAAGCCCGGTGATTTAGAAGGTCGCTTCGACGAAGCGGAGCTTTTCCTCAGTGTTCCTTTCGGACCAGATTTCATCAAAAAAGAGGATCTTCCAAGCCAATATTTCCAGTGGCCTAGTGCACCCTATCGGGAGGTAAACTGGCCCGCGCAGTAGCAAATTAAGAAAACAAAGAGCCTATATCTGTATTAGCCAGAATTGATTCGAGCTTTGTGAACGCTAGTTTCACACTTTTGTGTAATTTACTACGACTTGCGTAGCCGATTAACCACCTTACCCAATGAAGATAAGGGATCTAAAACTGCCGTGGATTGCAGCATTTCTAGTGCTATTCTTTCCACAAGCACTGGGGCAACAGGGACTCTTAAAGGCATTCTCCGCACCTGGAATTGGTTCCCCTGGCCACGTCAACGATCTGCTTAAAACCTCGGATGGATTCTTGTGGATCGCCACACAGGAGGGGCTTTTCCGCTACGACGGTTATCAACTACTAGCTCACCGGCCCAACCCACAAGATAGCACTAGCATTCCTAATGCCTTTGTCTGGACATTATTCGAAGATCGACAACAACGACTTTGGATCGGCACCTTTGGCAGTGGTTTGGCTAGCTATGATCGCAAATCCGGGCGTTTCCTCCGTCATCGTTTACCCGCAGATGCCCCCGAAATACAATCTATACGCACCATAACGCAGGGGCCGAGCAATCAACTCTGGTTGGGAACCGAGCAAGGAATTTGGCGATATGATAGCAAGGCCAACTCCTTCAATACAATCCCCCAACCAACAGAAACAGCACTTACAATCATCAATGAGATTCATTTTTTAGACGACGATCACGTACTGGTGGGTGCGCAGGAAGGGGCTTTTATTTGGCAAATTCCGGACGAAGAATGGCGAGCAGTCATTAGTGATCGAGGAGTAGCAACAATTGATAGCTTAGCAGGGCAAATCTGGCTCGGTAGCTATAATGGCTTATTGGTTGGTAGCTATACAGATAAACGGGGTCAAGTTGAAAACATTGAGGAAATCCGAATTGATGCCCGGCCCGAGGCTGGAGCACTAAACAATGCTGTAAGTAGTTTACTGATAGATAAAACGGGGACCTTTTGGATCGGTACGCTTGATGGATTATACTCCTATGCCCCGCTAGAAGATCTGAACCCGAGACCAGTGGGTACTGCCGCAGACTACGAACTCACTGATGATCAGATCACTGCTATTCTACAGCTAGAGCCTGGATTAGTAGGCGTAGGTACGAGACAAGGTATCCACAGTTTATCCAACCTTCCTCCGGTTTTTCATCACCTTAGCGCTGCTGATTTTGGAGAGGCCTTTTGTAGCAACGTAGTGCTAGGATGTACAGCGGACGAGGCAGGAAACTGGTGGCTGGGCACACAGGAGGGGCTTGTAAAGTTGAGTTCCTCAGCGAAAAAAGATACGGAGCTCCCTTATTCATTTGTTGGAAAATGCCTAAGTCCCACTACGCAGCCCGATATGCCTGAGGACTACATTATCAACACACGATATTTCGGGGACGAACACTAGGTGACCTTTTGGCGGGGTGGGCTCCGTAAAATTCAGTCGAATAATGATGGACAATGGCAATTCGATTCTATTTCTGGCCTGGCTGCATTGACGCAAAACGCAGGTATTCACGATATCATCAAAGATCAAAGTGGTTCGTACTGGATTGCCACTCCTAATCGGGGCGTAATTCAATGGCTGCCCGAACTTGATAGTTTATGCGTTTACGAGCCGAAAAACGGCGGTGGGCTGCTGAGCCCGTACATCTTCTACTTGCTTGAAGATCAACAAGGCCGCCTATGGGCAGGAACGGCAAACGGGGGGCTTTGCTATCGCGAACCGGGGCAAGATACTTTCCAGTGTTTCACACAAGTAGAAGGAGATCTCCAGAGTCTCAGTAACAATCTGGTCTTATCCGTTTATGAAGATGAAACCGGCACCATTTGGGCCTGTACCGCAGGAGGGCTCAACCGCTGGTTGGGTGACGACCGATTTGAACAAATCACGGCAGCAGATGGCCTACCGAGCGACATTGTTTATGGCATGTTGGAAGATCCCTATAGTGGTGATTATTGGCTCAGCACCAATAACGGTCTCGTACGGATGAAACAAAGCGATGATGCATGGAACATGCAGGTATTCCAAGCTGCAGATGGCCTGCAAGCCAACGAGTTTAATCAATATGCTTTTTTCCGCACACAGCAGGGTATACTATGCTTTGGAGGGCCGGAAGGGCTCACCTATTTTGATCCCCAGAAAGTAGGAGCCTATTCCTACTCGGCGCCAGTGGAATTAACGAATTTTCAGTTATTCAACCAATCACAAGGTCCAGGTGAAATATTGGAAAACCTTATCGGTGAAACACGTGAAGTGACGTTGCAATATAACCAGAATTTCCTGGCCTTTGAGTTTGCCAAACTAGGGTATACCCAAAGCGCAGCCAATACATACGCCTACCAGATGGTGGGAGTAGATGAAGACTGGGTATACGCAGGTACACGCCGTTATGCCAGCTATCCACAAATGCCGCCAGGCGAATACACCTTTCGGGTAAAAGCTGCTAATCACGACGGTATTTGGGGGAAGGATATTCGGGAGTTACAAATTGTCATTTCCCCTCCCTGGTGGCAACGCTGGTGGGCATTTGCGATCTATTTCCTGGCACTCACCGGCTTGATCTTTTTCATCTTTCAAACCAGGTTACAGGCACTACGCCAGATTGACCAAGCACGCCAAAGAGCGCGCGAGGATTTCCGTAAAAGGACCGCGCAAGATTTCCACGACGAGGCCGGCAATAAAATTACCAAGATGAGCTTACTCACAGAGGTAATCAAGCGGCAGGCTGGTAGTCAAAGCGAACAACAACCACTACTAGGACAACTGGAACAGAGCATTCAAGATTTACGCTTGGGTATGCGTGACTTCATTTGGGTGCTTGACCCCAAAAACGATAACCTTTATGACACTCTCCTTCGAGTTAAGATATTTGGTCAAGAACTATTTGAACACAGTGCTACCCAGTTTAACTTCCCAAACATCCCACAGCAGTGGACCAAATACCCGCTCACTAGTCCTATCCGGCGGCACCTCCTTT
>JBCBWU010000099.1:0-26331 GCA_039816955.1 Bacteroidota bacterium
AAGGGAGACTCCATTATCCATTGGTTGCACTGGTACATAATTCGTTTCGCGGAATTCATTCCGCCGTGGAGATTTAAAGCGGAATGAATTCTGCGAAACCATATATTAGGACGAATTAAAAGCAAACTCCCCCAATTCATCTTTACCTACATTTTGCAGTACATTGGTATTCTATCAATAACATCCTCTGGGGGTACTGATGAAGATTTATGCCATAAGCGGTTTAGGAGCGGATGAAAGAGTGTTCAAATACCTAACATTAAAGGGCGATCTAATTCCGCTACAATGGTTAAAACCTGAGACTAACGAGTCCCTGGAAGCCTACGCCTTGCGGATGGCCGAAAAAGTAAATCAGGCAGAACCATTTATACTGCTGGGAGTAAGTTTTGGAGGCCTAATTGCGGTAGAGATGAGTAAGGTGTTGCAGCCAAAGTTGACGATCTTGATCTCATCTGTAGAAACTAAAGATGAATTGAGTACAGTTTATCGTTTACTGGGACAAACGAAGCTTGTAAAGTGGATTCCTTACCCCTTGTTTGATCCCCCTAGAATGTTGGCTAACTGGGTGTTTGGTGCAAAGAATAAAGCCCTCTTGTCCGATATCCTTAGTGATACCGACTTGAAATTTGCCAAGTGGGCTATTAATGCGCTGCTGACTTGGCAAAACACGAGTAAACTCACCACTCCTTCACTCAAAATCGGCGGCACAAATGATAAACTACTCCCACCCCAAGGGGATACCATCTTAATCGAAAACGGGGCTCATTTTATGATTGTGGATAAGGCGGCGGAGATTAGTCAGATTATTAATGAAAGGCTAGAAACAATGTAGTAGACTGGCCGATAAATTTCCGTGCCAGCAACTAATTCACCTCACCAAGCGTCCTATTGATTGAAAGCAAATTTTGCGGTTAGGTGAGGTACGGATATTGGACTTGCCGTAGCTCTTAACCTTTAACCCCCATCTATCTGAGGAGAAACGGACCAAACGCAACTCCTGCTTCCATACCGGGCTTGGTGTACATATGCTTGGTATTTATCTAGATTCTGGTTTGGTAATGGTACACCGCGTAGATACGGAGGGCGACTTTGAGTACAATGAAGGCGATTTCTATAAGATGCTGGGCTTGTTATTCAATGCTAGAACGGATCGATAGGTGTGCACTGCTGTAAAGAAGCATTGCAAGGTGTCTCTGCCACAATAGGCTCAATCTTGCTTACTTTACTGGAACAATCGGAAAAACGAATCAAATCCACCCGTCATGAACCTCAACGATAAAAAATTCCGGACTGCCGCTAACGCGGAAGGTGTATCCTCCAGCGAAACCCTGTTCCACTATTATCAACAAGGGCAAACCATCACCGGCACCTACAGCGGTGGAAAAATTCAGGAAGGCTACCTCTTGGGAAAACAAGTTAGTGAAGACCAAATAGAGATGCTCTACCAGTGCTTGACTATTGAAGGCCAATTATTAGCTGGCGAGTCAAAAGGGACGCTAAGCAAAAACGAAGGCGGCCTGCTGGAAATAAGGTATGCCTGGAATTGGTTGAACGGTGATCAATCTGGTGGTCAGTCGCACTATATCGAAATACGATAAGCTTAGAGAGATGTTTGGGATTTTGATAATCAGGAAGCACGCATTTCTTTCCCAAATTAAATTCCCAAACATCTCGTATGTTGTAAATACCGAGAGTCCAGCTGAGCTTTCATCGAAAGAACAGCGTTTTGCTGCTATCCTTTACATTTGCTGTGCAATAGAAGATAGGCTATTGTCCAATATCAACCACCAGCTCTATGAAGTTAACAACATTACCCTTCCTCATTCTCCTGTTTACAGCGCATCTCGCTTTTGCCCAATGGCAACCTATTAACAGCCCATCAGGTGCTCAGTTCCTTGATCTGGTACAATCGGAATCTCGCATTTTTGCTTCTACTTATTCGGGCCTCTTCTATTCTGATGATAATGGGACCAGTTGGACCAATGCTTTCGGAGGGGGCTACGAGCGTGGCTTTGTATCAACCCTTCGTGCGGTAGGTTCCGTAGTGATCTGTCGTATTCGTTCGCGAGAAACGGATGAGTACAGCGTTTTTATCAGTGAAAATAGCGGCGATGACTGGCGAGAACTTTCTGAGCCTGGGTCGGGTAGTAGTATATTCCGTAATCTACATTACAATGGCGAGACCATTGTCTACCAAGTAGCCGGAACGGTTGTTTTTGTTTCCTCTGATCTAGGCGAAACCTGGGGCGTGGAAAACACGTCTACCCTGCCTTTTTTTCCCAACCAGCTGCAGGTCGCTGGAGGGCTATTCTTCATGACCGATAACGATTATATCGTATGGCAGTCCGATAGCTCCTTCCAAAACTGGGTGCAACTGCCGTTCGACTTAGAGGTTGGACAACTTCCCAAAATTTACGTTGATGGAGACCTGATGCTCGTTGGTGTCCCAGAGGACCGTATTTTCTACAGTGCCGATGGCGGAGTAACTTGGGATAGTTCGGCTTCTATTTCAGATTTTCGTTCAAGTAATGAAGGCTTTTGGACAGATGGGGATCGTATCTATACACTTTATCAGCGAGATATCTACGCCAGTGAGGATCAGGGGGTGACTTGGGCAAGAGTATCTACACTATACTCCAGTTACACGGATTTGCTATTCCCAGAAGGAGCAGATGCCCTTTTGGTGGAGCAGGAAGCAATTTACCAATCGCCCGATTTCGGATTTAATGTGACCCCTGCCATGGCGGGTATTCAAGGAGCGAATATCTACAACTTCAAATTTGTGGATGACCAGCTCCTATTTTATAATGATCGC
Source organism: Bacteroidota bacterium (assembly GCA_039816955.1). Taxonomy (GTDB): domain Bacteria; phylum Bacteroidota; class Bacteroidia; order Chitinophagales; family Saprospiraceae; genus Lewinella. The sequence continues at coordinate 2,816 of JBCBWU010000099.1, forward strand.
GGCCTACGCCTGGCGGATGTTAGTGAAGACGAAATAACGGCTACGGATGTCGCCATCGCAGATTTGTCACTAGACGAAATGGTCAGTGGTGGTGGTTTCTATTTTGTAAACGAATACACGGTTTCCAGCAATCCCTACAAGCACGAGATCTACCGGGTAGCACCTAATGGTACTTCTACTTTTATTCGTGGCTCTACTGAAGGCGCTTGGTTAGTTAGTGATCACCTGCGCTATGCGGACGGTAAGCTCTTTTATTTTCCCGCTGGTGGAGGGCACGTCTATTCTGATGACAATGGCGATAGTTGGTATCCAGTGCAGGAACTAACGGATAATGGTGAAAATATTTACGACTTCGTGCGCCACGGTAGTACTGTTTTCAGCGCTGGAGTGGAAACGGTTAAACGTTTACGCGAAGGCGAAGTCAACTGGGAGTTAGTGACGGATGGCTTGAATTTAGAAAGCTTCCCGATCGCGATAGGGGTTCGGAGTATGCGTTTCTATAGTACCCCTAGTGCCTTGTTCCTCACTTTTGCCCGTGGCTCCGATGACTTTCTGGAATTCTTCGTGAGTCATGATAATGGCGATACCTGGCAGGAAACAGCTACGGATTTGCCGGATATTATTGCGCCTTATTCCAATTCGCCACAAGGGGTGAAGAATATCGTCGAAGTGGATGGCTTCCATATTATGGCTTTACGCGACGTGGGGATCGTAGTTTCTGCGGATCAAGGGCTGAATTGGACGGTCTATAACGATGGTTTGCCTACGGATGTTATTCACCAATTGGATCTCTATAACGGCCGTGCTATTGCGGGTACCGGGCGTCATGGTTTCTGGGAACTTGATGCCTCAGCTATCCAAATTCAGTCCATTACTGGAAATGTCTTTTTTGACGAAAACGCAAATGGTACACTCAATGCCGGTGAGCCTTTATTACCAAACGTAAAGCTGGTCTTAGCCGACGAAAGTGACTTGGCCTTCACCAACGAAGAAGGCCAATACCAACTGCTTTTTGTCAATGATGGCGATTATGGTCCCGATGTGGATAACCCTTATCTGGAGTCCGTACCAGAGCAACGCAATACTGCAGATGCTGGTCCGCTGGATTTTGCGCTCCAGTTGGAAGAAGATCTTACCGACTTCTGCGTAAGCTTGCACACTGATCGGGTGCACCGCCCCGGTTTCCCGATGCGATATTATTTGAAATATCAAAACTTAGCTAAGGCAGTCACTACGGCCAATCTACAGCTGACCTACTACGATTTTCTGCAATTTGAGGGTGCTTCCCTTTCGCCCAGTAGTCAATTGGGTAACCAACTGAACTTTGAGTTGGGAAGCCTACCGCCCCTGGCAAGTGGAACGATAGTAGTAGACTTTACCCTCGACATATCTGCCCCCCTCGGAGATGAGGTCTTGAGCTCGCTTACCGCAGAAATTTTGGAACCCGACGCCAATGATGATAATAACTTCGCCGAGCTGGAAGATATCGTAGTCGGTGCCTATGACCCTAACGACATACAGGTGAACCTGGACCGGATTAATCCAACCCAGGTAGCCAATGAAATTGAACTGGAGTATCGTATTCGTTTCCAAAATACGGGTAACTATCCAGCCGATAGGGTAGTGGTACGCAACAAGATTGCGGATGGTCTGAATATGAGCAGTATTCGTGCCATTGAAACCAGCCACCCCGTTGCCGTAGAGCGCAGCGCGAGTCAGGAACTCTCTTTTGTATTCGATAATATTCAACTACCAGATAGCACCAGCAATGAGGCAGAAAGTCACGGTTTTATCACCTATAGCATCAAGGTAGATCCGTCTCTCATGTTAGACGATACAATCCCCAATCAGGCGGCAATCTTCTTTGATTTTAACCCCCCGATTATCACCAATATTGCCACAACTGCGGTGGATGATTTCACGCGTACGCGCAATATTGCTACTCCTGACACGAGGCTCACAAGCTGGCCTAATCCAGTACCCAGTGGAAGTGCCTTTCAGCTCAGTGGTAGTGAGGTCGGGCCTGGAACACTTATGGTCTTTAACGCCTTGGGGCAGTTGGTACGCCAAATTGAGCAGTTTGACCCAGCCGGAGATCAAGTGCAAACGACCGGCTTAGCTAAAGGACAATACTATCTGGTACTGGAAACTGAAAAGCGTTGGTGGCAGGGTAGCGTGATTGTGCAGTAGTAGGAGAAACATCGGTCTTGTTTTTGCCCTTCTCCAATTTGTTGACGGTATACGCCTCCCCAGAATATGGAGTGTTCCTCAGGGATCATCTACTGTTGGGGGGAGGTGTACTAGCCGGTTACCAATCCGATTTTGAAAACGATATAACGGCCTTTGGGTTAGCACCTTTCCGATCTGAAATTCCGGTCGGCGTCCCAGAGCGAGAAAGTTTTAGCAGTTATCAGTTGAACTTAGGCTTTGGCCTCAATACTTTCCTTACGCCTAATGTCGCCCTGGAGCTGGGCCTCAACTTACGTTACCTCTCCGAAATTGACAATTACCGTTTAGGTTTTGATATCGGTTTGCAGTATTTCATTAATAAGACAGAGGGTTAGCTTTAGCACATCGGAGAAAGCATTTCAAGCGGTACCCCTTATCTTGTGCTTTCATCCGTAAAAGCTAAAAAATGCAGCAGTTCACTCGTGTACATGATGTAGCTGATCCCGCGCAATTGGTGCAGGAAGCCTTGGCCATTAAACAAGATCCTCATGCCTACACCGACCTTGGGCGCAACAAAACCGTCATTCTCGTTTTCTTCAATCCGAGTCTGCGTACACGCCTCAGTACGGAATTAGCTGCTAAGAATCTGGGCTGTAATGTCATGACCCTCAACGTTGCCGATGGCTGGAAGCTGGAATTTGCGGATGGTACTGTCATGAATGGTGGCACGGCTGAGCATATCCGCGAGGCGGCGGGCGTGATGAGCCAGTATGCGGATATTTTGGCCGTACGTTCCTTCCCCGGCTTAGAGGATAAGGATAAGGACTACGCCGACGAAATCATGCAAGCTTTTGTCCAGTATGCCTCGGTGCCAGTGGTGAGTTTAGAGTCGGCCATCCGCCACCCGCTGCAAAGTTTGGCAGATTGGGTGACGATCGAGGAATACAAAAAGGTGGAGCGCCCAAAGGTAGTACTTACCTGGGCGCCTCACCCACGCAGTCTGCCACAAGCGGTATCCAATTCTTTCTTGGAGTGGATGCAGCAAGCCCCCGTGGATTTAGTACTTACGCATCCAAAGGGGTATGACTTGGATCCAGCATTTGTGGCCGATACGCCAGTGATCTACGATCAGGTGAAGGCCTTTGCCGGAGCAGACTTTATTTATGCCAAGAACTGGTCGGCGGTACAGCCTTACGGCCAGCGCTTAGAAGTAGAAAAAGACTGGCAAATTACAGCCGATAAGATGAAGCTGACCAATAATGCCCACTTTATGCACTGCCTGCCGGTACGCCGTAATGTGGTAGTGAGTGATGCGGTGATTGATAGTCCGCAGTCGCTGGTTTTGCCACAGGCAGGAAATCGTTTGTATGCTGCCCAGGCGGTACTGCAACGACTTTTGCAATAGTCAGACTTGGTCAGTTGATGCGACTATATGTACGTCCAATACGCTCTTACTCTGGTTGGTAAAGAACAGTTTTTTGTCTCTGTGTAGTTACCTTTTTGTGGGAATGCAATAAAGTAAGGTAAGGCAAGTAAAATGCTTGTAAGTTGAGCACCGTACTACATTGTAACCACAGACTAAGATTATGAGAATTGGAATCATCAATATGCCCGGCCGTAAGGGTTACGAAGATCAGAGCCTAAGGACGCGTTTCTTTATCCTCGGACTGCCATTGTTTCCCACGGGCTGTTACTACAAAATTAGCGATAACCTGGGTATCAATATTCCACTGAAAGGGGAGGACATTTTACACGCATTCGCAAAAATTCATTTTGGCTTATTGGGGGTTGCAGGACTAATGTGGTCATCGAGTTTGTACGGAGCGAGCGCTGTGCAAAAGACCTTACTGATTTTAGTGAGTTTGCTGTTACTTGGATTTTGCCTCTATTCCTGGATGATGCACTCGCAGGTGCAGGGTGAAGAAGAAATAGCGAAGCGGCGGATTTTTGGTAAGGCTTTTCTTTATAACATGTCGCCAGAGTATTTGCCGAAAAATGTGCAACAGTCTTTATTTGGGGAGTTAATGAAAACTTACTTCGGTAAATTCAATAAAATGGAATGGCAAGCGGAAATCCACCAGAATGAGGTGAATAAAGAGAATTTCCCTTTGCTGTATACCCTGGCCTATTACCAGAAAACCCTACAGCCTACGGCCACTAACGAGGCACTTTTTTCGAAAATTGAAGCTTATTTAGAAAAGCGTAAAACTTCTACTACGGGAGGGTATGCTAAGAATGCTACTGCCGATACTCGCCAGAACTTCGCGGACGCCAGCTTTCAGAAGGAATCCCAGCAACATGCTTTCCAAAGCCAATCGGCAAAAAGCACTGCACAAACCAAAACTGCTACTGCTGAGCCAATGAGTTCGCAGGATGCCTTTAAATTGCACGACGCGCGCGACGAGATTACGAAGCAACTTCTTATGGTTGGTGGATTTTTCCTCATTGGCTTCGTTATTACGGCCGTATTGTCTGGTCAGCCGGCCTTGCTGGGCACGGTCTTGATTATCTGCTTGGTGTTATACGGTAGCATCTCCGCGATTGTATTCATTCCGAGTTATCTGCGGATAAGAAGAGATTTGAAGAACCGTCAGAAAATTAAGATAAATGTGCGTATTAAAGACATGACGGAAGAGTTTGGAACGGCCTACTTGGTACTAAAACCAAACACTTACGGTATCAAGAAACTGACGGCACCAGCTAAATATTATTCTACTGCTCTACTGAACCAAGAGTTAGAAATTTATGTAGCAAAGGAATCTCATACGCTACTGGAGATTGTAGGCGCGCGTTATTAGACTAAACCGTAGTTTTGAGCAATACGAGACATTGATCAAAACAAGTACCCATTTTGCTATATATTCTGAAAATCGGAGGTAACGTTCTTGCTAACCCACAACAATTGGCCCATGCGTTAGATCTTTTTGCGGGTTACGAAGGCCCTGCAATACTGGTGCACGGTGGTGGCCGCAGGGCCAGCGAGATACTTAAAGCCATGGGGCATACCCCTCAGATGATCAATGGCCGGCGCATTACCGATGAGGCTACCTTGGAGGTGGTAAGCATGGTATACGCAGGCTCCTTGAATAAACAACTGGTAGCGGGTCTGCAGGCTCGAGGTTGCAATGCTATTGGCTTGAGCGGTGCTGACGGCAACCTTATTCGTGCCCATAAGCGGATCGTGAAGGACATTGACTATGGCTTTGCCGGCGATATTGATGAAGTTGATGCCGGTGGTTTTGAGGCTTTAATCAAGGCAGGCTTCTTTCCTGTTTGCTGCGCCATCACCCACGATAAACAGGGACAATTACTGAATACCAACGCAGACACCATTGCCGCTTCGGTTGCCATGGCTCTCGCTGGTCGGTATCGAGTTATTTTGCAATACTGTTTTGAAAAGCCTGGAGTACTGTTAGATGCGGATAATGATGAGTCGGTTATTGAGGAAATCAATACTGCCCGGTATCAGGAACTAAAAGAAAAAGGCATTGTCCATTCAGGGATGTTACCTAAGTTAGACAATGCCTTTGGTGCTTTACGCAAAGGCGTTAGTTCGGTTTACGTTGGAAACATCACAAGTCTTACTAATGGATTTGCTACTCACCTCATTCGCTAATAAAATAAGTTTAACCGTAAGACAACGATTCATGCTTATAACTGAATAAATGTTACGGCGTAAAGCGGAGATCCAGGAGCGTAAGGATAGCTCAAATAACTAGTAATTATGGTTCAAAATCGGAGAGGATAAGCGGTGATTTTCGTGGATTATATTATCGTTTAAAATGAGTAATTAACCATTTGAATGAAACAGTTTTATTAAAAAAACGCGGGAGTGTATGCAGTTTTAGAAATAAACCTTATTTTTGCGTCGCTTTTTAAATGTGGCTTCTTGTATTGAAGTCATTTCTACCAGCGGGTGTGATGAAATTGGTAGACATGCTAGACTTAGGATCTAGTGCTTCACGGCGTGGGGGTTCGAGTCCCTCCACCCGCACTTCAGGGAGGATGGATAGACGAGAAGTCTATCCCGACAAAGCGAACAGCGTGAGCATTCGTCGGGAAGTCCCTCCACCCGCACACTTTACGGAGGATGGGAGTGAGTTAGTTCGCTACCATCCTTTGTTTTTCCGGCAAGTCCGAAAAGCAAGGTCGACCATGCGGCAGACAACTAATGGCGTCAGTACGCTGTTTGCTAGGACAGGTCCAGTAAATTCTAAATTTCGCACATCATTCTATGGCTACAATCGAGCGCACTGATATAGATGCATTGAATGCCACCCTAACGGTAACCGTTGCACAAGAAGATTATAAGGGAGAGCTCAATAAGGAGCTAAAGCGTTACCGCAATCAAGCCTCATTAAAAGGATTTCGCAAGGGCAAAACGCCCATGTCTGTTGTTCGCAAAATGTTCGGACGTAGCATTCTGGCAGATGTCATCAATCGACAGATGCAAGAGGAGTTGTCAGAATATCTCTACGACAAAGAGAATCCGCTTAATATTCTGGGGCAGCCAATTCCTTCGGCAGATCAGGAAGAATTTGAGTTCAGTGTTGCAAGTCTGACCGACTACGTGTTCAAGTTTGATATTGGCTTGGCACCCGAATTTGAGGTTAAAGGATTGGGTGACCGTTCTTTTGAGCGCTTTGTCATTGATCCAGGTTCGGACAAGATTGCCGAAGAACTGGAAAATCTTCGTCGCCGCTTCGGTAAGAACGAAGAGGTTCAGGATGTAGTTGAAGAGCGCGATATCATTACCCTTAAGGCAGTAGAACTGGAAGATAGTGCTCCTAAGGTAGCGGGTATTATGCACGAGTTTACGCTCTTTATCCAAAATACAACTGACGAGGCCAAGGCTGCCTTTCTGGGTAAGAACATCGGTGATACTGCCGAACTCAATGTTTTCGAACTGGAAGCTGGTACTACCGAAGACCACGTACGCAAATACTTGCTAGGGCTTGATGCAGAAGATGACCGTGAGGTGAATCCAGTCTTCTCGCTTACTATCGATAAGATCAGTCGGAACGTACCCGCTGAGTTGGGCGAAGAATTCTACCAGCAGGCCTTTGGTGAAGGTGACGTGAGCACAGAAGAAGAGGCGCTGGCAAAAATTCAGGAAGACTATAACGGTTATTATATCAAGCAAACTGATGCGCTGCTTTTCCGCGATATGCAGGAGTATCTTATGGAGCAAAACTCCATGGAGCTGCCAGAGGAATTCTTGAAGCGTTGGTTAGTAGCTTCAAACGAGCAAAATACACCAGAAGGTGTAGAGGCCGGTTTCGCGGGCTTCCGCAAAGGACTAGAGTGGACCTTGGTGCGAGAAAAGCTGATCAATAAGTTTGAATTGGAGGTTAAGCAAGAAGAACTAAGAGCTTCTTTCGCTGAGCAGGTGTTGGGCTACTTCGGTGGAGGCCAGCCAGAATGGCTGAACGAAGAGATGGTCAGCGGTATGGTAGATCGTATGATGAACGAGGAGAACAGCGTGCGCGATAAGTTTGACGAGCTGATAAATGATAAGCTCAGCGACAAACTACAAGGCGAGTACGAGCTAAAGGACAAAGCCATCACGCCAGAGGAGCTTCAGGCTATTATCGAGGAGATCCGTGCCGAGCAGGAAGCCGAAAGTCAGCTGCTTGCGCAAGAAGAAGAAGAGTAGAGTCAACCTCCGGGGACGCTTATTGTTAATAGAGAGTAATTAAAAACAACGCGAATGTTTCACAAGGATGAATTCATGAAGTATGCTACCAAGCACTTAGGTATGAGTAGCATGCATCTAGAGCGATACGCCGAGAAAACCGCCCCGGTTTTGGCACCCAATATTCAAGCCTTTACCCCAAACGTGATTGAAGAACGCCAGATGAACATCGTTGGTCTGGATGTATTTAGCCGGTTGATGATGGACCGCATTATCTTCATGGGTGTTCCCGTGAATGATTACGTGGCCAACGTTATCCAAGCACAGATGCTCTTCCTTGAGTCAACTGACCCAAAGCGTGATGTACAAATGTTCATCAATAGCCCCGGTGGTTCCGTTATTGCTGGATTGGGCATCTATGACACCATGCAGTACGTTTCACCAGATGTAGGTACGATCTGTACCGGTCTGGCTGCTTCTATGGGCGCCGTATTGCTGGCTGCTGGTACTAAGGGCAAGCGTACTTGTTTACCTCATAGCCGCGTGATGATTCACCAGCCATTAGGTGGTATGCAGGGACAGGTTTCTGATATGGAAATCAGCTACAAGCTCATTAAGCAAATGCAAAAAGAGCTTTACGATATCTTAGCTAACCACACCGGTCAAGATTACGAAACAATCGAGAAAGACTGTGATCGTGATAACTGGATGGTTGCAACGGATGCCAAAGCTTACGGTCTGGTGGACGAAGTACTGGTAAGACAGTCTTCCGACGATAAGAAATAATGACCTACTAGCAGAGAACCCACATTAACCGTATCTTTAGTGTGGGTTCTTTTTAAATCTAAAGAATAGCAATGCGTCGTACAAAACAAAACTACCGCTGCTCTTTCTGTGGCCGTGACAAATCAGAAGCAATGATTCTGATTGCCGGTATAGAAGGACACATTTGCGAGGTCTGCGTAGAGCAGGCTAGCGAGATTGTCCAGGAGGAGCTTTATGGAGGCGCTGCACCAAGCCCTAACTACACAGGGAAAGGCCAGAATAAGGAATCCTACAGTCAGTCTATCCAGTATAATCCACAGGAACTTAAGCAACGACTAGACGAGTACATCATCGGGCAAGACGATGCCAAGAAGGTCCTATCCGTAGCGGTTTATAACCACTACAAGCGATTGGGCCAGGGAGCTGCTCAAGATGATGAAGTAGAGATTGAGAAGAGTAATATTGTCTTTGTTGGTCGTACGGGTACCGGTAAAACCTTACTGGCGAAGACGATCGCTAAGATGCTCAATGTGCCTTTTGCTATCGTGGATGCCACGGTGTTTACGGAGGCTGGTTATGTGGGAGAAGATGTGGAGAGTATCTTGAGCCGCCTCTTGCAGGTGTGTGACTATGATGTAGCTGCCGCCGAGCGCGGTATTGTATATATTGATGAGATTGACAAAGTGGCCCGTAAGTCAGATAACCCAAGCATCACGCGTGATGTATCTGGTGAAGGCGTACAGCAGGCGTTACTGAAGATGCTTGAAGGGACAGATGTAAACGTACCACCACAAGGCGGCCGTAAGCACCCCGAGCAGAAATTAGTAAAAATCAATACCAGCAATATCCTCTTCGTTTGTGGAGGTGCATTTGACGGTATTGAGAAGGTGATTGCACGCCGCCTCAATACACAAGTCATCGGTTTCCGTGGAGAAGACAAGGAGCAGGTGGATCGCGAAAACTTGTTGAGCTACGTAAACCATCAGGATCTCAAGTCTTTCGGACTAATTCCAGAACTACTAGGTCGCCTACCGGTATTGACCTATCTGGATCCTCTTGATAAGGAGGCACTACAACGTATTCTGACTGAGCCTAAAAACTCGCTCCTACGTCAGTATCAAAAGCTATTTGATCTGGAGAGCATCGAACTGACCTTTACTGATGATGCCATTGCGCTGATTGCTGAAAAGGCATTAGAGTTTAACCTGGGAGCAAGAGGTCTGCGTTCGATCTGTGAAGCCATCATGACTGATGCCATGTTTGAGCTGCCTGGACAAAAGGAAGTAACCTCCTTCTTGGTGACTGCAGAATATGCTGAAGATAAGCTAAGCCGCTCCAAGTTGAACCGTCTGAAAGCAGCCTAAAAGCGAAAATCCTTCGCTTGCTAAATCCGTATTCCTTTCCTCATTTTTGGTGCTTCTTGGCTGTATGCCGGGTACCCGGCCAAGGGTAATGCCGTTCTTGGCTAACTTCTGACCCATTTCTTGATATACTAAAACCCCTTCTGGTACTAGACCGGAAGGGGTTTCTTATTCAACTTTAAGCTTATTCGCCTGCTATAGGCTCCAATTCTTACCATCAGTTTCCGAAACCGGGATACACCCCAGATAGGCTCCTGGTACCGGATCATAGGCTAACACTTCGGTGCCAATGTATTCCGAGGAAAAGTAGCCACCAATGATTAGGTCTTTTAAATTCAACCACCAGGGGGTACGCTCCTTTTTCTCTTCCTTGCTGAGGCCCAAACCTTCCAGCTCTTCAGCAGCAGCTTTGCTGGTGGCGTCTAGTTCGTTTAGGATACGGAGTTGATCTTCCGCGCCCAAGTCGGCATAAGGAGAGCCACCCTCATTGGCCACGCTGCCCAGCCAGGTGTTGAGGCCATTACGGAGCCGTTCTTGGTCTGCTGGCTTTGTAAAGGTGCTCAAAACCTTATCCACAAATTGCGGTATACCCAATTCGCCTGCTCCCGGAGTATCTGTTTTGGGAAGCATGAGCTCCGTCATCTGGCGCACCGCTGGATATTCTTCGGCGGTGAAGAAGGCGGGGACAAAATCGGGTGCTGTTGGTTCTGATTTACAGCCGCTCAGTATCGCACTCGTCAGTGGAGCGGTCACGGCGTAGCCGGTTAAGTAGGCCGTATATTTTAGTACATCTCTGCGATCCATTTTCGAGTTATTTAGAGATTCATCTTTTTGAGTTCCTGCACGGCATAGTCCGCCGCTCGTGCGGTTAGCGCCATATAGGTCAAGGACGGATTCTGGCAAGCGGCCGAAGTCATGGCTGCTCCATCTGTGACAAACACATTTGGGGTATCCCATACTTGGTTCCACTCGTTCAGCACGCTAGATTTGCGGTCGCGCCCCATGCGAGCGGTACCCATTTCGTGGATGCCTAATCCTGGAGCTGCGCCGTCATCGTAGGTCTTAATGTCCTTAAAGCCAGCTGCTTCCAGCATCTCTGCTGCACTCGTTGCCATATCCTTGCGCATGGCCATTTCGTTGTCCTTAAACTCGCAGTCAATGGTCAAGGTAGGCAGGCCATGAATATCCTTCACCTCGTGGTTGAGATAAACGCGATTGTCCTCATAAGGTAGGCATTCGCCAAAACCGTTCATACCCAGCTGCCAAGGACCAGGCTGTACCAGTGCGTCCTTAAAATCAGCACCTAAGGACATATCTAATTCTTTGATACCGCGCATCCAGTTCGTACGGCTTCCACCACCTTGGTAGCCAAAGCCACGGATATAGTCATCGCGCTTGGTTGCGGCATTAATATTACGGAAACGTGGGATATAGAAACCATTCGGGCGACGGCCCTTGTAATATTGGTCTTCATAACCTTCGTAGGTCCCGCTGGCTCCTACTTTAAAGTGGTGATCCATAAGGTTGCGTCCCAGCTGGCCGCTGCTGCTGCCTAGACCATCTGGAAACTCATCGGTCACCGTATTCATCAAAATAAAGGTACTGCCTAGGGCTGAGGCATTGAGAAAGACAATCTTCGCAAAAAACTCGTGTTGTTCGCCGGTTTCCCCGTCAATCACTCTTACTCCGCTGGCCTTCCCAGTATCGGGATCAAGGATCAAGGAATGCACCACAGAATGCGGCCGGAGCGTCATATTACCAGTAGCTTCGGCTGCTGGTAGGGTAGCGGCATTACTGCTGAAGTAGGCACCAAAAGGACATCCTCTGATACAACGATTACGGAACTGGCATTTACCTCTCGTACCGTGTATTTCAGGATTAGGCTCGGTTAAGTGTGCCGTACGGCCGATTGTCAGAATGCGATCCGTGAAGTTTTCGGAAATGCCTTTCTTCAACTCTTTTTCTACACAGTTAAGCTCCATTGGAGGTAGGAACTTACCATCTGGCAGATGAGGTAAACCCTCTGCTTGGCCACTGATGCCGGCAAAGGTCTCAACATAATCATACCAGGGTGCGAGATCCGCGTAGCGAATGGGCCAATCTACGGCAATACCATCTTTTGCGTTTGCGGTAAAATCCAAATCACTCAAGCGATAGCTTTGGCGGCCCCACATGATAGAACGCCCACCAGTATGGTAACCTCGCATCCAATCGAAGCGCTTTACTTCAGTATAGGGATGCTCATCATCCTTAACAAACCAATGCTTCTGCGATTGACGTACGGTATAGCCGGTACGATTCTGCTTGCTGTAGTGCTTATCTACTTCTTCCCGAGGTACGCGTTCCCCGGCTTCGTAATCCCAAGGGTCGTTTCCTGCAGTTGGATATTCGCCATGACGTACGTTGCGCCCGCGCTCAAGGACCAAGGTTTTAAGTCCTTTTTCGCACAGCTCTTTAGCAGCCCAACCACCACTGATACCCGAACCAACTACAATAGCATCATAGGTCACCTCGGCCTTGCCTTGTGAGTTAAAAAACATACCTTATCTTATTAGTTTACCGTCAAAAATTCTGCAATAAGGCTAAAGTATAAATTAATGTGTGATAATTACACTAAGGGGGAGTAATTATTTTGTTGGCGGGGTGGGGCGGTAGAGTGTAAAACCACTTATTTGCACTATAATAGTACGATTGTGGGAGTTCAAAAATCCAAATTTTAGGTATAAACACGTAGATACATTAACGCGTGAACACCAAAAATTTTCAGACGTTGCTTACCTCCAAAAGTCTTCTCTACTCCAAACTGACCTCCAGCGGCAAATAAACTTGCCCAAAGCTATCCACATACCCCCTATACCCGTCAGAATGAGTGACCACAAATAGTGATCCTATTACCTCAACCGTATCAAAAATGGGGGGTACTATGGGCTCCCCCGTCAACTTGGCATAGCCTTTTTTTTATCCATATATAGTGCAGCCAGTTCACCATAGCGGCCAGCACGAGTGGTTATTATTCGGTCGTAAACCGTACCTGGGGCAACAAGGCCATCTCGACCCCAGAACCCCATTTTGCCATCACGTTGCACCAGTAGACACTTGATCTGCATCGGGTTCACATCTTCATTGACTTCCACATTGTAGATGCTATACGCCGTACCTACCGTTCGTTGCTCTACTACTTGGAAAGGCTGCCCAGCGCTAGCGACTTCCAGTGATATTCTCAACCGCCCCCCAGCCAGTATGTCCTTTACAATACGATGCTCCTTTCTTTCCTGTTGGTACGAGTCGTCTTCAATAACTTGATCCTCAAAGACGATTTCCTCCTCCCAGGCAAGCTTGTCTGCATCTCTAGCCTCGCCGCGAGCGCTGATATAGCTTACTTCCTCTCCTTTTGCGAGTTTGATATCGGGATAATCAGAAAAATCGTGAATAAGTTGTACTTCGTCGTAGTCACACTTTGCGACGAATTCACCCTGAGCATTCACGACTCCCCAGCGGTCATTGATGGCTACGACTGCCACGGCCAGTTTGCGTCCACGGAACTCACCAACCTTGGTAAAGCGCGGTTTGATACGCCAACGGGCTTTTTTTCCATTAAAATCCATCAGACCGTACTTACCTTTGCGGCGCACCCAAGCCAGACCCTTAGCATAGTACTGATTGCGACCAATACTATCTGCCTTGGGTTTCATGATCCATTCACCAGCAGTATTGAGTACCCCGCAACGATCAGATTTAATGGCCAGAGCTTGTTTAGGATAGGTTGCGTCAGGATTGACGATGAAAAACAGACCGATAGAGTCTAGACTAGGTCCCAGTACGGTCGTGCGGTTTTGGTCCACTAAACCCCATTGTGTCCCGTAGACAAAAGGATAGACCAGTGGCTGCTTTTGGGCGGAAGCCACATTCCAACAACTGATAAAGACAAGAAATAGAAGTGTTGCAGGGGGTAGGATTGGACGCATAGCTTTTTGTAATTAATAGACAATGCGCCCACAAGGTAACCGCTCTAACTCACCTTTTCACCAACAATATCTACGATGCGCTCACAAGCGGTATCCAGCAGCTGGTAGACGTGCTCAAAGCCATTGTCATCCCAATAGGGATCCGGTACATTGCGCTCGTTGGAGCCAGTAAATTCTAGGATGAGCTTTACACGTTCCCGCTGCTCTTCTTCCTTTGCCAGGCGCAAAATATTCTGATAATTGCGGCTGTCCATGGCGAAGATCAGATCAAAGCGATCAAAATCTGACGCTTTAAACTGGCGTGCACGCTGCGTGCTAATATCTAGGCCATACTTGTGGGCCACAGCTTGGGAGCGAGGATCCGGTTGCTCGCCAACGTGATAGGCACCGGTGCCGGCAGAATCTACCTGCCAGGGGAGGTTGTGAGTCCGGGCTTTCGCTTGGAGAATACCCTCGGCGAGAGGACTGCGACAAATATTACCGAGACAAACCATTAGAATCTTCATGGGGATGAAAGTTTAGACCAAAAACACAGTGGCGTTGGGGTGAAAAAAAGGTGCTCATAGGAAGTACCCTAATGCATTAGTACCCCCTCTATTGTTCTTAACGTTTAAAGTACTGAAAATGTGGCGGCAACGCAAAAAATCTGTTGATTTCCTACGCTTTACACTTATTTTTGTGTCATGAAAATTATCATAGCGGGCGCCGGAGATGTTGGTTTTCACTTAGCTGAGATGTTAGCCTACGAAAATCAAGATATTACCCTGATTGATCGGGATCAAGAAGTGTTGGAGTATGCGGCTACTCATCTGGATGTTCTCACCATCAAAGGCGATTGCGGTTCTATTGATATATTAAAGCAAGCAGAAGCCGGGCGTGCTCGTATCGTATTGGCGGTTACTACCAATGAGAAGACCAATTTGATTACGGCCATATTGGCGAAAAAGCTAGGTGCTAAAAAGACCATTGCACGGGTAAATAATAAGGAGTATCTACAGGTGTCTCAACGAGAAACTTTCGTTGAATTAGGAGTGGACAACCTAATCTCTCCGGTCTTCCTGGCCGCCGAAGAGATTGGTCGATTGGTCAAGCAAGCCTACTTCACTGACATTTTTGAATTTGAGGAAGGTCGAATCAGCCTGGTCGGAATTACGCTCGACGAATCTTCCCCACTCATTGGCATTCCCTTGCGAGATATCCACGAATTTACCGATGAGGTGGACCTACGTCCGATCGCTATTCTGCGGGGGCATCGTACGATTATCCCACGTGGAGAAACGCTCCTGCGTACCAATGACCACGTCTACTTTATCACCAAAAAGCAGCATATTGAAAGCCTACGCCAGATTGTAGACCGCCGCCAAGTTAAGGTGAAGAACATTATGATTCTTGGTGGAACTCAACTGAGTCAAGCTACCGCTAAACGCTTAGAGAAACACTACAATGTTACTTTAGTAGCTAAAGATCGAGAATGCTGTAAAATGTTCTCAGAAGAACTGCCTGATACCCTCGTTATCAATGGTGATTTCAGCAACTTCGACTTGCTGGTGGAGGAGGGACTGGACAACATGGACGCCTTCATCGCCCTTACGGACAACTCCGAGACCAACATCATCGCCAGCCTTACGGCTAAAAATCACGGGGTGTACAAGACAATTGCTCAGGTGGAGAATAAAGAGTATGTACACATTTCTCAAAACATTGGCGTAGATACGCTTATCAATAAGAAGTTGATTGCGGCCAACAATATCTTTCGTTACGTGCGCAAAGGGAAGGTGGAGGCCATCACCAGCCTACACGGTGTAGATGCCGAGGTGATTGAGTTTGTGGTGCAGAAGAACAACCAACTCACCCGCAAACCACTACGCGCCCTTCCTTTTCCCAAAGCAGCCTTAATCGGTGGGGTCATCCGCGGAGATGAAAGCCATATTCCCGACGGTGATTTCCAGCTGCAAATGGATGATAAGGTGATTGTGTTTACGCTGCCAGAGGGTATTGCGAAGGTGGAGCAGTTGTTCCGGTAAGGGAATACAAGTAAGAGTAGAGCTATACTGCTTTTTAAGAAAAGACGAACCCGAAGACGATAAATCACAGCCTGTATCTTATAATATTCAATGGTAGCTACTGCTTATCCAACCAGTCAATAGCATACTTCCACAACAACTTTTTCTTCGAACTAAAAAAGCCCATATGCCCAATTTCCTGAAAACCAAGCGCACTGGGCTCCAGCGTGACAATCTCGTACTTAAGCTTGGAATACACCCGAATCATATCCTTCACATTGGCCAGGTTGGCGATCTGGTCGTCAGTAGCGTGTAACCAAAGAGAAGGTATATTCAGTTGATCATACCAGTGGTGCGTTATAGAATTGTCCAAGTCTACCTTCACATATCCTGAACCATTGCAGTAGCGACTCCAATCTGCAGCTACTTTTTTAGGTAATGGTTCGCCCATCCCAAACCACTGAGACTTCACGTGACCAAATAACAAGTTACTGACGGGGATGACAAAATTGATCCAAAAATGGAATGCAAACTTATACGGATAGGTCGCATTATGTATGCTACCCGATGAACAGCCGAAGTTAAATATGGAGCTCAAGTCTTGTGCATTGTTCATCAACCCCACCAACTGCCCGCCAGCACTATGCCCCACCAAATGGTACTTTACATCTGGATATCGTTCTTGCAGTAATTCCAATACGGCCGCCATATCTAACTTACCCCAATCGTGAAGAGATGGATTTCCGCTATTGATGTCTCCACGCTTAGAGTCTCCAATTCCTCGGTTCTCAAATGTCAAGGCGGCGTAACCGTTTTGCGCTAAGAAGTTGGCAAAGGCGTGATAGAATATTCTTTTGATACCAGTTGCAGGAGCCACCATTACCGCCCCCTTTATTTCACTTGGTTCGTACAGTGTGCCTGCTAAGACAAAACCATCGGCGCATTGAATTTGCACTCCTTCTTGTCTTACAATCCTCTTTTCGATTGAGGCATGCTGTCTGGACATTTCTTTCAATTCGCGTTCGGGAGTTTTAAGAGCAGTGGTCTTCATGTAGGAACAGGTTTGATTCATTAAGTAAACTAAGTTACTTTTGTAAAGTAAAGATATTCCTTAAGCGGTTCAAAAACAACAAGTTACATTCCTGTAATTAAGTTTCTGTTGAGAAACTGTTGTTGATAATCAATGAGTTGCGATGCAAGAAAGATTAAAAAAAATATACAGTAGGCTTAGCACGGAGGATCTCACCAATTGCCCGATCAGGGAGGTCTTTTCCGTTGTGTCTGATAAATGGAGTATTCTAATCTTTTTCAACCTGGGGGTACACGCTCGGCTAAGGTTTAATGAGCTGAAAAGTCTAGTCCAAGGCATTTCCTCTAAGATTCTAGCCGAAAGGCTAAAACGCCTCGAAAGAGATGGCTACATCCTGAGAACCGTATATCCTGAGGTGCCAGTAAAAGTAGAATATCAATTAACGGATTTGGGAAAGGAGTACGTTGAGCAGGCAACTCCCTTAATAATTTGGATTACCAAACAGGCTCCTGCTATTCTTGAAAGGAGGAAGGGTAATAAGTAATAATGCGAAGCTTTGTTACTACTCCAAAGCTCGTAACAAACGCTTGCTGCTCAGGTATTCAAAATAACGAGCGGTAACATTAAAGTCCTCATCTAAAATAAGCATTGTCGGCGCAGTAAATTGCCCATCCCGTAGCGCCAGTAGCTGAGCAATTTGGTGGAGCGGGTTGCGAGATTTCCCCATCTGGTCATTGATAAATTGCCGCCCACCAAAGTCGACCACTGCCTCAGTTTCTGCATCGAAACGTACGGCGTAGTATTCTTCATTCAATACCGCTATTACATCTGGTTTGGTGAAAACGGACTGGTCCATTTTGCGGCAGTAGACACACCAATCGGTGTAGAAGTCAAGGAAGACTTTTTTAGGCTGTACCGCAAGGGAGTCCTCGAGTTGTTCAAAGCTAAGCCAACGAACAGATTCGGTCTCCTGTCCATTCAACGGAGCGTACAGGAAAAGCGAAATCGTGATTATTGAGATTGCTCGTATTATCATTTGTGCAGGTTGCCAATCTTTACGGATATGAATACCGAACGCGGTGCTGCTGGTCCGTAGATAAAGTCCGAATCACGCTCTGGTCCTGAATCAAACTCCGGCTGGTAGCTGTCGAAAAGGTTGCGAACACCACCACTTAGCTCCAGGTGAAAATCATCGGCTACATCGAAATGGTAACTGGCCTTTAGATTGACATCAAAAAATGGATCAGCGTCCAGTAAGTCTGGCGAGCCGTTGGCACCGACTACGCGCGGCACGACCATCGAACCAGTGTACGTTCCAGTCAAATCAATTTGAAATACATCAGATAGATTGTAGAAAGAAGTGAAGTAGCCATAAAGATTGGGAGCTCTAACAAACTCCTCTACGGTAATGGCATTTACACCATCTGTATCTTCCGGAGCAAAAATTTCCTGTGCCTCATCGTAGCTGGTTTGCTGGAGGGTGCCTCCCATTTGGAAGGCAAATTTGTCGGAAGGTGAATAGCCGGTTTCAAAGTTTACTCCGGCTACGGTAGCTCCTGCGCCGTTGACCACCTCTTCTAAGATAATATCACCGATATCTCCCCGGCTCACCTGGGTAAAGGGATTCTGCAGTTGCGTGTAAAAGCCTTCTACCAATAAGTTGATCTGTGCCAGTCCTACATTTTTGGTGTAGTTCAGCGAGCCCGTGAAGGCATTTGAAGTTTCCTTGTCCAAGTCTTCAGAAAGAAGGATGAAAACTTGATCACCGCCGGCAGAGGAAATGTGAAGGTCTTCGTTAAAGGCCTGCGGTGCGCGGAACCCGCGAGCGTAGCCTCCTCTGAAGCGCAGGTTTTCATTGATTTGATACAAGATGGTGGCCCGCGGGCTGAATACGGCTACGTCCACATCCGACTTCCTTTCTTCGTCAGCCACAGCGTAGAATCCATTGATGTTAGAAACATCATATCTACCCCCGAGCAAGGCGGTGAGTCTACTACTGGGCTTCCATTCGTATTGGGCGAAGAAACCGGTAGAATTCACTTGCTGATCCACCAAGCGGTTATAACCAGCAATTTCATCCTGGGTATCGTACGTCTGGTTTTCTACACCAACGGTGATCACATCATTATTTTTGAAGTAGTGGTTCAGCTGGGCTCCGGCTACTATCGCCAAGTCTTCCGTCAAGCCATAGGCATTGATGGCCAGTGTACTATCCTCAGCTGTTCTTCCACCTCCTAGACCGCCGTAGTAGCTATCGCGTTGGGTGTTTTGAGTAGAGGCGTAGAAAGAGAATTTATTGCGGTCGTTCTTGCTCCACTGCTCGTAATTGATCCCTCCAAAGAAGGTATTGTGGTCAAGCTCTTCTGTTATATCTGTGAAATGAGGAGCTAGGTCCAGTCGATCACCACCCCGGCGGTATTCTTCCAAGGCACTAAAATCTAGCGTGATTTTACTACGGTCTCCTGGCTTAAAGAATGCCTTTGCACCTAATACCGTATTTTCTAGTTGCACCAACTCCGTAAATCCATCGCCATTGGCATCATAACTGCCACGATTGCGACTCATGCCGTAGACAGTAACCCCACTGGTGAGCTCTTCATTAGCAATAGATCCATTCAGGTTGAAAGTTTGGTCCACTACATCCCCAGCAATGATTGCGGTATTGGAACGAAGCTCCCAAGCATTATCCACCGGGTCTTTAGTAATGATATTGATGGTACCACCAATCGCATTAGAACCGTATAAAGCAGAACCTCCACTGCGTACTACTTCTACGCGTTCTACGATATTGGTTGGGATTTGATCTAGTCCGTAAACGCTATTCAGGGCACTGAATACCGCGCGACTATTAACCAGGATTTGCGAGTACGCACCCTCCAGTCCATTGAGCCGTACCTGGGTGAAACCACAGTTCTGACAGTTGGTCTCTACCCGTACTCCGGGCTGATAATTGATCCCTTCGGAAATAGCGATCGACTGAGTCGCATTAAATAGCTTATCATCGATCAAACTCACCACTACGGGGTTGTTGATTCTATCCTGTTCGTAGCGTGTACCGGATACCACGACCCCTTCCAAATTCAAGGCATCTTCCCGCAAGGAAAAGTTCCGCTCCAGCGATTGCCCCTCTTCTACGGTAATCTCCTCCGATACGGATAAGTAGCCCAAAAAGGTAGCCTTGACCGTGTAGGTGCCGGGTGGGATATTTCCAATAGTATAGCTGCCATTCTCATCCGTAATTGTTCCAAGGGTACTTCCTTCCAGAGCAATGGTAGCAGCGCCCATGGGCTCTCCAGATAGTTCACTTACTTTACCACTAAGAGTGGCGTTTTGCCCGTATACTGTAAAAGCAAAAACAAGCAGTAGTGCTGATAGTATTATCTTATTGTAATTGAATCCTTTCATTTGGCGTATTACTAGCTTAATTAGACTATGCAAAGATATATTTTTAGACTTGTCTAACAAAATCCTTTGATGATGCCATTAATACGCTTTGAAGTGGCATTTCGTTGCCTTCTTAATGGAAAAACTTAGGTTCTACAAAGTAGGTGAGAAGTGTATCTGGTTAACACAAATACTAACGGGGCCATGTCACTTGCTAATGGATCATAGTTAGCGAACTGAAATAAACTGAAATTAGGGCTATTGACGGGGAGGTCTTGCATAGCATTCCTACCCTTTAAGTAGACAGGAATTCCATTCTGCGAACCAGTAAAAATGCTCTCATGCAGCTCATTAGAAATTTTTCAACCTTCCTTTTATTTCTGGGGATTAGTTCATTGTGCCAAGCCAATTCTGATGAGACCAGCATCGCCTACAACTGGGCAAGGTCTGGTTTGAATATTCGGGACAGCCCAGAGCGGAGAGCGAAGGTTATGGGGGCTATTCCTTTTGGCGAGACTGTAGAGATTTTAGAGGAAACTACGAGGGAACTGTCGATAGAGCTGAGTGATGTTTTTTCACAAAAGTTTAGTGAAGGTGGTAGTAGCTATTACGTTGAGGGTAGCTGGGTCAAAGTAAAATTTGGGAAAATAGTAGGATATGCATTTGATGGATATTTAGCAGCGTTTCCACCAATGCAATTTATTGAAGCTAAAGATGGCAATGCTTATCCAGAAGGATTCGAAAGTTATCTTAGAATGCTTTCGGTTCCTATTGACTCAAGTATTACAGCTGAGCCTAATTCAGATTATAGACATCGTAACATCCGCTTTGCAAATGGCGCAACCTACGAGAAAAGAGGAAATGTAGGCTGGTATGAAGAGGTCTTTATGTTGCCAGAGGCCAGCCTGAAAGTTGGTTTTTTATTCTTTCAATTAGGTTTTGAATCAATGGATTTCATAGGTGTTGACGATAGTGAAAAGGTGTACATCATGAAGCAGAATTCAAGAGCGCTTATATTTTCTGGTGCTTTGGGTATGGAATATGAAATATACCAATTTGGGAGCACCCTGATTATTAGGATTTCAGATAGCTGTTAAGTGAAGTGGGCATGTGAGATGAGCTACCACCGCAATTATCGCAACAGCATCACCTCACCCTTAATTTCCCGAATAGCCCCATCAGTGCGCTCCAGCACCAGTTGGTAAGAATAAACACCCTGCTCTACTTCTTGTCCTCTTGCTTGTCCATCCCAGCCGATAAAGCTGCCGTTCATAGCCTGGTCAGCGACCTCGTACACCTGTCCGCCCCAGCGATCGAAAATGCGCCAGGAGATTAGGCGTGTGAAACAAGGCTCAGCGAATACGGTGAGTTCATCGTTTATGGCATCAAAATTGGGACTGAAGGCATTCGGTACAAAAACCTTTTCACAAGCACGCACTAAAACTTCAATACTGGCGCTTGCTGTACAGCCCGAAGGATTATCAGTAGCGACCACCTGATAGATTTGCGATACGGCAGGTTGGAAAATGGGGTCTGGGCAATTCGCGCAGGAAAAAGCCTCGGGCGGTTGCCAGCTCAAGGTGAAATCATCAGATAAGTCTACCGTACTCGTTAATGAAATGGATGCTCCAAAATCGAGATCAACACTTGCTGGGCTTACGGCTATGTCAATTGCCCCGGCAATAATGGAAGTGATCACCACGCTATCACAACCGGTACTACTCTGCAGGGAATCCACATAAGTGCCCGTAGTACGGTACCAGTTGTTACCCACCAGAATACTATCTCCGCCACAAAGCACTACATCTTGGGTAGCACCAATTGAGGGCTGCACCACGATTTCGACGGGCTGTAACTGCGGACAATCAGGATCGGAATTCGCTAAGGTATCGACAAAGCTGATGCTGTCCGCAAACATTTGTCCTCCTATCTCTAGTGTATCTCCCTCACAAATGGTGTAGCGAATAGGCGGTAGTCGACGCTCTGGCCCAGTAAGGGTGGTAGTGAAGAGCGTATCGTTGCAAGAGTTGGGGATGGGAACAGCATCAGTGTAGGTTCCCGGCGAAGTATATAGATTTTCGCCTACCATAATGCCACCGTCCGGCAAGTCACACAGATCAAAGGTTTGCTCTATTTCCAGGTTGCAGAGGTGGAGGCTGACATCGTCAATGGCGAGGTCATTGCCACAGCCACCCGGGGCTTCATTGGCCAGGCGTATCAATACTGAAGTCTGATCATCGTCGGTGCGGAAACGCAGGGAATACTCCCACCAGGTCAGGAGGCTGCTGTACCAAATTTCACCAGTCGCTTCGGTAAACTGGACCGCTTCATTGGTTGGATCCAGCGCGGAAACACGCACATTGGGGCGCTCCGCAAAGCCGATGCAGGCTCCTGGCAAAGACACATTTGCTACGTGGTAAACGGCAATATAATCGGTATTTGGACACAAGTCCGTAAAGGTCATTTGGTAAAATACACCGGGGCCATCGGTAGCATTAAAGATAAGCATGTAGCCGTCGGTATCGCCTTCGGTATTGTCGACACCATCGTGCCAATTCGCCAGGTTTAGAGCTGTTGTATTGGATACCACATATCGTCCTTCGTCAATACTCCCGTAGGCAAAAGTAGTGAGCCCATCTTCTAAGGGCGGACCCGGATTGGGGCCACTTCCAAAGTCTTCAAAAAATAGTGGTGGCCCGGGGTCAGGCACACACTCTTGAGCGCCGAGGCTACGCAACAGGCAAAGGCAAAGCAGGCCAAGAATAGAAAAACGCATGATCGTTACCCTTAGTCGTTAGCAGTTTGCGGTAGGCGGTTTGAATCAGGTTTGCTGTAATCAGAAACTCAAAGTTTGAGCGATCGTTTGCAAACCTGCCCGTAGAAAGTAGACCTGCCCGCCGTACAAAGTACTTTGGCAGGCGCGGAGGTATGGGGTAGAAAGAGATTTTAACTGTCTACTGCCCACTGTCTACTTTGTACAACTAAAGAATCTGACATTCAAAGACTTACAAGCCTTTATTGTCTATTCCTTACACAATTAAAACAGACGGTTAGCGGCTAAGATACAATCATTTACTGCACAGAAGCGTAAGGGAGTCGACAAGTCCCTAAAAGTTATAGGAGATCAAAATGTCGTTGATAAGAAATAGTTCCGAACTACTGAAGACGCCTTCTCGATAATACGGATTGTTGTCAATGTCCCGT
>JBCBWU010000009.1:0-68225 GCA_039816955.1 Bacteroidota bacterium
GTTTTGAGTCAGTACTACGTCAGTAATGACTTGCTGTTCCAAGCCAAAAAAACATTGAAGCAAGCTCGCCAAAAGTGGCCCAATTCCACTTATCTCCTGTTCCAGGAAATTGTCGCTAACGCCAAGGATAACAATCGTACTGTGACCGCCACCTTAGTAGAAGAATTGAAGCAGAAAAATACGACTGGCGCATCCGCCTTGGGTTATCTCTACGATGATGCTAGAGAGAGTAATAACCTGGAAGAAATGGATCGTTTGATTGACAAAATGGAGTCGATCGAGGGTAAGTCCACCAATGTATTACAGCGCCGGATTGGCATGGCCAACGAACGGGATCAGCGGGAGCGGATGTTTGACTTGATCGAGGAGGCTTACGAAATGCACCCGGATCATTATCGCTTTGTCTACCTAAAATTCTTAGTGGAATCCGAAGCCAACAATAATATGCGGGCGGGTATCAAAATCCTGCGTCGTTATTTGGAAGATAATTACTCAGAAGAGGCTACCTCCCAACTGGCCAGTGCTCACTTTCAACAAGGGGATATTGACAAGGGACTCAACACCTACACTGAGTTGATTGAGAACAATCCGATTGCCACCGGTTATTACAGTCGTTTGTCGAGCATTTATTTCAATATGGGCAACTACCGTAAAGCAGAAGAATACCTGGAGGAATGCCTAGAGATTGCCCCTTACGTAGACTCTTACCATCAGACCCTGGCCAACAGCTATTCTGAGATGGGGCGTACCGCTGAGGCCAAGGCAGCTTTCCGTAAGGCGATCTACTACAATCCTTATAACTACGAGGCGCGCCGTCAGCTGAGGATCATTCGAAGTTTGCCCGATATTTTTGAATCTTTCATTCCCACTGATCCTTACGCACTATTCGAAGCGGCTCCGGATGGTAGTGAATATCCCAATGATCACAGTATCATTTTGGCCAATAACATCCAGCGGATGATCTATCCCGACGGCGGATCGGAAGAAAAGCACACCCTGGTGGTGAAAGTGTTTAATACCGACGGCATTGACACCTGGAAGGAGTACAGCATACCCGTTTACGACAACCAGGACGGTAGTATTGAGAAAGCAGAGGTACTCAAAAAGAACGGGGCCCGGATAGAAGCCGAAACGAACGGTGGTTATGTGGTATTCTCCAACCTGGAGCAAGGTGATGCCATACACTTGACCTACCGCCTGCAAAACTACTTCAGCGGAAAACTGGCTAATCACTTTTGGGGCAACCATTTCTTTGAGCTGTTCTTGCCCATAGCCCAAAGTCGACTTGAGATCAAAGTGAAAGATGGAACCGAATTTGCCTACCGAGTAGAGAACGGCGATCTGGAACCAAGAGTTGAAAAGGACGGTAGCTACCAACGCTACATCTGGGAGGTAAAGGATGTACCAGCCATCCAGTATGAGCCCTTAATGCCCACTTTATCTGATGTAGGGGCCACTTTACACTACTCTTCCTTACCCGATTGGGACTACATTGCAGACTGGTACTCCGATTTGGCACAGGCCAAGGCGAAGGGTGATTTTGAGGTAGAAAGTACGGCCCAAGAACTCTTCCCGACCGGTGAACAATTGGATGACCGCCAGAAGGTCGAGCGCATCTACAACTACATTGTCAAGAACATTCGTTATCGTTCTGTTTCGTTCCTACAAAGTGGTCTGATTCCGCAAAAAGCCTCTACCACTATCTCCGCCAAGCAGGGCGATTGTAAGGATGTCTCTACCCTATTTGTGGCCCTCGCAGCCACACAGGGCATTGATGCCAATCTGGTGCTCGTCAATACCCGCAACAACGGAGAAAAAGAAATGATGCTGCCCAGTATTGACTTCAATCACTGCATTGTACAATTGCCAATGGAAGGAAAAGACTTTTTTGTAGAGTTGACCTCAGAAAACCTACCCTTTGCCGCCAGCGGGCCGAGTACAAAGGGCGCCTTTGCACTGGAGATTCCCAAGAAAGGTGCCACCTCAATCAATACGGAAGCAGAGATTCTAGCGTCTGATGTACAGGTAGCTGCTACCGTCGACAGAACCAGTGATGTGACCTTTAACGGTAGCTTTATGCTCGTTAGTAAATCCACTACTAAGACCGGTACTGCGGCCTCTGGCATGCGTAACTCCTATAAGAATCTTGGAGAGGATATGCAGCGCAAGAACATGCAAGAGGCGATTAACCAGGAAGCCCCTGGAATTCGCTTGCAGAATTTGGAATTCGTAAGTGGGTTAGACAATAACGATCCAGCAGTCGAATACCAGTACAGCTACGAAATTCCGGATGTATTTACCGAAATCAGCGGCCTGTATATCCTAGGCTTACCCTTTGCGGATGACTTAAAGAACCCGAGTTTCATGGCGGAGGCCGACAGAAGTTACCCACTTAATTTGTGGCAGTATTTCAATATTACTTTGGAAGAAGAAACGTTGAACATCAATATCCCAGAAGGTTTCACGCTGGCGGAAGTTCCTGCTTCGACTAAGGTCGAAACGGCCAATATTCTCTACGAACTCAACTTTACCACCGAAGGTAATATGCTGATCATCAATCGGGTATTTGAACTGCGGGAAGACATTACTTCTGCGGATAATTATACGGAGCTCAAGCAAGCAATTGAGCAGATCGTAAAAGCCGATAGTCAACGTATAGCCTTTAAGAAAGCGGGGTAAATCCCTCCTATGACCTACAATTCAAAACCCTCACTCTGGCATAAGGTGAGGGTTTTGTTTTGCAACAAAGAATCTATAGCCCCTTTAGGTACTCTAGCACAGCCCAGCGTTCATCTTCCGTCAGTTTATCGCCGTAGTAGTGCCCGGTATTGGCATAGCCTGGCAATGTGGTATCGTAAGTAAGACGGCCGCCTCCGCTACTCTTCGCCTCGTAAAGCCAACCAATTTCTTTCCAATTAAAGTCCTTGGAGTCCTTGCTCCGTTCCCAATAAGCCGGTCGTGCGGCACTGAAAAGCACACTGTACAAATCTGGTACAGCACCATTGTGGAAATAGGGGGCCGTAGCCCAAATACCATCCAGTGGCGGTGCAATATAACCGTGCTCCGGCTCAAACCAGGATTGAGGAGCTGAGGTAGCAAACCAGCTCTTATTGTACCAATCTACGATCTTGCTATCTACGGCGTAATCAGCGTATAAGGGGTCGGTACCAATGACGTCTACCGCAACCACTTTATTGGGATAGGTTTCTTCCTCCCCGTAGGTGCCATGACAAGAAGAACAATGTTCGGTAAAAACCGCTTCTCCCTGGCTAGCCAGTTCTTGATCAATAGCTTTCGGATATACCGGTGGTTCTAAAGAACGAATCCAGGCGGTAATGTGCACAAATTTTTCTTGGGCTAAGCGCGCGGCGGTGCTGTCTTCAATACCCAACACGGAGGCTTGAAACAGGAGCTTAGTAAAATCTCCGCGCCCCACCGCGGTGTAGTACAGGGCGTTCTTCTTTTGAAGGTGCCAGAGCGCGGGAATATCACTTCCCAAGTTATACTCCCGGACGGGATACTGCGCTTCCTCCGTATAGGTCAAGTCGGTTGGGTTGCGGTAGCGCATACAAGCCTCGGCGATACGAGCGGCCGGGTTAACCGCCGGATTATTCATCTGAACATAGGGAGCCATGGCCGAAAAGAACTTGCCAAAGGCGTCAAAAGATTGGATCGTTGCGGTATCTCGCTTGTATTTACGGCGCACCTGCCAATTCATCAGCTTGGCGGGTAATTTCAAACTCCCCTGATTGTCATTCAAGGAATTACCAATTCCCAAAATCAGTTCTCCGTCGACCTTGCCAGCGTGACAACTAAAGCAGGTACCGTTCATAACTTCCACCCCATAAGCCGATTCGAAAACTGCAAAACCATAAGGAGTAGCCAAACCAGAACTCGCAGCGAAAGCATCGGGGTCTTGCTCCACTCTTTTTTGCAGGACTGCATAGGGTAAACCCGTTCCCAGGTAGGCTCCTTTCACTAGGTAGTAGAAACCACTATCTGGATTTCCCTCCAGTAGTTGAGGAGTGGGATCAATCGTTTTAGTCTTCCAGTCAGTTGCCTCCGCTGTAGAAGGCAGATCAAAAGTAGTTCCACAAGCCACAATAATAGCTAGCAGCAAAAACAAAACGGGGTACGTGAATTTCATAAGGCTGAAACGCCAAAAACTTCCTTCCGGTTTTATTTTTTCGTCTAGAAACACAAATCCCGTGCCTCAAAGAAATTGAGACACGGGATTGATTTTTAGTTGGTCTTACGTTACCAACAAGCTGGCAGTTGATTAACCCGCAGTTAGATCATTCACTGCTGCGTCGCTGGTAGCATTTTTCTTAACGGAAGCGATACCGTTCTCCATGCCGGTAGCCGCCTTGTACATTTGGCTTTTACCAATTATCTGGCCATTAGAGGCCTTAAGGGTAAAGAACACGCGGCCGTCTTTAGATTCTTTACGCTCAAAGTTAGCATCGTTAGCGGCGTGGTTAATAACAGACTGTACGCCGTTCGTAGCACCGGACTTGGCTGCGTAGCCTTGGCTAGAAAGAATCACCTGACCGTTGCTGGCCTTGAGGTTGAAATAGAATTTACCTGAATCGTTTTTGAAAACTTCAAAAGCCATAGTTATAACTTTTCTGTGAATTAAAGGTATTAGAAATTTTGTGTGCTTTGCTCGTTGAACACAGTCTTAAGACTACATATTCAGTAAAAGTAACACCGAACGCGATTTTACTTCAGGTGTTTAAGTTTTAGCGTGCTGAATATCTGCTTTTTCCGCTAAGCGTCCTAAATATTATTCAAGTTTTCTGTTACCACCCAGATTTGAGTTATCCTTCGGTTATACCGCTTACGAAGTAGTTTGGGCCTAGCCAAACGACTTCACGCGAGTATATACTCGTAGCGAAGATGGTTTGGATTCCCAAACCACTTCGGCTTCGGTATAGCAAAAACTTGACAACGAGCAAGGGCCGGTCACGAAATATGCCTTTTCCACCCTCAATTTTGCCAACTTCAACCCTATTTGCCACTTATTACACTAAAGCAGCCATTTACCCAAGCGAAACCGACCAAGGTATTCTGCCCGCGAGGTCTTAGCGCTTTACACCCAACAAGGGCCACTTATTTTCTACCGGTCTCTAAAGCGTCGGCTAACCAGTATGATGGGTTTTACTAAGGATAAATTTGACAGTGCACAAATGACTAAGATGCTGCGCCGCTTCATGGGAGAAGTACCTTTAAGCAGTGCCTTCAAGCCCTGTTTGATTCCTGCCTACGACATCTCGCAGCAAGCAGCTTATCATTTTGACAGTCTGCTGGCCACACAAGAGCAGTACTCCAACTTTCCTATTTGGCAGGTCGCCCAGGCTACTGCTTCTGCTCCGGTTTATTTCGAGCCTATGGTGGTGCAGGCACAGGATGGCAGCCGCCGCACCTTAATTGATGGCGGAATATTTCGCCGAAGGGCAGAAGCTTTTATTACTGCAACTCGTTCGTTCGATAATGACGCAAGCATGTACTGCGGCCTACATTTCCGCAAAGTAGAATTTTAAGGATTGAGATTGAACCGTTCCAGTGCTTGGAGAAAATCATCTTTCCGACGGCGCGAAATACTGATTGCTTTGCCGCCTTGCATGATGACGAAGCCACCCTCGTTGCGGATGTATTCCGTCATTAGATGAAGGTTGATTAAGTAAGAATGGTGAATTCGGCAAAAGCCATAATCCTGCAATTCCTCCTCTAACCATCCTAGTGAGCGGCTAATCTTGAGCGGCTTTTGATCTTTGATATAAACCAGCGCCACGTTATCCTCGGCCTGGGCATAAATAACTTCAGAAAGGTCAATAAACTGCTGCCCGGTACTGATGGGAAAGCCAAAACGCTGCTGGGTGGAGGTTTCACTCGCTGCAGAACTGGCTGTGTTTTTCTGCTTGGAGCGGCATTTCGCTACCGCATCCAGCAGTTCGTCTTCGTCAATAGGCTTGAGTAAGTAGTCCAAGGCACTGTTCTTAATGGCCTGAATCGCATACTCATCGTAGCTGGTGGTAAAAATCAGCTCAAAAGTGGGATGTTTGATCGCCTCCAGCACATCAAAGCCCGTCATATCACCTAAGCGGATATCGAGAAACAGTAGATCTGGCAGGTGACGCTTAATCGCTCGAATAGCATCCTTACCCGTAGTGCATTCTGCAATGATTTCTACCTCAGGGCAGTTGTTTTGCAGCTTCCAGCGCAGGTTGTCCATGCCACTTGGTTCATCTTCTACTAGTATGGTTCTGATTTTGCTCATAGTACGTACGATTTCTGCGGCTAAAAGGCGCTAGCGCATCCAGTATCTTGTCTGAAAGCAAATATCCTTGCCGAATTGTTATTGAGAATGTTTTGGCCATGAGGTACCCCAACCGATAAACAGCTGATACGCTGCTGCTCTTCCTTCCAATAATGTAGGAACCAAATTAGATATGTAGGCTTTACGAGCAAAATGGCAGAAAGTCAGTATTGGGGCTCGTTGGGGTCAATGCTTGCGCCAATTTAATGAACTTTTTCGGCACCTACATAAGCAAAAGCTTTTTGATCAGGTCGACCTGACAAAGAACTGATTTAAACTTTTCTAATGGATTGCGCCTCAAGCCCTTATGGAACCTGACTTCAGCGTTTTCCTTCCCGCACTTGCTGCGGGATACCTTCCAGGTATGCACTCGGAAAGCCTCTTCGCCAGAACCCACAAAGGCTCAGGCTCATCAACACCACAAAAGTTTAAATCAGTTCAATCACTGGACGGCTGCCTACCTGTATCCGGTTGTAAAATTGGATAGCCCTATAGTGAACTAGCCAAGGGCTACCGCAAAATGGACCAACGCCAAAATGAACCACTTACAGTTCAATTGGAAAAAGGTGAGTTTGTTATGCTGGTGGAGGTGTTTGTGGATGACTACATGAAGCTTAAGCTTCCGGACAATGATGGTGACTTTGTGAGATATCGGGCGGTGATTCTTAAAAAAATAGAATAGTTGCTAAGCATTCAGTTCACATCGGCGACACTAAAAGGCCTGCTTTAGGTCACGAAGCGAACTTTTTTCAGTTCCTTTGTGTAGTACAGTCTGTTCATTTTGCATTCGCGCGAAAAGTAAGTGTGAATGCTGGTAATAAAGATTAGAAGAGATGGAAACCAAGCGCCAACGGCAGGTAGCGGAACTAGTGAAGCGAAATTTTAGCATGGTGTTGCATGAAATAGGCTCGTACATCTACGGCAGCGAACCGCTGGTCACCGTAACCGAAGTGAAAATGTCATCGGATCTTGGTATCGCCAAGATCTACCTCAGTATCTGGAATACGGATAATAAGCAAGCTGTCATGTTGCAGTTGGAAGAAGAGTATCCGCGTCTACGTTCAGCTTTGGGTAATCGCCTCAAGCGTCAGGTGCGCCGGATCCCCGATATCGCCCTCTTCGAAGACGAAACCATCGACGAGATGTACCGGGTAGATTCCCTCTTTGAGCGCCTCCACCGGGAAGATCAGATGGGAGCTAACCGCCCGGCAGAGGAAGAAAATGAGTAGTCAAGAGTTATTGCCTCGGCAAGTCGATTGGCTTGGCCAAGTACTCTGGGCCTATGGTCCACCAACTACTTTCCTGGTTATCATTTAAGATCAGGTGTAAGTCGCCAAATTCGTGCCAGTAGTATTGCTCTTGTAGTGCCGCTTGGTAGGCTAGTCGCAGGTGTCGCTTGCTGGCTACAGCTTGCAGCATGTGTAGATGACTGGCTTCTGGTTCGTGAAAGCCTGTGAGTAAACCGTTGGCGATCTTCATTTTGTAGTTGCTTTGGATGTAGAGTTCGGTAAGCCCTTGGTAAGACTGAACCAGGCCATCCGCATCCGCTGCTGATTCCAAGGCGCGCACGGCGGTGGTGCCTACTGCAATGATGCGTCTGCCCTGCTGTTTAGCCGTATTAATGAGCTGACTACTTAAACGGGATATCTCCAGGTATTCGGGATAGGGATGCTCATTGATTTCCAAACTGCTGACACCGGTATGTAGCAGGATAGGAACGATCTGAATTCCTTTCTTTAGTAGCTTTTTTACCAAGCTTTCGGTAAATCCCCGGGCCGCTGAGGGCATTTCAGTGCTGCCCGGTTGTTGTCCAAAGTACGTCTGATAGTAGGCCAGTGGATACGGTTTGTCAACCCCTTGGTACTTCACGGGTTGGGCATATTCCGTTAGGTAATCGGTCAGAACTTGGGGTGCCTTTATAACAGCTTCCCAGAGGTGGAGCAATTGTTGATCCTGGTAAAAAGGAGTTTCAAGGCGGAGCGAGGCACCACCGGGCAACTCAAAGATTTGCCCTGGCACCCCACTCGTCCAACGGTGGGTATTATTTTGCGATATAGATCTGATCTCCACCAGCCACCGCTGTTCATCTAGTTGGGTGCTTAGATGTAAGCGGGCATCCGTGCCATCCGGCAAAACCAAAGGCAGAGCCGCTGGGATTGTAGCAGAGGTGTTAACTACCAGTACATCTCCTCGGTCCAGTATCTGATCCAGCTCGTGGAAAGTGTGATGCGTAATCGTTTGCCCATCGTGATTGCTGACCATCAGCCGAACATCGTCTCTGTTCAACCCCCGTTCTTCGGTAGGCAACGGACAAGCTAATTGTTGAGGAAGGATAAATTGGAATATTTCGGCATGTTGCTTAGTCATGGTTTATGTCTTTTTGAGGGTGATCAATCTGAAAGCAGAGAGAGCGTTAGCTATAGAGATTTACGCGAGTGCTTTGATGAGCGCTGACGCAGCGTAGCGGCCACTTGCAGGCCGTTCTTGAATCAGCCGAAGAGCAGCCGGGAGGGCTACTTCCTGCGGCAGCGGACGATCACTGATGTCTTCTCCCGGAAAGGCTTCCTGGTGCATGCTGGTGCGCATATCACCTGGGTCAAAGGCGTACACCCGCAGTTCAGGGGCCTCCTCAGCCAGGACCGAGGAAAGATGATCTAATGCGGCCTTACTACTACCATAAGCGCCCCAGCCGGCATAGGCTTCTACTGCTGCATCACTACTAAGGTTAATTACCTGGGCATCCGGCCGCAGGTATGCCCTAACCTTTTGTAGCAGCGAAATAGGGGCAATGATGTTGGTGTGATAGAGTTCGTGGAGATTGTCCACAGGATGATCCAGTAAGTGGGAGATGGGAGAGGTGCCTAGCGCCGAAGCGTTATTCACAATCAAGTCTAAAGCCCACTGTTTATTGATGAGCGCATCTCGCAATTGTAAGAGGTGAATCTCATCGCGCACGTCGCCGGAAATGGCCACTACTTCCGTGCGTGCCACCAGTTTTTTTTGTGCTGCTAGCAAGCGTTCTGCATGTCGGCCATTGATAATGAGCTGCCAACCTTGTGCAGCTAGTGCTTCGGCCAAGGCCAATCCAAATCCTTGTGATGCTCCAGTAATCAGAGCTGTTTTAGTCGTGTTCATGTCTTCGTAACTTTTGCTACAAAGCTCGGCTGAACACGCCCACTACACTACGCTCGAAAGACGGGTTTTACACCTGTACGATGGGACAGGGTAAAAATCAAAATTGGGTAGGCACTAGGTACATTCTTGGTGGCCTTGAATGGCTGAGGTGCTTTTCATTCTAATTCTTATTCTCACTCTAATTCTAATTTCTATATGCCCTTTCAATGCCTTATCTGGTTAAAAAAGTAGCCGGTATTGAGAGGTCAGTATACATCCTTTGGTGGCCTTGGGTGACTGAGGTGGTTTTCATTCTAATTCTAATTCTCACTCTAATTCTAATTCTTACCCTAATTCACACTCCCCATCAACCCACGCCGTACCGCCACCTCCACCGCCTCTGTGCGCGTCTGCGCTTGCAGTTTTCCGAGGATGCTACTGATGTGAAACTTAACCGTCCGCTCGGTGATGAAAAGCTGACTTGCAATCTGCGGGTTGGTGAGTCCTTGTTTCACCAGCTGGAGTACCTCCGTTTCGCGCGGGGTGAGGGGTGACGTAGGATAGCTTAATGTCTTTTGTTGGGTTTCTTTACTTACAGCTTGCGCTTCCTCCTCTACCAATTGGAGTTGTTGTTCCAGGGCACGGAGTTGCTTTAGCGCCGCTTTCGGATCATGTTCTAATTCACGGATGACTTGTATGAGTTGTGGGTGAACCAGTTTGGCAAGAATCCGCTGACTGGCCGATTCATTAGTGACCTATTTTTGGTGGGCCAATTGCGCTCGCGTTCGCTGAATAGCAATTGCCAACAATTCACTTACGGTTTGTAGCAGGGTGAGTTGTTGATCATCCAGCTGGCAATTATCCTCGTGGAGCAGATTGAGAATACCTAGTTTTTCCCCCTGACTAAAAATGGGAATAGTGGCATGGAATTTCATACCCTCGCTTTCCGGTAGGTCTTTCAAACGGCTACAAGCAATCTCGCTGATATTGGTGGGCTGCTGGACCTGGCTATTCAAATACTTTTCAATGCAATAACACCAGCCGGAAAGCCGCTCCGGATGCTGTGCTAAGGCTGCTGGCAACTGGTGCGAAGCAGCTAGGTATACCGACTGCTGATCTGGCTGCACCAGCCAAATCCAACCCGCCTCTAGCTCAAGTACCTCAATGGTTTTGGCCAGCGCCTTGCGCAAAGCAGCAGCCAAAGTAAACTCCTCATTCAAGTGACGGGCAATCTCGTAAAGAGGCTTAAAGTGCCGATCTTCTGTCATCCGTTAGCACATAATGGTCAGCTGTAAGGTACTGTAAAAATCAAGTTGTAACTTTAGAACCCGCAGGAATGTCAATGGCACTAGCGATTTCAATAGCAACACAACTGGAGGAGGACAGCGGGGCTCGTAATGCTACAACAATCATTTATTGCCATTTTCATTGCCTTGTCTGCCGAAGCTTTATGCGTAGGCAGGCCATTGAAATTTTAATTAATAAAGCTACCTATCTAATGAGACGATATCTACTTTTTGTCTTTGCTTGCCTATGTTGCTATTCGCTTTTTGGGCAAGACACGCTTCGCGTACAAACCCTCACCTGGGCCGATGATGCGCGTTCGGGCTTCTACACCTTTCCGGATAATCCCGGCCAGACCTACGAGAAAATTTTGATGCGCTACAATATGCGTTGCCATGATGTAGCAGTTGGTAGTGGCAATACGGGCTGCCGGGAGTGGGACTACAGTTGTAATACTTTCATTACGGATCCGAACTTGCTGGATTCTACCAGAAGTATTCATCCTTCACACCGCATTAGTGGTTTTGTGGGAACGGAGTTTCCCTTTACCAGTGAGCCCTATTATAGCTACACGCAATACGCACAGCAGCAGACCAATTTTACCGATACCACTAGCCTTAATGTGGCCGAAATAGGAGAAGAGGAGGTTGCCTTGAGTTTGGGTGATGTCACAACACAATCCCGTGCGCAATACCTTTATTTGGCCGAAGATCTACAAGCTGCCGGTTTAGTAGCCGGACCAATTACAGCCCTGCAAATGGAAGTGATAAGACCTGGTGGGACGGTCCCATTCTTGAGACTGCGCCTGCAGGAGGTGGATATGGAAGCTCTATCGGGAGAGACACCGCTTACAGATGGCTTTACGGAGGTTTTCTTTCGCACGATCGATTTTCCAGACCAGGCTTGGGTGAGTTTTCCTTTCTACCAGCCATTTGAGTGGGATGGTACGAGTGATTTATTGTTAGATGTAAGCTCAAACGGTGAAATCGGAACGCCCTATGTTCAGTTTGCTGGTAGTGAGACGGTAGGGAATACCGGGCTTGGCGCAATTGGTGAAAATCAACATTATCTTGGCATGCGCGGTAGCGGGTGGCTCGAAGTGCCGACTGAGGCTTTGGGCATGAGCCAAGGAGTGACCGTCGCTTTCTGGTCCTACGGCTTATCTGATATTCTGCCCGCTAATACCTCTGTGTTTGAAGCAATGGACGGTGCTAACCGCCGGCAAATGAATGTGCACTTGCCCTGGAGCAACGGACAAATTTATTGGGATTGTGGTAACGATGGCTCTGGCTATGACCGTATTAACAAACAGGCTAATCCTGAAGATTACGAAGGCCGTTGGAACCATTGGGCATTTACCAAAGATGTGGCTAGTGGTACGATGGAAATTTACCTCAATGGCGAACTATGGCACAGTGGTACAGGTATGACCCGCCCAATTATGGCTACCCGCATGAACGTAGGCGTAAACGGTAATGGTGGCAACCCTTACCCAGGTGACCTGGATAACTTCAGCATGTGGCAGCGGGCACTTACGGCAGAGGAGATTCAGCAGATTATGTTTACGGAAGATATTCCTGGTACGCATCCTGCCATAGCCGATCTCATCCTACACTATCCGCTAAACGAAGGAACAGGCTTGGTTGCAACAGATGTGGCTAATGGTTTTGATGGCAGTCTGATAGGACCAAATTGGCAGGCTTATCGAGGCCGCGAAATGCCCTTTGATTGGCTGGCCATTCCTTATCGCTTCAACGCGCGTTGGGAACAAGGCGTACATACTACAACGAATGAAGATGTGTTTGTGGTTGATTCGACGGAGGTCTATCCCAACACAGTGATAGAATTCGCAGTGAATGCCTCCAATGACTTGGAAACAACGAGCATTTACGAAACCTACGCCGCGACTGAGACTTACCTCTACGATGAGGCGGGTAATATCTTAGCCACCTACCCGCTGGAATCAGAAGGAACGATCAATATCACCGACCTGATTTATCATACTAAACGCCCGGCAAAATTTGAGATTCTCTCGCTGGTGACGCCCTACGGCAACGGACTGGATCTGGGACCAGAAGGCAAGACCTTCACCTTTGATGTAACTGATTTTGGACCCATCCTGAAAGGCGAGAAGTTCATGAGCCTGGAAATGGGCGGTCAGAACCAGGAGGAAATGGATATCGAGTTCCTCTTCATCACCGGTACGCCTACGCGTGATGTTATTTCGGTTGAAAACATTTGGCCTTTTGCGCGCGGCTGGTACGAACCCATTCAGAATAATGATCTCTTTGAACCAAGGGAACTTACGCTCAACCCAGCAGCTGATGCCTACAAGCTGCGCTTAAGCGTAACGGGGCACGGTCAGAACGGAGAGTTTGTTCCACGTGAGCATTACCTGAACGTAGATGGCGGTAGCCAGGATTTCCGCTTTGATGTGTGGAAGGCTTGCGGCCAAAATCCGATCTACCCTCAGGGCGGTACCTGGATCTTTGATCGTGCCGGCTGGTGCCCGGGTATGGCTACGGACCTGCACGAGTACATGCTGCCAGAGAGCGTAGGCAGTTCTGTGGAGCTAGATTATGGTGTAAACGGCGCCTTTATGGATCAGGCCAATTACCTGGTTTCTTCACAATTGGTGACTTATGGCCCACCTAACTTCACTTTAGATGCAGCGGTGGAAGATGTCATTCGCCCCAGCCAGAAGGTAGAGCACGAGCGCTTTAACCCCTTGTGTGACGATCCGATTGTAGTGATCAAAAATAATGGTACCAGCCCCATCACAAGTTTGGAAATCAACTACGGTGTAGTGAACGGAAACTCGGATACCTACACCTGGTCTGGTGATCCGATTGCGTTTGGAAGTACCCGCCAAATTGCCCTTCCGGTAGATGGCTACTTGTTCTGGCAGAGCAATGAGGACGAACCTGAGTTTTACGTGAGCATTTCCGCCCCCAACGGAGGTACTGATGAGTACAGTGCCAATGATCAAATGAATACTAGCTTCGTACCAGCAGATATACTGGACTACGAAGAGATGATATTCCGCTTCCGCACTAATAATCGTCCGGCGGAGAACAGTTACCAAATTCGGGACGCCAGTGGCGAAGTTGTCATGCAGCGCAGCGGTATGCAAGCCGCCACAGAGTACCTCGATGAAGTGATGCTACCACCCGGTTGCTACAGCCTAACGGTTGAAGATAGCGGTGGTGACGGTCTAGACTTTTGGTACTGGGCAGTAGTGGGGCAGAATGTAGGTACGGGCAGCGTAAGCTTCCGCCGCCGCATTTCTACCATTACCATTCCGGTGAAGAGCTTCAACCCCGACTTTGGTGGTGATCTATACTATGATTTCATCATCCCTCAAACGGTTAACGCCGAGGAGGAACTGGAGCAGGTACGCCGCTTTAGCATCTACCCCAACCCCGCGCAGGACTACACTACGCTGGAGCTAACGGGCTTCATCGGCGAGAACGTAGACTGGCAACTGCTGGACATGACCGGCCGCGTCTTAAATGCTGGCCAAACCACCGTGGTGGACCAAGAGCAGCGCCTGCGCCTTGAAACTGCCAACTTGCCAGCCGGGCTGTACACCGTGCGGGTACTAGCTGCGGGTAAGCAATACGTGAAGGAAGTGGCGGTAATGCCGCGTTAATTGACGTTGTTGCGGGTTATACGGTCGTTTATGCGCAATTGGGTGCGTGTAGACGATCGTTGCTGTCGCAATACTCTGCTCCGCTCCGCGCTGAGCAGACTAAAATTGTCGCTTCCGAGCACTTGGCACTAAATAGGGAAAAAATAGGAACATGAACTATAGCAATTTACTCCTAATACTAGCATCGATCTTAATTTTTCAAGTTGGCTGTGGAGAGGATACTTCTGAAGAGACAGAAGGAATCAAGCCTCAAATAGAAAACTTTGAAGAAGAAAAAGCCGCAATATTGCAGGTGTTAAACGATGAAACTAAAGCCGCTTTTGACCGTGATTATCAAAGCTGGAAAGATAAATGGGTACATGAGAAATATGTTACCAAGACCTACATGAATTTTGCAGATAGCACCATGACGGAAACCTTGGGTTGGAATGAAATCGATGAGTTTGTTAGAACCTATATAGAAGAGCATCCTGAACCCGCTCCATTGCCAACCTTGGTTGATGCAATTGATGTTCGATTGTACGGAAATGGCGCATGGGTAAGTTATGAGCAAAACGATTCGGAAAGAGGGTTGAAAAGAGAAACGAGATTAATGGAAAAAGAAAATGGGCAGTGGAAAATAGCAGGAATGCAAACAATTATATATGGATTCAAAAATGAAGAATAAGAAAGAAATCGGCTGCCAATAAAAGCTCAAAACGTTCATGAAGGCTATGCGCCGTCACATCATTTATGGATACTGCTCCATGGAACTAGCAACTATAGGTTTTAGCAGGATTATAATTAGATTTCGGAACTTTGTTCTAATGCTAAAATCTTTCATCTGAAATTAAAGCCGATGAACCCAAATTATCAGGAAGCATTAGATCGTATTGAGGAAGTAAAGCGAAATAATTCGACTGAACTAGATTTATCTGGTTTAGGTATGGCTAAATTTCCAGAAGAAATATTTGAATTAACTAGTTTAACTAAACTTGATGTTTCTTGGAACCAACCAACTGAAATTCCTGAAAATATTGGCGATCTGACT
This sequence comes from Bacteroidota bacterium, assembly GCA_039816955.1. Classification (GTDB taxonomy): domain Bacteria; phylum Bacteroidota; class Bacteroidia; order Chitinophagales; family Saprospiraceae; genus Lewinella. The sequence goes on from JBCBWU010000009.1 coordinate 15,400, forward strand.
AGTTTGGTTTCGCTGAGGTTATCTAGGAATGAGCTAACCACTATACCAGAATCTATTGGGGAATTATCCAATTTAGAAGTACTTCCTCATAGCAAGTAATCAATTATATAAGCTACCTGAAAATATTGGAGTACTCACTAATTTAAATAATCTACAAATTCAGAACAATCAGCTAAGTATACTTTGGAGGAATTTGAAACCGCCTTCGGGCAGTTCCAAAGAACGGGTAAACCCTTGGTCTATACTTACTTTAAAGATGCTTCCATTAGCACGAGCAGCCTTAACCGAAGAGACGCCAATAGCCTGTTTGACTTTAAGGATAAGTTAGACGAATTAGGCCATTTCTATACGGTATACAAAAATGTTGAGGGTTTGCAACTGCACTTTAAAAAGCAGCTAGAAAAGGTATTGCCGAAACTTTGATGTAATGATGAGAATCGATCTTGACGCTGGATTATATATAGACCAATGCTCTTTTCAACTGCTACAGCTAAACGTATTTATTGTGGAGAAATGATTGAATAAGCTAAATAAATAGGATCGTTGCTTATGGCTATAAGAATTGTCTTGTTAGTTGTTTTGAATTTTTATTTTTCAATCCTCTGCGCTCAGGATGAATCTAATTTCAGGATTGCCATTGAAACAGGTTTCTCTTTGTCAGAATCTGATTCTGAGGGGGTGAGCTTACTACTTGGGTTGGAACCAAAAGTAAGGCTAGCAAAGCGGATGTATGCTGGTGTAAGATTCGGATTTATAACGAATACAAGTAATTATAATATTCAAAATGTTGCTCGTTATGAATTCGATACACGTCAGGATAATGCGATGATTTTCTTTACTCCAAATTTGAGCTACTATCTAGACAAGTTGAGTTACAAAGGTCGTGATTATTCCTTTTACATTAGTTCAGGCTTAGGGTACTATTTATTAAGCGGAATAGAATTACTAGATACAAATACGGGGAATACCAAAGAGATAGATGTTGAAAATCGTCTAGGGCTTAATTTGCGAGTAGGTTTTGAAGTTCAACGTTTAAAGGTTGGATTAGAATATAACCTGATTCCAAACGGTGAATTAAAAGATGTAAGGGATAACGATCAAAAAATAGGAGAGTTGAATAATAGCCATTGGGCGATATCAGTCGGGTATGTTTTACATTTATAGGATAGGGGTAAAGACTGAACTGCAATCTAACGATTGAGTGAGACGGTTGAAATATATCCAGGCACTTCCCCCGTCCAAACATACTCAGGCCAACGAGACGGTCCTTGACGATTTGCAGATAAGGGAATAAATGCGGTGCTGTCAGAAATAATAAGGTACCGCTGCAAAGAGAATTCTATAAATGGTTAGATGATACTGTAAAGAATGCCGAATAAGGAGCGACGAATAGGCCCGTTTATACACTGCTCTTAGCTGTAAGGGGTTTTGCGTATATTCTCTTGTTACCAATTAAACGAAAATATGGTTAAAGAAGCCCTCTCCTTTTTCGCACTTTTTTGGGTGGTACAGCTAGGGATGGCCCAAGAGAATCCCACCGCTGTCGAAAGCCAACCAGATACCATTGCTGTAGTGCTAACGGAACATAACAATGTTGCCCTAAAGGCAATCGTAAATGAAACCGATACCTTGACTTTAATGCTGCATACGGCGGTCAATGATGTGTCCTTGACGAAAGCAGCCACTGCTGGCCTGCGGAGTATTAAATTCAGTTCAGCGGATTCGGTAGAAAGTTGGGGTGGAACGAGCGAAAGTAGATACAGTGAAGGCAATTCCTTAAAAATCGGCGAGTTCAATTGGGAAGATGTTGGAATATGGGAGAGTGAACATTCTGGTCATGATACCGATGGGAAATTTGGCTTGAATTTATTTGCGGGGAAAATAGTTGAACTAAACTTCGAAGAAGAATATCTGGTCATCCATGCTAGTCTTCCTGAGCTGAGTGATAGCTATAAACGCGTTCCGGTAATCAATAAAAATGGATTAATCTTCATTGAAGGGGAATGCGGATTTGATATAGATGTGGATACCAATGAATTCCTCATCCATTCGGGTTATAGTGGTTCCCTGTTATTGGATGACGATTTTGTTGCTCGGAATAGCGTGGGTGAAAAAGTGGAGACCATTAGTGAAAGCACCTTGAAAGATTCCTACGGAAATGAATTGAAGACAATTAACGCTATGCTGCCCACCTTTAGGCTTGGTGAAATTGAATTTTCAAATGTGCCAGTCGGCTTTTTTGCAGGTTCCATAAATCGCCAAAAAATGAGTGTGCTGGGGGGCGAAATTTTGAAGCGGTTTAATATCATTTTTGATCTGGAGCAGTCGGACATCTATTTACGTGCAAATCGGTTGCAAGGGATGCCATACCCCACAAAATAATTCCTTAACCAATATGTAGAGATCATCAAAATTTTCAATGGCGCTGGCGCAAGAAAGGATATGGAAGAACGCATTGAAGCGCTCTTTAGATTAGCTCTCAAAAATGCTACTCATAGCAGCTTGGTACACTTAAGGGATTACATGATAGAAAAGGGTGTGCTAGGGAGTGGATAAGATGATAGCGATGCAGCGCGAAGTGACAAGCGCAACTGATAAATTGTTTACGAATAGGATCGTTGGTATTTACACCTGATACAAACCACAAGTCTCCATGAGTTGTGAAAGCATAAACATCAATGCCTTTAAACAGCGTCATGAGGTAGTCAATCAACTTGATCATGTCCAAGGACTTGGCCCTAAGCAGTTCGTTGGCCTCACCTAAACGCTCAAAAGTCTCCTTAAAGGTCGGAGAAGATTGATCAGCACATCTGATAAATGCCATATAGAAATTTTGAGTTCCGTTATCATATTGTTGCGGTTTCCACAAAGGTACGATTACCCCTTATTTCTCTGTCCTGTGAATCTTTCGCAACAGCCGAATTGACGCAGTTTGTTATTATTTTGGGGTTTATACGCAAGGGCTTGCGTATAAATTACCGTTGGCGTTAATTGAAAATAAAAATCCCATAAAGTTTATCGAAATGAAAGAAACTTGGAATTATAATTTAATGGGTTTGTTGCAACAGGCAAAATCTGGCGATTCAAATAAGCTAATTGATTTTTTAAATAAATTTCCAACTCTTGCAATTGCAAATGACGACTATACAGTTTTAGTCGTATTAAGACATTTTAATGTTCACTATTGGGGCGAGAATAATAGAATGGTTACAAATGTACATCCTGAGACTGAAGATTTTCATTGGGGTATAGTATTAGTAACTGCTAATGATGATGGTTCGGGAAGTAGTAGCAATATTTGTTTACCTAATAATCGAAATTATATAGGGTTAAAAATTAATGGAAAAGAGATTGAAATTTTATCGGAAGATAATCAGGTAGTAAAAACTAATGTAATGGAACTTTTTCGTAAACTTCGATTTTTTCTCGAGTTTAAAGAAGAGGATTTAGAAATAGCTTTTAATAGTTTATGTAATGAAAAGTACCCAAAGAAAAAAGTAAGGAAGCCTAAAGTAAAAGACAGAGTTATCAAAGTTCAATCGATTGGAGAATTAAAGTACAACGAAGAATTGGAATGGTATGAAGGAGAGGTAGAAATTAATAATGTTTTAGCTGGGTTAAGTATAAACTATACAACTCCGAAGAAATTTGAAAAACTCATCTCATTTGTAACCACCCAATTCAAAAATAGATTTTATGATAAGATACTTCTGGAAATGGAAGGAGAAATGATTGCACTAAAAAATGATACATGGCTTGGAGAAAATGAAGAGACAGGAGAAGAAGAATTACCCATTACAGCTAAGGAATTTAGAATAAGAATTTCAATAGAATCTATCGTCTTTCGTGAAGATGGCTCTTCAACAATCTATTGTAATGATGGTGATGTTTTTTGGGGACACTTAATAGAAATAAACATTGATAAAAAAGGAAATTATAAGAATTCTAATTTAGTAGGATAAAAAAACTACCGCTAACATTGTGTAAAACGGCAATATGGGCTATGCGCCCATGTACGCTTCCCAATAAGCGCAACCGCAATTTAGTAGAAAAGAGTTTCTATCTTTCCTAACGTTTAAAATCGCGATGAGATGCGAAAAAGTAAATTCAGTAAAAAGCAACGGCTAGAGATTTTGGCCAAATGGGACACTGGCAGTTCTGTAGATGAACTGCGCCGAGCGTACTAGGTCAGTGCTGCAACGCTCTATAATTGGAAAAAAGATAAAGTCACGCAGGAGGATGATACGCTGCGTGAGCTTAAACAGTTGCAAGCGGAGAATGCTCGCCTGAAAAAGATGTATGCGAATTTGAGCATGGATCACGAGATTCTCCAGGAGGGCTACGAGATGCTAAAAAAGTGGCAAGCTCAGACCCCATAAAAACCTGGGCTATCAATCGCCAATGAACCACGAAAAAGCAAACGAGAATTTCTACTATTCCGTGGTTGCTGCTTAGGGGAAGCGTACCCTGGCTACTACTGCTTCATGCTCTACCTGGAGAAGCAAGATGGTATCATGGTCTTTGCCGGCAACCGCGCAGAGATAGAGGTAGACGACACGGGCTACTTCTTGAACAAAGTGATTGAGGTACTGGCACAGCAGTAGTGCTAGTTTCTCTTTGTTTATGAGTTATCGGAGAACTCCAAGTTCTTCGATAACTCTCATTGCCACCAAATTTGATTAAAGCCTAATCTCCGGTGCAGCGTGCAACTCCTTCATAAACCGCAATTCAGTAACTGCTTCGAGATCAGCTAAGGAAATGCGATAATCATCCAGCTGCTGAGTGGCTTCATCGGGCTTCAAGTTTTGATCTACTAAGAAGCAATCCACCATGAGTTTGTTGTGTTGATTGATGGTGAAAATGACTTTCCAAAAGGCTTGCGGAATCAAGAAAGTCTTAATTGCAATGATACCTTCGGGAAGTTCAACCTCGTCTCTGAATGGCGGATCATCTACTCGGAATACGGGACCGCTAAAACCACTAATTTTCTTGTATTGTTTCGCAACAGATCTTTCGTGTTTTTCAATGAAAAACCAGCTGCCTATATTAACATTGGGTCGCTGCGGACTGACGTTCGTCCAGAAAAAGCTTTGCCGAGCGGCGATCGAGGCTGCCTTTTCATCACCCCACTGAACGGTATGTGGGGAAATCAAATGCCCCCGGTGATAATCACTCTTTCTTACTAGAGACATGTCCATTTGTAGCGTACTGGATAGTAAGGGATCAGGTACCCATCTGGCGCGCATCCTAAATAAGTGATCTCGCTTGTATTGAGTACCATCGCTGTTATAGGCGACGTAATGAGCCATACGGCGACTGGGGTTCATGACTACGCTGAAGTGCTGGTAAGGAAAAACAGCTACTGGGCCAGTCACTCCTGGGTATCCAACCTCTAATTTTTCCGATAGGAAATTGGTTTGATAACCAGGGCGAATTACATCAATTCTTGATGGCGGCACAAGCTTGCTCAGTCTCCGCAGGAGGCTCGCTATTTCACTGATGTCACTTCTGCCACTCCAACGGCTTAGATCAAGGGCCTGATACGCTGCATATTTTTCAGGGAGGGAATCGTCTCCCAGCGTAACTTGTACAAAGCCATTCTTACTGATCCCAATATCAGCTTCCTTATGTACCCATTTGCTGTTTTTGGAGTTCGGTGTCCAAACTACAAATACCGCTTTGGTTTGCATTAAAGCCTGTTCCAGCGCTCGTTCCCATTTTATTCCGGGATCTATATCTCGGTCCCACCAGACGTCCCAACCTTCGTTTTCAAGAAGGTTGATAATGGGGCGTACGCTTTCGCGGTCCTCGTGGGCGTAGCTGAGCAAAATGTCAGGCATGGACAGGGTTTTAGTTGGTCAATATAGGAAGTATTTGAACTAATCGCTTCTCTATATTACCAATGCTGCTAACTTCTGCGTCACTCAAAAATCACCGTCCTCATTGGGTTCTGGTATCGCTGTTATTTCGTTCGTCAATATTTATTCTCCTTATCTTCGGCTGCTGAGTAAATATTTGATCATTAGTAAGCTTTTATCAGATGAATAGACTTCTACTTTCTTTCCTTACCATTTTTGCTTTTTGTCTAATGCTTGTGCCAAACAGCTACGGGCAGCAGATTATCAATTCCAGCATTCAGTTTGATGACTTGGAGCGAACGTATTTGCTCTATGTACCTCCTTCCTACACGGGCGATGAGTCGGTACCGCTAGTACTCAACTTTCACGGTTACACTTCCAACTCGGGGGAACAGTTCTTCTACAGCGATTTTCGCGCAGTGGCGGATTTGAATAACTTCTTAGTAGTACATCCGCAAGGAACCCAGGATAGTGAGGGCAATACCCATTGGAATGTGGGCTGGGGCGGAAGCACGGTGGATGACGTAGGTTTTACCGCTGCCTTGATTGATAGCCTTGCGGCGGAATACAATATCAACCCCGAACGTATTTACAGCACGGGGATGTCAAATGGCGGCTTCATGAGCTACCAACTGGCTTGTGAGTTGAGCGATCGTATCGCCGCTATTGCCTCTGTGACGGGAACTATGAACCTAGGGCAGCCCGCAGCCTGTAATGCCACGCGCCCCATTCCGGTAATGGAGGTTCATGGTACTGCCGACGATGTCGTGCCTTACGAAGGAGCCGGTATTTTTCTGGGCTCTGAACCCGTAATCGACTTTTGGGTGGAATTCAATAACTGCAACGCTTCACCTACGGTAACGGACCTGCCTGATATCAACACCACTGATGGATCCACGGTAGAATGGCGGCAGTACGGTGATTGTGACAGCGGAGTAGGGGTAGAACTTTACAAGATTTTTGAAGGTGGACACACCTGGCCGGGTTCGCCCATCAATTTTGCGGGTACCAACTACGACATGAACGCCACCGAAGAGATTTGGCGTTTCTTCTCCCAATACGATATCAACGGAGAGATTATGGTTACGGATACCGACGAGGTACCTACTGCATCAGTCATCAAGCTCTTTCCTAATCCAACTGCCGACTGGCTACGGGTAAGTGTGTCAGAAGTGTTTAGTGGTAATTACCATATTCAAAATACCCTCGGCCAAATTGTGCGCACTGGCCAGGTTTCCGCAAGCACATTTGATATTCAGGTGAGTGACCTTCCCAATGGCATTTATGTGCTAGCAATTGACGGTGGCGCTTACGAGTTTGTCAAATATTGATGGCCTAGCCATAGGTGGTTACAGGCTTGGTTCACATCATTAGCATAAGAACCAAGCCTGTCACTGCCTTATGTATTGTTTTAGCCGCATTCACTCCTTTTCCATCTTTGTAGTCTTAGTACTAAGCGTTTTGAACTTATCTACCGTTCAAGCGCAGCAATTCCTTAATCTGGATTTTGAAAAATCAAGTGCAGAAGGCCTGGCTCGTCCCTGGGGCTGGAACATACTCGCTTTCTCTCCTAATGTAAGTTGTCAAGCCGATACCAGCGTTTTCAAAAATGGCCAACGTAGCTTACGCTTAGAGAACAGCGAACAGGCAGATGATTACGCTTTCGAATATGCTTTTTCAATAGAACCCAGCCAGTTGCTAGTCCGTAGCATAGCTATTAGTGGATGGGCCAAGACCTCCGGTTTTAGTGGTGAAGTAGGGCTGAAACTACAGACGATTGGCCGGCGTGGAGATGATTTCGATATTCTTCAGGAAGTAGTAATTGTTCTTGATTCCTCCTCAGACTGGCAACTGTTTTCGCATGTAGGATTTGATCTGGGCAGTGAGCTCCACACCTTGCGATTGACCATCTATTACCAGGGAACAGGGACTGTTTGGTTAGATGACCTCCGATTAATGCTAGACGGCAAAGTTCTTCAGCGTGTTCCCGTCGCTCCAGCTTTTAGCGAAGAACAACAAGCTTGGTTGCAAGAGAATGCACAACCATTCGAGACCACCCAACCAGTAGTAACACCTAAGCTTGAAACAGTTGATTTCAATGACTTAAAGCCTTTTGGGGGAGTAATTAAGAAGGCTAGGATTATTGCACTAGGAGAAGCTACACATGGAACCAGCGAGTTCTTTAAGCTCAAACACCGTCTACTACAATATGGAATTAAGGAGTTGGGCGTACGGACGTTTATTCTCGAGGATAACCAGTTGCCTGTTGAACGTATTAATCGTTATGTGTTGTGGGGTGAGGGTAGCGCACGTAGTAGCATCCGTGGATTATTTGCAGTCTGGAATACCCAGGAGATGCTGGAAATGATAGAATGGATCAGGGCTTACAATAAAGCTCACCCTGATGATCCGGTTACGTTCATGGGCATGGATGTGCAAAATCCTCAGCCAGCACTGGAGCAGCTGCAACAAGCACTCTTAGAAAGAGATGTTGAGTTAGCGCACTTAACCGACAGCTTGCTTGCTGACTTTACCGAAAACTGGCGGACGAGTTTTTTCAAGAGTGATGAAGAATTGCAGACTTGGATCAATCAAGCCGAGCTTGCTTTCCAAAATGTAAGTTCCGCAACTAGCCGCTGGATGGAAGATGCTTCAGCAACAGCAGATAGCACCGCCATTTTATGGATAGAGCAGCACGCCCGCTTGATATGGCAATGTACTCGATCCATGGCTACGGGCGCCTTCGAAGGGCGCGATCAAGCGATGGCAGAAAATGTGAATTGGATTATAGAACATTTTTCCAACGGCTCACCAGTTGTCGTCTGGGCGCACGATACACATGTGAGTAGGGGAGAAGCCACGCGGCCAGAGGATAACTATTTCCTTGGAGCCTCGATGGGGAGCCACTTAGCCCGTCAGTACGGTGATGCGTATCGTGCTTTTGGTTTGTCCACTTACCAAGGAACGTGCCGTGGAACTATCAGCTATAGTGACTTTACCCAAATTGCTTTCCCCTTGTACACCAGTCCAATTGGCAGCCTGGATGAGGGTTTACACCAAATAAATGAGTCCTTAGCTCAGCCCAATTTATTCTTACCATTACGGTCGACCACTACCAACCCCTTGCCCAGGTGGTTAGGAGAGCCTCGCCCTGTCCGTTATGTAGGGTATGTTGCCGAAGATTTTGGCTTTGGTGGCCGGCATATCTTACCTCAGCAGTTTGATGGGGTATTCTTTGTGGACCATACTACCGCTTCTACTAAGATTGAATAGTTGCCGATCCAGTTTTTAAGCTGATAATGATCACTGCGTGGCACTTTTGTCCACGTATCCACCACGCTGCTAAATGCTATTTGAGCTTCAAAACGATGCATTGCCAAATGTTGGCTCGCATGGTTCAAATAATGGATGATAGCGGTCAGATTGTTGTTTGCGCTTTCCTTTAAAGGCCTACCCGCCTACATTTGAAACATGAAACTACCGCTAAGGTGGTTTTTGTACTGAATTTATTGCGCTTTCATTACGGTAATTTAATGTAACCTAAAGACCAAAATATGACCGTGTTCTCTCGTTGGCTACCGCTGGTAGCCCTACTCACTATTGCCTGTTGCAATCTTGAGGTCTATGCTCAAGATTGGGAAGAAGTCTACTTTGAGGACTTTACCAACTCTAACTCTAACCTTACTAATGTTCCCAATTTTTCCCATTCAGGGGCTTCTTGGTCACCTGGTGGCGCCAGTGGCGCGCACAGTGACCGCTGTGCCAGGATTGTGTTGAACCAATCGTTTCACTATCTCGCGTTTGAGTTGAATTTTTCGACTGATTACGAATACTATGTATCTTTCAATGGAAAGAAGACCCACGGCTTTGCCAAGCAAGTGGAAATTGTACACAACAGTACACTGCCGGCCATAAATCAGCCACCCACCGGAACGCTTATTGGAAATGTAATCGACATTACCCAGACGGGACAGCCCTTTCCCGGGCAGGTTATAGACTCTGAAGTCTTCTCTGGCTTAAGCGGTAGCCATTATATTATTTTTCGAAAACCAGCTACCGCTAGTAACGGCCCAGCCCTAAACAAATTTCTATTTGACGATTTCAAGTTGTATCGTCGGTCCATTGGAGGAGCGTCGAATCCGGTGGTCAATATCTTGACTACCAACCAGACTGTAGACGAAGGGGCCACTACCTCTAATGAACTGACAATTGATGTGGTACCTACTGAGGCGGTTTCGGTAAGCCTAGGCTTAACCTCCTCGTCTAACACACATTTCAGTGGCTTCACCCCACAAACGATTACCTTTCCGGCCCTGCAAAGCGGCAATCAACCCTTTGACCTAACACCAGCCGAAGTGCCTGGACTGGCCGCGGGTATTTATACTTATGTGTTCACGATTACACCGATTGGGACGAATGTGGATGTCGGCAGCTTCGATGATGTTACGATTAACGTCAATGTCGAGGAACCCACTTGTGATTTCGTACTATCACCCAACACCTCTACACCTATTTGTGATGATAACTTTACTCCTAATGACCCGACTGATGATACTTACACTTTTGATTTTCAGCTGATCCGTTCGGATGGGCAAGCTGGAACCTGGTCCGGCTTTTTCGGTTCGCAAACAATTGCGGGTACCTATGGTACAACTAGCTCCGTAGGCCCCTTCAATATCAGTGATGGTAATTTGTCCATTACGGTAACGGATGCGGTTAATCCAATTTGCACTGTATCTACTACAGTCACGCCACCAAGCCCTTGTTCTAACGGTGATGGTGATGACGTAATCAATTTTGTACAAACCCAACAGACCATCATTGAAGGCGAAACCGCCGGACTCTGTTTACGCCTATGGCCAAATAATACTTTTACGGAAGATGTCTACGTAGACATTGAACTTTTAGATGACGAATCCCCCTATTTTTCAAATTTTGAAACCGAAACGGTGACTATACCGGCTGGGAGTAATGCCGTGGTTTGCCTGCCCGTTCCAAGCCGGGTAGAAGCCGGTGAAAGAGAAGAAGTGATGATTTATCGCTTCGCCATCACCAATCCGCGTTTAGCAGATGGTACCCTCGTTGCGCTGGGGCAAAATTCCGTACATACAGTCAAAGTAGTGGATGCTAGTTCTGCCCGCTTGTTATACCCAGGAGATATTGCCTTCATTGGTTTCGATAATTTCGTGGGCAACGAAACGGATCGCATTGTGCTAGCCAACATGGTACCCCTCAGCCCTGGTACCCGCTTTTCGATAGTCAACGCCAATTACTGTAGCCTGAGTGAGACCTGGTTCGAAGTGGGCGATGTGAATCCACTGCAGATTTCGCAGGAAATCACCTACAGTGGTGATGAAGACCTACCCGTGGGTAGTATCATTTGCCTTGACCTGCCGGGTGGTGGAACAGGCAGTGATCTGCTGGCCACTAATTTTCAAATCAATGGTGTTTCCACCAGTGATTTCTCGGTACAAAACAGCGGCACTAATAGCGAACCAAATATCAACTTGAGTGCTACTCAGGCTAATAACTTATACCTCACTTCCGGAGACTGGGTTTTTGATGCTACCGCAACAACGCTACTTGGACGTTCCATCGCAATCCTGCAAGTAGGAGATACGGATAGCTGGTTAGCGAATAACTGTGTCGGAGGAACTCACCTTCCGGAGGATTTAGACTGTGTAGCAGGACCGGACTTTCCTGCGGAAGGTTCCTCTTACGGTTATTTTGATTGTAGTCAATATGGGACCAACCTGAGTCGCTTGGATTACCTGATGTACGCTGCCAATGCCGCCAATTGGACGACTGGAGCGGGTACCACAATTCTGGACCTACCAGGCACAGCTTGTGACCCTGCTTGTAACATCACTACCGATAGCCTCTATTGGATGATTCCACCAACGGACTTGGTGATCAGTTGCCTCAATGACGGTAGTGGAATACTTGACAACTGGTTACAAACCTACGGAAATGGTGTGCCGGTGACGACTTGTCCCGATGGTCAAATCACTGTTTTCAATGATTTTGATGGCTGGCCACCCATCAACACCATTTGCGATGGCGACACCCTAGAGGTCATCTTCACAGCTGTAGACAACTGTGGCAACCGCGCAGACTGTGTTGGCCTGGTCATCATCCAAACGGATGAACGTGAAATTGAAATCTCGGTACAGCCGAGCAACTTGACCGTTGTGTGCACGGATATCGCCAGTATCAATATGGCGTACATGGACTGGATTGCGGATTGGGGTGGGATGGAAGTGGATTTTACCTGTGGGTTGGAGCCAATTTGTGGGGTGGTAGGCAATGCAGTGCCCATTATCAATTGCGACTCACAGGAAGACGTGATCTTTTTTGCGGTCGGCCTCTGTAATGACACCGTTTTTTCTGATCCGGTCAAATTCTCAATTATTGACAATGTACCACCCGTCATCACTACTGTTCCGACTCCCCTTATTGTGAGTTGTAATGATCCCGATCATAGTAGATACATCGACCAGTGGATCAGGAATGGAGGTAACGCGGAAGCCACAGATAACTGCCTGCCGAATATTACCTGGATCACTTCCGGGGTTCCTACTGGGTTTACTTGTGGTACTGTAACCATCGATTTTCAGGCACAGGATCATTGTGGTAACCTGAGTCCAGTAGTAAGCACCACACTTACGGTCACTGACGATGTTCCACCGGTGATCCCTACTGCACCCTTTGACTGGACTTTTTCAGCTGATGCACCGGACCTTAATGACCAGTTCAATACTTGGCTAACAGGTGCCCACATTGGTGTCAACGATGGCTGCAGTGAGGTAACCTGGACCCACGACTATGACACCAGTCAGCCTTTGCCACTTTGCCAGGAAACGGCAGTGGTGTTTACGGCAACTGACTACTGCGGAAATAGCAGCCAGGTCACCACTCAATTTACCGTCTTTGAGTACGAGGCACCGGTTATTGTGAGTGCCCCACAAGGGCTGGAACTTGATTGTACGGCTCCAGATTTCGATACGCAAGTCGACAATTGGTTAGCTGCTTATGGCTACATGGTGGCTACAGATAACTCCACACCAAACCCGACCCTATCCTATGACATTAGTGAGACTAATTTACAGCAAGTCTGTGGCACCTATCCCGTTACTTTTTTCGCAGTGGATGACTGTGGTAACAAGGCAGTAGCTACTGCTAGTATAATTGTAGAAGACGACAATGAATTAGATGCTGCATACTTGAATAGTGGACAGGAAATCACGCTAGTTTTAGGTGATGCAAACTTCTTTTCAGATTTAAGTGACTGGCTGAACAGCGGAGGCCTACGTCCAGATTTAACGAATAGCTGTTACAGTGAATTCACCTGGACCCACGATTTCTACGATCAGGTTGATCTAGACAACTTCGGCGATGACTGCCTGACCATTCCTGTAAACTTTGTCTTGGAAACGGGCTGTATTTCGCATACCATGCCCCCACTAAATATAACGATCAATCTAGATGGCTTGCGCCAGAAAGACCCAGGCTACGACTTGACCTTGGCTTGCCAATGTGATGCAGGAAGTAATACGGTGCTTAACGACTGGTTGGCCAATGATGGTGGGATCGTATTTGAAAACTGCGTGGATGCTACGCCTATCGTTATCACCCACACTGCGCCGGATACGGACGATTTAACGAACTGTACGGATCAGACAATCACCTTCACGATCACCCAGGGCGGTACTACCTTCACGATTGATCGACAGATCATCATGTCGGATCCAGTTTGTAGTCCACTCCTCACAGATAGCGGTTATGATTTGGAGTTAGCCTGCGGCGCTCCAAGTACGGATGATCTCAACAATTGGCTGGCGACCAATGCTGGCATTACCGTAACGGATGCCTGTGGGACGATGACTTGGGATCATTCCACTTTTAGTGGCGATGACATCAATGATTGCTTTGACCAGACGATCACCTTTACGGGAACCGATGCCTGTGGTAATGTGGTGACGGTGCAGCGTCAGATCCTCATGGTTTGTGATTTGGCGGTGAGTATAGTGGATAATGGAACTCAACTCTGTGCGCAGATCGATGGTACCTGTGCTGGGAGTATGACTTTCACTTGGAGCAACGGTCAGGTGGGGCAGTGTATTACGCCACTAGCGGACCAGATTATTACCTATACCGTCACGGCATCTTGTGGGATGACGGATGGCAACGGTTTTCCTGTCTGTACAGATTTGACTTCCTCACCTTATACATATTACCCAGAATGCCCGAATGACTACGGTTTAAGTATAACTTACCTGAGTGGCATTAACCTACTCCAGGGGCAACTGACAGGATGTGGTGGCACCCCCACTTACCAATGGTACCTGGATGGGCAAGCGATTGCCGGAGCTACCGACCAGGATTATAGTCCGAGTTTGATGGGAACGTATACATTGACCGTACAGAACTGTACTGGTTGTGCAGCGGCTTCTGCCGATTACTTCTGGTGCCCGGACATAGGGGTACAAATCGATCCTGTCTGTGACCTTAATAACTATGATGTGATCTTCCTGCTGGATAACTCGCCTAGTATAAGCGCCGCTGAATTTGACGATATGAGAGCCTCCGTTTTGAATACGGTGGCTGATATTGAAAGTCGTACAGATAACCCGGGTCAGGTTCGTTATGCCCTAGCCACTTACAATCAAATTAGTACCAGCGGAATTTCGTGGGTCAATACTTGGCAAAATGCTCCGCTTACTACTTTTGACCGGCCGCCCAGTCAGTGTGCAGTTTTAAAGAATGCGGTAGAAACCTTGCACGGCGATCTCAGTTCAGTATATCTACCCCGCACTAATGCCGAATTGCATATTGTACTCTATACCGACTCACCTGCTGACGGCAGTTGTTCCAGCTTGTCCCAAGCTACGTATGTAGATCACTTGAAGAATGACTTTGGAGCAGTATTTTCGGTTGTTCGGTACAATACAGGATTTGCTAGTCAAGACGATGACGCCAATGACCTATGTGCAATAATCGCGTCTTCACCAGATCAATTCTACGAGGCTGACAGCTTTGATGAGCCCATCCTGCCCATTGCGGAAAATATCATTTCCTGTACCCAGTTGGCGGCTGTCGTGGATGTAGGTTGTCAAAATCCAACTTATCAGTGGACGGCTAGCTACGGTGGTAGTATCATTGGCAGCAGTACTGCGGCTATGATAGACATCAATGGCCAGGGTAAATACACGTTAGTTGTAAGCTGCAATGACGGTTGTACCGGTACGGCGGTGTTCCCAGAAGAGATATATGGTTTGCAAGGCACTTTTGCTGCTGCCAATGCTATTCACCAATATTATCTGGATCACCCCCACGATGGCGATGAAGAAGAGGAGACAGTAACCTCTACTGAATCAATTGAAGCCTTGTCTCAGATGAGTACTTATCTATATCCCAATCCAACAAAAGGAGAGGTGTTTATCGAGATTCAGGCATCCTTAGCGGAAGATTGTCAGATTCTTTTCCGTGATACTCGGGGTCGCCAGCTTATCTGGCAACAAGAGCGATTACAGGCTGGTCTAAACAAGTACAGTTTTGATACTGAGCCACTACCTGCTGGTGTGTACCTCGTGACCATTCAAACAGGCGAAGAGATATTCCACCATAAACTGGTCGTAGAGTAAGCTCATCCACAGATTATTTCATAACCCTTTTATCCTTATTGGTTTGTTCCCACTGCACGGAGAGCGGTGGGAATAAACCACTCAATTCGCGTTCCAATGAAAATGTATATCCATCTCATAGCGTTTTTGATTTTTAGTTTTATCTCTTTCATTTCCTTTGCCCAGGATAATTCAGTAGCTGTGAATTTGCCTTCTTCACCGGAGGCAGAAAGCCTGGTAGAGTATGGCAATGTGCCGGTAGGTGAATATACCGGAGTGCCTAACGTTAATGTCCCATTACCCGGGCTTCAATACCGCTCCATATCTGTTCCGGTCTCTTTGAATTATCACTCTCAAGGTATTAAAGTCTCGGACGAAGCCTCCTGGGCGGGTTTAGGCTGGAGTCTACAGGCTGGAGGGGTAATTACCCGTACTATCCGTGGAGAGGATGACTTTACGAATACCCGGGCTTGTGATAATCTCATCACTATTGAAGGGTATCTTAGTACTAATAGTATGCCCGAGCATCCGGATGATTTTGCTTATACAGCTCTTCCCTGGGAGTCAAGTGACTATTTAGGCTCCGTTCGGTCTACCTTTGCTTATGATCCGGGACTTCTATTCCTACATAAAAGGGTAGATAAGGAATCAGATCTGTACTCCTTTAATTTTGGTGGGTACAGTGGGAAATTCGTTTTTAATAAGGATAAGGAGCCTGTCCTACTAAGTAAGAGTGACCTTCGCATAGAACTGAATCCACGCCCTGGCGAGCCATCTCATTGGGATATTATCACACCTGATGGCTTACGCTATACCTTTGGTGGTACGCCTAATTCCATTCAAACCACTAGTACCGATAATCATACAACCCGTTTCCAAACGATAGAAGAGGATTTTGAGGTCGTTGGGCATACTGACATATTTGACCACTACCCGCTCTGTCCGGTACATATTTCCTCCTGGTTCTTACAGCGGATTACGCATCCCTCGGGATACGAGGTGACCTTCGAGTACGAATTAGAAGATGAAGCTTTTTTGGTCCCTATTCCTCGCTACTCAGAAAGCGTGGAGAACTTCTTAGGAGAGACACAGTTTCTACGCTATAATGATGACTTCGCTTCTTATTCTGAACCCCATATCTACCGTGAGCTCAAGACATATAGCGTCACTCGCTATTCGAATATCTATTTGTCAAGAATAGTCTCAGATCATAACATTATTGAATTCACCAGAAAGCCAAGAACGGATGTGCAAGGTGGTTTTTCTATCGATGAGATAAAATACTACACCAAGCAACTAAATGAGCAGGGAACAGAAGAAATAAAGCACGCTAAATCTGTAGTTTTTGACCATTCTTATTTTCAGTCGAGCGGAGACGATACGAACGACTGGTTCGGGAATCTGGCGGATGATTTCATTCAATACGTTCAGGACAATCTCCTAGTTGAAATTACCGAAAATCAACTGAATCAAAGACTCAAATTGGTGGGTGTTGATATCGTGGAAGGAGAACAAGGGATACGCTCTGACGATCCACTGCGGTACAATTTCACTTACAACGAAAATAACACCTTGCCCAAGAAATCTTCTATGGGAATTGACCACTGGGGATTTGCCAACGGCGCCGATAATGAGTTATTGGTCCCCGGATTCTTCGAAACTGCAGACCTGATCGCGATTGGAGAAGATGATGTAGACCCTTACGGAATATTCACCCCGACGGGAGAAAGAGATGTGTTTCCTGTCCTCATCGAATCCGATACAGATCGGGAGCCTAACCCCGTTTATTTGGATACTTGGTTGATGAGAGAGATTCAGTATCCAACCGGAGGGAAAACTGTTTTTGATTATGAATCGAATACCTATTTGGGGGGAACGACTACGGGTAATTTGAGTTTCTACAAAAACTATTCCTTTGCGGTTGAACAGTGCAACGTTCCTATCCCATCGCCAGCGAATATTGGGCTTGTTGGAGAAGGAGAAGACCCCGCAAGCCTAGTGCAAGTTGACCTAAACTACAGCTGGGTGTTAGCTCCCTGTCCGACTACGACAGACGTATGCCCCGAGTACAGTTGTACCCTTCCCGCACCTGATGGTGTTAACCACCCAGGCTTTTCCATCATAATTAGAAATACGGCTACTAATATGGTAGTCAGTCAAGTTGAACATACTGCTGGTACTTTTTCTGATATAGTATACAACGGCTACGAAGAATGGACTTTCCAAGGTAGCGTAGAGGTCAGTCCTGGGGCTTACGAAATATCTGTAGTTCCGTATTCGTCCCTCAGCGTCCTTCCGGGCAATTTGGAAGCAGTATCCCTGGAGTTAAATTATCCTGGGGCAGTTCCTGATCCTGAAGAAAAGCCGGGTGCCGGAGCTCGTATTAGTAAGATCGAAAACTTCGATATTGATAATCAAGTAACCCACACCAGGCTTTTTGAGTACGAATTGGAAGGACAAGCTACCGGGAAGCTGTATGCTCCACCTACCTACGTACATTTTATCCGAGGCTTGGGAACTACCGGCCCTGGCGTTAATACCACGGTCGACTTTTATTATCGCGATTACGCTATCCGTTCTTCCAATAGCTACATCAGTCTGAACAATGGGTATACGGGGGCATACGTGGGCTATTCTGCGGTGAAAACTACCATTGGAAATGATGCGGAGGGTGGTTACACCGTCAAGAAATTTCACAACAATGGCACCTATCGTGACCCAAAGAAATACGTTCGCGAGAACATTCCCTTTTTCGTGAATCAATTAGATGGGAAACTTGATCAGCAGGAGGACTACAATCAGCAAGCGGACCTGGTTCGTACCATAGAAAATACGTATACCAATGAGCCAAGTGCAACTGATTTCAACTGGAACTACATCTGGGGCAACTTTGAATATATTACCAATAGTCCGGATTTCGGCTACCACGCTGTTCCATTGACCATTGCTTATGCGGATGCCCCGCAATGGGTGAAGCTGGATAAGACCACCGAGGTCTATTATGGTCAAACAGCTGGTGATGTGACGACCATCAACGAATACACCTACGAACCCGATCATTTCAATATGGTCGAACATACGATCACCAACGGAACCGATATTACCCAGACCACGACTTTTGAGTATGCTAAGGAACTGGCGACTGATGATCCTAGCTACGAGTTGATGGCTTCGGATGCGATTCACATGACCGGGATTCCATTACGCATCAAACCACCTAATGGTACTGAATACCAAACTTACTATAATACCACTCACTTTGTCCCGGAGCTTTTCACTGAAAAATACCGAGACAATAGCCTGATTACTAGAAGTGAGGTACTGGCTTTTGATGCCTTTGGGTATCCGGAGCGTATTCAGAATTATGGGTTTGCCCATCCAGAAATCTTTGATTGGGAATTGGGGCTCCTCAAAAGCCGTACTTACCTGGATTTTGTAAACTCTTATGACTACGAAATGCGGCAGATTTCATCCATGACAGCCGTGGACAAACAAGTGGTTTATTATGACTACGATAAGCACCGCCGCCTGGCTGGTATTCGTGCCAGAGATAACAAGGTAAACACTGTTATTACCTACAGTATTGGTGGGCCGAATGAAGTTGAACAGGTTATATCCTTTGAGGATAATGATTTACCCGTACAACCAAAATCCAGCTTGAAAAAATACGATGGCTTAGGGCGTTTAACGCATGAGTATAACAATGGGCGACTTGCAAACCATATCCTCTATGATCAGATCGGAAGGGTAGCTTCAGAAACCTTCCTTACGGGTAGTTATGTGGGCTATGCCTACGATAATTCTCCGCTAAATCAACTTACCCTTCAGACACTTCCTGATGGGAACACCGTTGCTACACAATATGAGGCAGAGGGTAATCTGTATAAGCAATTGGTTACCGACGAGGAGGATAGGATCACGACCCTGTTTAATGATATTCTACAACGCCAAGTACAGGTAATAGATGCGATCGGAGGAAGCACAGAATGGCAGTTTAATGGATATAACAATTTGGAGCGTGTTACGACCCCAATGGGTGCTTTGTACGAATACGACTATGATGACCGTAATCGTGTGATCAGTAAATCCATTCCGGGTGGAGGCACCACTACTTACGGCTATTATAACAATAGTGACTTAATGCGTTTTCAAATTGATGGCAATGGTATTCGCCAAAGTTATGAGTACGATGACTATCAACGTCTGCGCTTTAACTATCTGGGCTTTATTAACGACGGGGATATACTTGTTGAGCACAAATACTATAACGAAGGTGAAAGTGATCATATTGATAAGTTAGAATACAGCCGCTACCGCGTACTCAACGGTGGAGACGAGTACACAACGGATGCTTACGCTTATGACGAATACGGTCGGGCGTACCTAAGTACGTTCCAGCATTTGCTAGGGCAGAATCTAATGATCAATAACTTTGATCTGGCGGACCGTTTGCGGCAAGTGAGCACCCTACACCAAGGGCACGAATCCCATTCCACTATCCAAAATTACGAGTACGATAGTTTTGATCGTAAAACCAGAATTAACCACGAGTTTGATGACTTGTTCTCTGCGCAAATCGCTTCCTACAGCTACAATGATCGGGACCAAATGATTGGTAAAGTATTTGGTAACGAACAAAGTGAAGGGCTGTATGGTCTGGGGTATCAATATGACAATGATCGGGGCTGGTTGCGTCAAATAAATAAAGCTTTCAATGATGCGGCACCTATTCCTACTTGTTTGGATTATGAGCCTCCGCAGATTGATGATGAGCCCGATTCAGACGATTTCTATTACCAGCAGATGACGTTGACGGAGTATCTCGATCAGCGCCTAGATGTCAACTTTCAGTTTAACCCAGAGGACGCTCACTGCCCCACCCTCGAGTGTCCGGTTCCTACTTGTACCGCTGCCGATATCCAGCAAGAATTACAGACGCTGGAGGCTACCATCCGTCGCGAGACTTCTTATGAGCAGGCAGTACCCTGTGAGGATGGCAGTACGGAAATCATTACAATCATTGATTTTCCGGAACACAACTTCCCGACTGTGCTGTACCGGGTGCGTTTGTGTGACAATAGTGAACGTTACATCTTGGAAGCTTACCTGGATTTGCTGCCAGCTGGCTACGAGATCGTTCAGGAAATTCCTATTGCAGGGCCTAATCAACGTATTACCACCACTATTGGTGGAGAAACGCTCACTCCGACGGTAACGGAGATTCTGGCATTGGTAATTGCGGGTGAGAATATTGTCCTAGCCGATTACGTGCCTTGCGGACAGCCGGATTGCAACTACGAACTAGAGTGCCCTTACGAAGAATTGCTGGCTCAGATGGCAATTTTAGAGTTAATCCAGGAAAACACTCCTGAGGTTATCCCTAGCCCGGAAGATTACAGTATTACGGTATATGAGGTTCAACTATGTAATGGTGATATTATCTATTTGTTGGAGGAAGAACTCGATCTACTGGAAGGCACCAACATCTTAGTGCTAGGCACGATAGAATTTGAACTAGCTGAGGATAGAATACCCGTAATATCGGATGTGCCGGGAGATGGTTATCGTAATTACCCTAGTGGCGTCTTTCATATGCGCTTTAGCTACACCCCTAGCGGGAATATCGAATGGTATAACCTGGCGGTGTACAATCGAGCTAAGACCCGACAAAGCTTTAGCTACGATGATCTCAATCGCCTGACCAGTTCCACCTACGCTGATTTTACTGAGGATGGAAATTCGCTTACTACTGATAATAAGTATGGTGTGCCTTCCATCACTTACGATGGAGACGGCAACATTACCAATCTGGTGCGGCGTGGTCTTTCGTACTGGTGTGAGGACGAAGTACCGTATTATGATGTGGTAGACGCACTGTCGTACACCTACGATGGTCTACCCAACCAATTGACTAGCCTGACCGAAGCGGCTGATAAAACCAAGGGTTTCAAGACAGGCTCTAATACGGCTGGTTACGGCTACGATGGTGTTGGTAATATGACCTACGATGGACACCGTGGATTGGCCATCAATTATAGTGTCCTTAACCTGCCCCAAGAAATTGCTACGGGACCTGATGGTGATTATACTATCGTTTATGATGCTTCTGGCCGCAAACTCCGCCAAGTTTTTGAAAACAGTGATAATATTGACATCACGCTGGATTATGTCAGTGGTTTGGAATACCGCAACGGTGATCTAGAGGCCATCTACCACGAGGAAGGCCGAATCTATTTCCCCCGCTCACTGACGGATGAACCAGCCGCTCCAGCATACCGAGAGTATTTTGTCAAGGATCATCTGGGTAACACCCGTCTGGTGATTGGCGATAAAAACGGGAATAATGCCCTGGACCTGGGCCAGGATCCAGAAACGGATGAAGTTATTCAGGAAAATAATTATTATCCCTTTGGCATGGCCATGGAAGGAACTTGGGTACAGCATAGCGGTGAGGAGGTCCGCTATCAGTACAATGGTAAGGAGTTGATGAAGGGTATAGGGTTGCTCGATTATGGTGCGCGTTGGTATGATCCGGGAATTGGAAGATGGAATGGAGTTGATCCCTTGGCAGAAATAATGCCAAGTAATTCTTCTTTCAGCTATGCATTTAATAATCCATTGAAATTTATTGATGAAGACGGAAGAATTCCATGGCCAATACAAGTTAGATCTTTTATTTCTGCTAGAAGAGCTGGAGGATATTTTCGTGGCGATGGAAGGAAAGCAAATGCAAGAGGAAACACACCAAAGAATACTTCTAGAGTTAGGTCAAGTTTTACAGCTGATCCCTCAAAGGGGACTGTTTCTAATGTCAGTGTTACAAGCGATCCAACAGTTCTTTATGCTGGAGACGTGTTTTTTAGAAGGAAGCTTAAGAATAGAACACCAGCTCGACTTAGGCCAGAAGTTGCTAAAAGTAGTGATCCCTCTATTTCTATCTCTAACGTTCGGAGTGGAGATAATACTGTAAGTTTTGATTTTAGTCACGAGGGGAAAGATCCTTTAACTCCAGGGCTTATCACTCCAGATTTAGATGTAAACGGAAGTTTTTCTTTAACCGAAAACTTAGAAGCGGGGACATTGGAAATTGTAGCTGAATTATCAGGGGATGTCTTTCCAAGTACTGAATTACTGATAACTGATCAGTCGGGAACAAATGTACTTCTAGGTGCTCACATGGAACAGGGTGGGTTGTTACAGCTTTACGGTGAAAATAACTCGAGCTTAGTTTCAATCAATTTGACGATCAACTTCGATGCTGATGGTAATTTTACTTCGGTGACAAGTAATGGGAATACTTATTCAATTGAGGAATGGAATAGATTCATTGAAAAGTATTCAAGATGATGCTCTCTACTCCATTTATAATATCGTTGGGAATTACACACTAAATAAGTCGTAATCAGGGTATTGCCCATTTGCAATAAAGACCTGTGGACTCGATTACTTAGGTGTTTCCTAGCAGCTGCCCCCCCCCGCGGCCAGCCCAACCCATGCCCTAACCCAACTGAAAACCATACCAAATTCATTCTTTAACCAAAACCAAAATACCATGCGAAAATTCAATTGGAATGTATTGTTATTTGCGGCACTGCTGCTCGTTACCACAGCTTGCGAAAAAGACGTCTTGCAACCCGATATTGCAGAGCCGGAACGTGCTTTTGACATCAACTACCTGCGTGGTGGTACCCGCCCCACCATATCGTTTGCGGCGGGCCCTACTGAGTTGGGAGCCGATCGGGTAAACCCCTACACCGTCAGCAATGTAGAGGCGGCTTATTTAGAGGTAGATCTGGCTATTGTAGACCTGGATGCTACCCACCAATACATTAAGTTCAAGCCGGAGGATGCGGCAGATATGGAACTACTGGATGATGCTGACCTCCTTTTGCTCGATTTTCCCTGGACCAGAGAGGTCATTAAGCAGGGCGACTACTACCATAGCCCTCGTAATGATGAGGATTTTCCGGAGCTGTACACCGTAATTGGCGTGAGAGAGGATATTCCAGCTGTCGAGTACGAGATCATTGATGAGCTGTACCTGGATGAAAACCGAGTGAGCATCTTGGGACAGGCATTTACCCGAACGGGAAATGGTGCTGAGTTTGAAGAAATCTTTGCGACTTCGCTACTCTGTGAAGAAGATCCAGACATTATCGTGTTTGAACCAGAAGACTGCGGCCATACAGGAGGGGGAACAGGCGGTACGACCACCATTAACGACTGTGGCTGTGAGATTTTTGTAGAACAACGTAAACCTGGCGGTTGCCTGCGGGTAGATGATGTTCAATTGGCTAATCCTGGGCAAACCGAAAATTTTGCCGGCGTCCGCCGAGCTAAGGTATTTGCGAAGGACAGCTGGTTTACCATTCGCGAAACCTTTACCGATGACAATGGCTGCTGGAAGATCAATCGGAATTATTCTGGTAAGGCCTGGATCAACTTTCGCTTTAAAAACGATGATCGGAACAAAATTCGTAGCGAGTTTTTTGATTTTATCAGTACAACCAGTGCGGTGAAAGTGAGCACGGGAGCAATTGCCGGACCCAATTTCCATGATATTCAATTGAATCTTTTCCGTCAAGGCACCTTCACCAACTTTACGGGAATCGCCTTTATCGATGAATTGATCCGTAAAAAGGAACACGAAATCTGGGCTGCGGCAACCGTCAATAACGCAATTCACGAATTTCATGATTTTGCTGCCGCCGAAGGCATTAGCGTGCCACCGCGTCTGAATGTCTTGATTTTGGAAAAACAACGCTTTGGGTTTGCTTCCATGCTCCGTCAAATTGGCGAGGGTACTTTCCTTAATGCGGTAACCAATGGTTTTGCGAACTCAACCTCAGCTAGTAATACAGAGCAGTTTTTTGCTACTCATTTAGGCTTTCCAATCACCACGATATTAGCTCCTATCAGTTACCCTGTTCTACGTGCTTACGTCGGTGACGTAACCATAGGAGTAGACTTCGTCAACTCTGACTTGCTTAAGCGGATTTCGTACCATGAGTTGGCACACGCCTCACATTATGTACAAGTAGGCGAGAATTACTGGGTTGATGTGATAGAAGCAACCGTTGCTGAAGGTGGACACGGTACTTCCACATCTACGAACGCTCCACTCTTGGCGCTGGTAGAATCCTGGCCGGAACACGTGGCCTTGAGTCTGATGACTCAAAACTATCCCAGTACTTCACTCGTCACCGCGGCTAACACCAATTTTGGGACCTGGGAAAATAAGCTGGAGGAGGTTAGGAATGAATCTCAAGACCACGTGCCTATTGGTTTGTACAACGACCTAATTGATGCGAACGCCAACTTTATTGAGTTTGTCAGAAACGAAAACGATCCTCCTTTTGTCTCTGAAACTCTGCAAGATGCTGTCAACGGTTACACAAACACGCAATTATTCTCTTTCTTGACGGTAGGTGTAAGATCCATCAATGACTTCCAGCAACTGGTTCGCAACGATCCTAGTGGGAACTTTGTGGGAGATATCGATTTGTTGTTCTCGGATTATTGATGCTTACTTACCAAATCTCAGTTCAAACCAACCGAATTATGGTTCCAATAGCAAAATGCCAGCCCGCTCTGGTATCTTAAGTCCATAATCGGCGGGAGAAGCAACCGTGCTCCAAAGAACTATGATCGGTGCGATGCCACACCTTGTAAAAAAGGCAGACTAAAAATGCGTTCTCCCCAAGCGGCCCGGCTTTTCTGAAGAAGTCGGGCCACTTTAGATATACTTGTAGTTATCCTACCTATTTATCCCTTCTGATACCCCGTTACTATGGATCGTTATCGACCCAAAATAGGGCGAGTCGATAGCTTACACACCTAAGCCTTACCTTTTCCAAACATCAGCTTTGACGATTTCTTCGATCCTGAATTCCTGCGCAGAGTAGCAGCCGAGTTTCCGGATGTATCGAAGCTGAAGGATCGGATTCACTACGCCAATCCCAACGAATGATTGAGATCCTGAAATCAATGCGTAATAAGTCGGTCGGCGAATCAAGCTATTTAATTCTTAGTAGAAAATCACAATGTTTCGACTGGAAGTCAATGTCGTCACAATGCGATAGCAGATTGCCGTCGGCGTCAATCTTTACGGTAGAGCCGTACTTGTTATTCCTAAAACGGTCTTGAGCCACTAAATGGAGGGGAATTGGATCTCGTAAATATACCCCTCTCGGGCCCGCTAAATATTTTTGGTAAACCCCGTCTTCATCTTGGACAACGTAGTACAAGAGCATTTTTGAAATATCGCTTTTCTCCAAGTGATTCAGATTGCTGGAATGCGCAAAAATGCCGTAAATCTCTTGGTCGGCAAATGGGTAGTCTTCCTTTTGGGAAATGTTGTTTATGCTTTGCGCAAAGTCCTGTTGCAATTCCGCATAATCGTAGATCATGGTATTGATGGAGCCATATTCTTCTCGAGATGCTGAAACGGCATAAATCTCTTCCTCGGTCTTAAAAAAAGTAGTCATGTCACTACGGCCAAAGTCCCAAAATATGCGATGAATTTTAGCTTGGATAGCTTTGAGTTCTTCTTCGCCTTCTACGCTGGGGGTATTCACGTAGATTGCGTGGACGATAGACCGGTTGTTGTAATAGTAGATATCCTCAATTTCGATGCCCATCTGCCGGGCAATGTTGATGTGTGCTTGTTTAGGAAACTCCTTTCGCAAATCTGATTCTACTAAGACTATTCTTCCGCTGGGTGCCGGTGCGGGTGGTTCCTCGAACACAACTGGCTCCATGTCATCTTCGATCATCTCATCGTATTCCAGGTCTTCAATAATTTGGTCTTCTAGCGGTGCTGCTTCGATCACCATTTCTTCGGTTTCCGGCGCTGCTTCTACCACTACCTCCTCGGTTTCCGGTGCCGGTTGCGGTGGTGCTGTTGGTTGTGGATTCGCTTGCTGTGGGGTGGAGCAAGCGTAGAGCTGCACGAGGAATAAGACCGCAGCGATCACAATTGTATTTCTGTTCATTCTTGCTTTGTTTGTGATATTGGTTTGCCTATGAGCGGCATAAAATTAGTGCGTTGGAAGCGTACTAGCAGTGTCGGGCACTTTTGAGCACTAGATCCTGCTTTGAAGGTTACCTACTCGTTCACATAATACCCAAAGATGACCTCTGATATATAAGGTTCCCCGGTTAATTGATCTTCAGAAAGCAAGGTAACCACTAGCTCATTGTCACCCTTCTTTTTGGTAGGGAGAACGTATTCGATATAATAAGGTACTTGAGCATCAAACTGTAGGGTGTCACCTTGAATAACGAGCTCAAAAGGACTGCTGTCCTTAAAGACCTCGTAGTCGTCGAGATGGACTTCCACCAACTCGTCGTTTCTCTGGCAAGAAAATAGTGCGAATAGCATGCAGATGAGAGGAAGCGCGTACTTCATAGCTTTTACTATGAGAACGAAAGGAAGAAGGAAAGTAACAATATACAGCGCAACCGGATGTACGCCACAATTCTACTGCTTCACATACTTATTCAACAAATCAATCACCTGCTGATTCTCCATTCGCTTACCCATTTCCTGGCAGGTGATACCACTTTCCATTTCGATAATCGAGGGATTG
Organism: Bacteroidota bacterium; assembly: GCA_039816955.1. Lineage (GTDB taxonomy): Bacteria > Bacteroidota > Bacteroidia > Chitinophagales > Saprospiraceae > Lewinella. The sequence continues at coordinate 42,472 of JBCBWU010000009.1, forward strand.
GCTCCATTTATCAGCAGCACCTCTGTTATTTCAAAATAACCATAACGAAGACTTTCCGCTAAAGGCAGAGCCATATACTCCGGATGCTGATAATTGGGATCGATTCCTATTCGCAGGTAATATTTTACCAGTTCAATATCATTCTCCTGAATTCCTTTAAACATGGCTTTCCAATCTCCGCCTGACATAGTTCTGTATTCTTTTAAAGGTTTTCCTCAACACCCTTCGCTCGTCGAAGCTTTAGCGAAAACGAGGCACACCTAACACCGTACATCAAACATCGTACACCGTACATCTAACATCGTACATCTAACATCGTACACCGTACATCGTACATCGTACACCGTACACCGTACACCGTACATCAAGCCCCTCTAATCCACTCTCCAATCCCATCCTTACCCCGCCGAGAGACCGGAATCTGGGTCCCCGTTTGCAGTTGGACCAACTGCTGGGATTTATCGTACAGCTGCACGAAACGCCGATTGATGATATGTGACTGATGACAGCGGAAGAACTGTTCGGTGAGTAGATTGGCGTAGTGGCCAATATTTTGGCTTACCGTCTTGCGGCTAATGTTCCGCTTCTGCGTAATCATATCTTCCTCCAAGCAGTAAAAATGTGTGATGCCACTATCCGACTGTAGCCGTATAATATTGTGCAGAGGCACCCGTTCAATAATGCTGTTGTACGCCAGGATTAAGTGTTTCACCGGACCACTCTGGCGCATTCGTTCTAAAATACCATTGACCTGTAGTGGATCTAGTTTCAGGTGTTGGTTTTGGGCTTTTTCTAGCGCTTGCCGCAGGGCAGTACTTTCAATGGGCTTTGTGATATAATGGATCGCATTCCATTTAAAAGCCTCTACAGCGTACTCATCGTAGGCGGTGACGAATATAATGTTGAAGTCCGGCTCGGGAAAATGACGGAGCAAATCAAAGCCCGTTTCCTGTCCCAGCTTCACGTCAAGAAATATAAAGTCAGGAGCTTGATTTTCGATTAAATCAATGCCTTCCTGAACGCTAGCGGCAATCCCTTGAATTTTCACTTCAGGAGCTACTCGTTGGACTAGCTTATGAAGTGCTTGTTGGGCGTGGGGCTCATCTTCAATAATGTATGCTCGCATTTATGTTGTTCCTTTTCGTGCTAATTCAATAAGTCAAATTTGCTATTAATTGTATAGTGAGATGAAATGGTCATCAGTCCAAAGGGATTTTTACTTTTACTATTGTCCCTTTGATTTGTTGCGCTTGCTTAATTTCCTCAATAATTACCGCACCTCCACTTTGGGCAAGCACCGATCCTTCGATCCGCTTACGGGCAATATCCATGCCGGCAGAACGGTGTTTAATATTTGGTTGATAGTTTGATTTTTTCGCTTGATGACTAAATATTCCTTGCCCATTATCACGGATGCTGACCGCCAAAAGGTCGTCTTCAAGTTGATACTCTATGACCAACTTTCCTTGATAGTCTAAGCCTGATAAACCGTGTAGGATAGCATTTTCAACATACGGTTGAACTAGCATTGCTGGAATGTCAATATCATGAATTGGAAGAGAATTGTCAATCTCAAATGAGTAAGTGAAGCGTTGGCCAAAGCGAAACTGTTCCAATTGAACGTAGTTTTCCAGCATTTTGATATCGTTAGCCAAGCTAATCGACTTCTGGCGTGAGGCATCCAATGCCTGCCGGGTTAATAAAGCAAACTTGGAGAGATAGTCTGAAGCCATCAATTGGTCCTGATCATTACTCAGCATAAAGGACTGGATGGCAGTTAGGCAATTGTACACAAAGTGTGGGTTCATTTGCGCACGGTAGGCCTGTTGACGCAAGTCATTAATCTCAGACTCCAGTTGCAGCATTTGCCGATCCTGTTCCTGCTGGCGCGCCTTTCGGCGTAATTCCCGATTGTAGTAGAAAGAAAAAGCAATGAATATCAAACTGACAATACCGGTCCAAAACCAAGCACTGGTCCAAAACGCTTTTTGTAAATGTAGTGGAAAGGTGACGGTTTGACTCCATTCCCCATTACGCCCCAGGGCTTGTAACTCAAACTGATAACTCCCCGAACTAAGGCGAGCTATTTCAATGAGCGGACTTTGGGTCCTTTGCCATTGATCATTCTCATCCTCTGTCAGGCGGTAGCGATAAGTAATCTTTCCAGCCTGCGTAAAATCCAGACTGGTGACCGCAATCGTAATATTATCCTGATACCACTTTAATTCGTTGAGTTCGTCCAAGTCATAGTTAATACCATTGACTCTAACCTGTTCAATAACGGGAGCAACAGGGCCATTGGAAAATTGCTTGTCAATAGGAAAGGACAAGATACCCCGTACAGTCGCCACCGACAGTTGTAATCCCTTTGAAGTTATATCCGTGATCTCATTGGAAGGTAAACCGTCGGCATAGGTGATAGATTCTACTGTGAAGCTCCAATCTTCATTAAGGTGAATTCGGTTAAGTCCCTTATTGGTTCCCACCCAGATTTGTTGCCGCTCGTCTACGTGAATTTGTTCAATAGAACTAGACGTCAAACCCTGGGCAGCACTGATTTGAAGCGTAGTATCAGCATGCCAGATTAATATTCCACCGCCCTTGGTGCCCAAAATCAGGGCTTCATTAGGCATTTCAACGATATCTTCTATTCGGTTTTGTAGGGCAGGATGATGGGTGATGGGCTTGCTCGTGCCGTCTTCATCGAGTTGATAGAGACCCTCCATGCCACCAATGAAAACTTGTCCTTTACTCGTTTCTAAAATGCTGAATAGACGCTGCCTTGGCGTTAGGTAGTATTGCGGGCTACGAGAATGCGGTTCCTCAGAAAAATCAGCGCGGTAAAAACTAATATCCTGGAAAAACCAGAAGTGGTTGGACTGGCGATTAGACTCGTTAAACTGTCGCCCTTGAAAATGATCTCCTAAATCAGCTGGCTCGGCAGATACACCATCCTCCAAAAAGAAAAACCACCCCTTATTGCTCTGGTCCCAATACTTGACTAGCCCATCGGTAATGACTCGCCGGTTTATGGAGTCATAGTGTATATGAAAACCATTCCTGTTGTGGGGTTCTTGCGGAATGGCTTGCACCGTATTGGGTCCTGTAGCCGTATAAGCTTGATGAGTATTCGTCATTATGAATAGCGTGTCGCCTACCCCGTAGGCGATACTTTTAGGCACTTCTATGCTAGGGTCATCGATGTAATTGAGGAGGAAGCTTGGATTGATCATGTAATAAACCCCATTTTCAATAGTGGGAATCCAAAGTCCGCCCTGCCTATCTTCTAAAAGATTGGGGATAGTGTGATCGAGCAAAACCTTTAAGCGGGGATGCTGAAGATTATCTAGGTTTTGCCGAAAACCATTACGATCATGTATGCTTAAACCTCGTTCGGCATAATTATGTCCTTGAAATACCAACGAACTCATTTCACATTCCAACTGAGTCAGGATAGTACCTTGATTGTAAGGAATGTGCTGTACCGTTTCTCCAGTACTGACCTCAATGAGTTCTATGCGATCATCAAATTGCATCAAGATCCGATCACGGGCGGGGAGGCGTCGGTAGCTGTTTTTCTGAAAGAACTTATTTGAGCTGTTTGAATTGAAATAGCGGTACCAGGGTTTATTTACAATAGTTTTACTACCGTCTGGCTGAACAATAGTAAGGGCGACGGCCTCCTTGATTGGAACTCGATAGATGGGAGCAAAACCTTCTAGTTCCTCTTCTGGCGGGTATCGTTTATAACTGAAAAACTGATAGCCTTCGTGATGCCAGATAATGTAGCCGGCCGGTATATCCGCAGTTATATCCGTATACTGACCGGTCGTATCTATCCGAACAATACTGCCTTCGTGGAGGGAACCATAGAAATTGCCTTGCTGATCTACATAAAACCATTCAAGTAACCTTGGCGATTGACGGGGCTTAAATTGTTTGAGCAGCTCGGTGTAAGGAAATTCACTAATGATACCATCGCGGTAAATAAATACCTGCTCCCGAAAAGTATACATCCAGATCCAGCCCCGATGATCTTCGAAAAGATGGAAAACAACGGGGTCGCTAAGGCCCTGTTCTGGTCCGAAATTTTCGAATTGATAGCCGTTAAAGCGGCTCACGCCATTATCCGTACTGATCCAAATGTAGCCCTGGCGATCTTGAATAATATCGTAAATCTCAGAACTAGGCAATCCATCCCTGGCATCAAAATGGCGCAGGATTGGATAGGGGTCCTGGCTGAACACAGAAGAACTGATGCATAGCAAGAACATCAACTTCAGAGAATAACGCCAGGACATTAGAGGACTTTTTTAGTTCCCCTAAGATAAGAGCATGTTTGGAATTCAGTAATCGTCGTCAAAAACGACCTTTTAGCCTTGCATTAATGAAATCTATGCTTACTTAGCAGTCTCGCTTGTAGGCAGACTCATTTGCCTTGCCCTTAGCGGTCTATGTAGTTAGTTTAGTTCCTCGGACCTAGGGCTGTTAATACAAAGGACCAAAGGACGTGATAAGTACTAGTTACGAAGCAGATCACGACGATCTGCGAAGGGACCTTAGGCGACCAAACAAATCTCTCATCTCAATACCGACACCCCAAGAGATGAACGGCGTAAACGGCTTTGAAGGTAGGGGGACTTGTTAGGATAGGTTAGGGAAGTCCGTAAAAGGAAAACTAGCATACCTTATTGAGAGGTGCTTATGCCGTACCTTCACGGGAGTAGCCTTTCATCTAGTTCGAATGTTAAGCACGTAGCGGCAATGTTAAGCTAACCGCCCAGCTTAAGATGCGATGGTGTGTCCTAATTGAGATCGGCACTTTTTGGTTGCTTTTTTTGCTGAAGAAAAAAGGTAAAATGCCAAGAGTCAGCACAAAGTTAAGTAGTTATAATGCTCATCACTAAGGCTTATTGAAACGCAGCCTTAGTGAATCCCTGCAAAAAATGCGGAGAGTCCATCTAAGCCTTTACTCAAATTCCACAACCAAGACATCCGTATACGGTGAGGTATCCCCATCCTCAAAAATAGCCTGTAGGATATACCGATAACGACTACCCGAGCGTACGCTGAGATCAGAATAGCTAAGTTGTTCGCCAGGTAGTACTTTTAATAAGCTTGGCGGATCATCATCCGTGCCACGGTAAAGGTAATACTGGCGTGGTGCCTCCGAATATACCCATTGCAGTTCAATACTATTTTCGTCCAGTAAGGGCTGCCCTAAAAAGTTGTCGATTGGGCTACGTACCCCAAAGTCTTTTAGGCGTAAACTCACGGGTTGGGCGGGCTCAGATTCCAGTCCGTCATCATCAATCACGAGCATGGTGTAGGCGTACGTCAGGTTGGGTTGGACCAGCGAATCGACATAGCTAGCAACAAAATCGGCAATATCAAAGCGGTAAATGAGGGCAAAGTCATCCTCGTTCTCCATTTCCCGGCGGTATAATTCGAAGGTTTGCGCGTCTGGCGCTGGGCTGGTGGTCCACTCCAGCGTTACTTTTCGTCCATCATTGTCTACTTTGGTAAACTGGGACGGTTCTGGTGGAAACACATCTGGTTTCTTTAGCGCCAATACAGGGGTGAAGGGGGAGCCATTTCCGCGGGTATCTACACTCCGCAGTTGGTAATAGACCCAATCGTTTCCAGTCTCCATATCTACGGTGTCAATATGTGCCGGGCCGGGTAGCGCATCCGCCGTGATCATGGCCAATTCCCGATCCTCATAGTATCCTTTGAACAAGTAGTACCCTAGTAAATCTGGTTCGTTACTCGTAATCCAGTTGAGTTGGACGATTCCGTTCGAGTCAATGGTTCCAGTAAAATCTCGCGGAATGGCTGGTGGCGTCACATCATAGGCCATGACCAAGGATTCAAAGCTCGATAAAACAGTGCCTTGGTGAGACACGGCCTGTACCCGAAAGAAGTTAGAGCGAAACTTCATGGGTACGCTTACCTCCCGTGCTTGAGGGGAGATGTTATCCAACGCAAGGCGATAATTATGGCCCGCTGAGTCCGTTTCTACAATGCGAAACTCTCGGAGTAGAAACTCTTTTTCTGGATCAAATTCCCACAAGATTACTGCGTGATTGCTATCGGTTTGAATAGTCTTAGTCAGCAGTGGACTATGTCTAATATCCTCTTTCCCTTCACCGGTAATTCTACTTTCGTTGATGCTCAAGCCACCCAGGAAATCAGCTCCCCTCAGGCGGTAGATAACGGGTACATCATTTTCCGGTAGGATGTCTTCGTAGTACAGAAACTTAAGGGCTTCACCCGCTCCCGCAATAGTGTCATTGTCGTTAATGAGGGGTAGCTCAAAAGTCTGTTCCCAGTTTTGTCCTTCGTCGAAAGAGCGTTCCAGCTCCCAGCCAAAGAAATCGTTGCGGTATTCGAGGGTACGCCACTGCAGCTCCACCCGGCGATCTTTGAAAGTCGCATCCAGTTCCGGTACTTTAGGGTCCTGCCAGTTATTGATATCAAAGTCAATCCAAATGGTGTCACCACTCGGGGTAGGAAAGACTTTGAGCGCATATAATTCCACCTCCGGATCCAATGGGCGGGTGTAGCCCAGGCCCGAGCGTTCAATAGCGGGCCAGAGGTAGCCCAAGCCGTAGTTGCTAAACTGGTGCCGGTGTAGCCAGGCACTTTCTTCGGTATCCTCGTATTCGGGCGCCAGGAAGGTTTCCAGCAGAAAGTCGGCATCCATCTCGCGTCCGTATACGGAGGTGATGGCTAAGGTGTCCCAAGTGCTGGGTAGCAGTTGGTTGCGCCAGCCAGCGTAGGTCAGCGGTTGCAAGGGCTGTTGGTCTAGCAGGGTGAGGGTAGGACGTATATCGCTCCCTTCTACTGCGTAGACCTCCAATTGCATATTACCATCAATAGCGTGCTGGAAAGCATCCAGCGGTATGGGCATCCAACGGACATAGAGTTGCCCGTCGGCGATTTTTCGAAAAATGCGGTATTCTTCTTCTTGTGCTTCTAGTGCACCAAGTCCGAGAACCATCAGTAAGAAGAGTAAGCAGTACTTATGCATCATGTGCAAAACTTAGTTGTTTATTGGAGTGCCGCAGCGATCCCCAATATTCACTTTTACATTTATGTTGATGACCAGCCTGAACTTTACTTGTATGTAGAGCCAAGTGGGTTTAGGTAAATCAGCATCGATAAGCACCCCTAAACTTAGGCTTTTACCAATGCCCCGGTAGCGAGCGTGCCCATCCAGGTAGGCCCAAATCCTACCCGTGGCGCGCCAACCCTTGTGTCCGTGTGGACTCACATTGCACTGCGAGCAGCGCGTATCGGATGCGTAACGTAGGAGCGATACATCAAATCCCGCTCCCACATCGGCTTGGATGCTGTTCTTACTGTAGGCTCCTTTGTTACGAATTCGTTTGTCAATGGTGGCGAAGACTGCCGCACCAAAGGCAAAACCACTACCCTGTGCTGCTCTACCGGCCAGTTGGTTTCGGTTCTCTGCTGGCTGGGTACTGATACCGAAATAAGCAGCCGCCATCGGGTGCAGTGGTGGTGGGCCCGGAATATCGTTACCCGTAAGGAAATAGGCATCGGCACCAGCGGTAATCCCTTGTCCCAGGTTGAGGCTTACGCCAATGGGCGGTAAGGGAAGGCCGTCTCCGGCAATGATCATATTATTAGAATATCCACCTACGTAAATATGCCAGCGGTTTTGCGGCGTACTGAACAGAAAGTCTACACCACCTTGTCCAGTAATGACTCCCTGCGCAGCACTTATATACACCCGGAAAGTGCCCTGAAATTCGAAGCCCTGTTCGAAGTTCATCCGAATAAAGGCCGTGGCCAGGATACGATCGTAGGGTGCTTTTACTTCATTGTCGTCCTTTTGCTCCGACTGCTCCTTGCTTAGCGGGAGGTCACTGATACGGTCGCGTAGCTTTTCGCTGAACTTCACGATGCCCGGTGCTGGAATACCGTTTTTGGGTACAATCTCGGCCTTGCCGTAAAACATGATCTCCTGCAAGCCGGTGCCTGAGAAGCGAAGTTCTAAAGTAGCTACTCCATCGAGTACATCGGTGCCGGGCGTTTTGAAGGCCACTGTCGCTTTGAGGCCGAGGGTGGTGGGTTGGTAGGGAACGTATTTGGCACCTGAGGTCATAGTACCCATACTGGCATTGCTGCCGCCCATGAGGTTTACGCTTTCCAGTTTCATGTGGTAGTAAGCACCGCCACCAAAACCATTGATTTCAATAGGGCCTAAAATGATGCCCGGACCAGCGGTATTCCACTCCACAAAACCATCCACATACCAGTACTTAAAGTTGGTCTGCCCGAACATGGCGTTGAGTTCCACCGTCAGCATTGGGTCGTCCGGTGGGGTATACTTACCGATTTTGACGGACAAGGAGCCTTGCCAGCCTTTACCGTAGACGGGATCATTATCAAAAATGTAGGCGTAACCGAATATCTCTAGCCCTTGCAGTTTGATGTCAACTATAATGCCGTCCAGGTCCAGACCGTCACTTTCCCATTGATCGTTTCCATCGTCTACCGTGAGCTCGCCCTTTACGTTGACTTTTGTCTCTACCGCAAAACCGTTATCATTTTGCTCCAAGAGGTTGAAGTCAATATCCACCGATAATTTGATGCCACCACCAGGGACCGCAGTCAACTTGGGATCAGCGATGGGGATATTGTAACCCATAACCTTTATCTCACTCTCAAAGCTTAGGTACCCGCCAGTCATGAGGGATAATTTATTTCCCGTAGTGGCTAAACGGAGCTTATGAAAGTTGATCTTTGGCGCTTTGACACTGAGGCTATCCTGTGGCTTATTACTGTCATCTTCTTTACTGCCCAGTTTGCCACGGATGGCCGCAAAACCATTGAGTACTGCTACGGGTTCGAAGGAATTGGGAGTAACCGTAATATCCAGATAAGAGCCGGGGTATATGTTCACATCCGCCATCTTGAATACTGGGAAAGTGAGGGTGTCAACGGGGGTAACGTTGAAGTTGAAGGACCGATCCGGGATGTTGACGAAAGCAGAGTAACCAAAGCCTTGCGTTTTCTTAGCAATTGGGATACCCACCTCACCACCAAAGCCAAAGCCCACTACATCACTGGCTACAAGTTCAAGTTCGAGGTCCTCTATGGAGTAGCGCCAGCCATCCATGCTACCATCATCGGAGCCGAGTACATTTTCGGCGTAGAAAAGCCCAGAAACTCCGTGCCCATCAATGAGTAGATTTTCTACACCAATGGCCGTTCGGCAATTGCTGACGGCAACTGGTGGCGGTGATTCTTGTTCCGGTAGGATCAGCTCTGGTTCAGCCGGCCCACCTTTGGCACCTGGCAAGTCTATTGCATCACCGTAGGCGTACATGCCCGTGTCATCAAGCAGCAGCATGCCGCCAGAGGACGGAGACTGGGTATTGGTGACACAGCCCTTTTTTTTGATCTGGCGCGGTAAAGTAACCTCCAGATTTTTGATGAATACACCACGCCACATGGTTGGATTGGGAGGGAGCAGTCCCTGTTGTGTGTAAGCGGGTGGAAAAACTACATTCGGGCTATTGCGGAAATCACTAAAGTCAAAGACAGCTGTAGAAAGATTAAATGCAACATCTGTGTACGAGGCGGGCGCAAAATTGGGTAGGTCAATCTCCACTAGGAGATTTTGCCAATCATTCACTACCGTTTGGATACTGCCGGTTACTCGTCCGGTAGGTAGCGGGTCGGCATTGGCATTGACGGGTACAATCCAGTCGCGACTGAAGAGGACATCGGCGTCTACGCCCATTTCTACGAAGCCATCACAGTCGATTCGCACGAAGGTACCGAGCGCTTGGGTGTTTGGTCCTGATCCAGTCTCGTAGTAGCGTTTGAGTACCAGCCCAAATTTTTCGGGATTGGTGGATCCAATGGGCACATCGCTGTACAGCCCAATAATGGCATCGCCGATGATACCACCGTCGTGCGAGAATTTCAGGTTGGGGGTGCCAAAGAAGAGTTCTACATACTGAGAGCCCGTGGTGGTGCCTTGCCCGGTACTGGCGCTTACCTTCTGTTGCGGTAGCTCCATTCGTACCACTACTTCCAGTTGAGCATAATCTGGATACAGGCGCAGCTTATCAAATACAATAGCAATGGGGACATTACTGATGGTGTCGGCAAGAATCACCGGGAAGTCGATCCAGGCCAGTGAATCCAGGCGGCGCAGGAAGTTACCTACTGCCATGGCATCCTGAATCTTCTGCCTGGCTGCCGCAATGGCGGGTAGGTTATTAGCCTGTTGTTCCAGTTGCATTAGTTCGGTAGCAATATTATCATCGTTACCGGGAGGGGCCGTAGGGATCGTCAGGTCTTGCGAAAAGTCAAAACTGCGCCGCATCACCGGTGCCGTTGGTGGTACTGGCAGAGTGTTTTTGGGCGGAGCTGACGTAATCTCCTGGTGTAGCAGGCTATCTACGGGGCCGGTGCCAGGATTGGTGTTGGCAGCAAGCTGCAACGAAGCCCAGAGGCCAAGCCAAAAGAGTAGAAAGCGGGTAGAGCGTCGGAGCATACTAGTAGGTTTCCGTGTTAATGAGATAGTCAGCGCGGTTTAATTGTATCCAAGCCCGGGCAGTTTCCAATGCAGTTGGGTAATCATCCGTTTCGAGATCACCACTAATACCAACCTCAAGCGGGAAATTGAGAATATGCGGAGCCACCATTTCCAGCAATCGATAAGCACAATTGATCTGTCCGGAGCCGTGTAGATCAGCCATGTAGCAATTGCGGTCGTCGAGTAAAATTTGATCAAAGAAGAAGTCAAAAACCTCTCGGCGGCGGGTATAAATCAGCTGTGGAGCTATGGTGAAAACGAAATCGTCATTTACTTCTACCGTTTGCAGCAGCGTGCGTAGGCGGCCAATCCGGCTGGGGTCTCCAGCCCGAATCATAGCCAAATCGTAATCATTTTGCATGCGCGTACTGCGGCGGTACTCGTAGGGTACGGCATTGAGCGCCTGCGTCCGCCCCAACCAGCCAGCCAGCAGGAAGAAGCGGTTGCGGTAGGGGACATCAGCGAGGAGCATGGCGGAGTCGATGGTGATGAGGTCTTGGGGGTGGATGTCTGCTAGTGTGAGTCTTTCTAGGTCTCGGATAGCAGTGTAGAGGTTCTGAGTTGCTGCTGCTTCGACAATTCCATTAGCTGGTAATTGTTGGGCAAATACGAAGTTGATGCTGGTAGTCCCAAACATTAAGTACGTTCCTAAAAAAAACTTCGTCAGCATTATGGCTGAGTTTTTAACCAATGCTTTGTTCATTATAGAATGATGTTTTATGCTGCTTAGCGCACCTTTTTATCATAAAGCCACCCGATGGCACCGTTATCTTGGTTGATTGTGGTTGCATCACCTGGGGAGAACCTCCCAAAATCTAGCTGAAGTGGGAATGTGTACTAAAAAATCATCCTGGTTTTCAATCCACTTACCATTCCAATCGGATGTAACTCGTTGTTCAAGCGCTTGATCATAGTAATTGTTAAGAAGCGTCTTAGTGTCCAAGTTTATTAGCAGTTCAGGTAAGTACTTTGATGAGTGCTGCGCTGTCCATTGACTAGTGTCTACCCTCAAATTTTCTATCTCATCAAGGTAGGTTCCATTTGCGATCTCTACAGCCCAGTCATCAAGTAACCAAAACGAGTTTTCTCCATAGTGAAATATTGGCTTCCCGTTCTTGATGATGCATACCAAAATGCCACCTGTTAAGTCTTTTAGTGATTTCATTTTTGCAATTTATTCAACAATTCGAGCAGTACCCTCAATATAGTTGGCTTCAATCAGGGTTTGCCATGCTTCCTTTATACCGAAAGGATGACCAGGTTGTGTTGGATCCACAATTTGAGGAGAGTTGTTATTCAATGGATTACTTCCTGCCCTATGTTGTGGTATTGCTTCGCTTTTCATTTGATCATCAAGCCATCTGGGAACTTCAAATTCAATAATTACCCCACCAGGTCTTGGAGGTGTGACATCTTTAAAGTCACCAAGTATGTTTACTCCTTGACCGGTAACGTAGTAGTTAGCATGGTCTAGATCATCGGTACTGAAATATAGCTCCCTTGATTTATCGTTGAAAGTTAGATTTCCATTCGGTTCGACAGTGAGTAGTTCTCTACTGGTTGCGGTTCCACTGCCACCGCCTTGAACTCGGTAATACTTTACATTACCCCCCGAGCCGACAGCATTGTCATAACGGGTCATTTTCTTTAATGTAGCTAAGTATCCTAAGAAGTTCCCCGTTCTAAAGGACGGAGATCCACGGTCGATTCTATCCCAAGACGAAAAGTTAATTTCGTCAGCTTCAAAGGCATTTTTTAAGCGAGAATCTGCATTAGCATCGCTCAGTAACCTTTTGACCTGGTTTGGATCAGCCCCATCCGCGATCCAGTTGTCAACTTTATTAAGCCAAATCGTTTTAATTCTCAGTGTTGGAGCATCAGCAGCGGTTTGCCAAGCTCTTATTCGGCTCTCAAGTGCATTGAGGTCTGGAGAATTCTTTAGGAAATCTGATAAGTCACTATGGACATATAGATCCTTGCTCAGATCATCGATAAGTGATTCCGGATTTATCCCGTCAAAAACATCAATGATCCGTTGTGTCTGGGCCTCAGAAAAACCGAGGTGCTTCAACATGAAGTTGCAATAGTTCGGCGGTAGCCAAATACCAGACTCTCCTATTAAATAGCCTTGTTGATTCTCAAGATGAATGTCATAGGTGGATACTTCGCCCGCTAAGACCTGCACGCTGTCGACAGTTACAAGTAAACTTGCCAAGCTGAGAATTTGCATCCCCCTGCGTAGGCTATCAGAAACCACTGTGCGGCCTAGCTTTGGTATAAACAAAGAGTGCCCACTCGTAATATCAAACGAGAACTGCTTGGTAAAGATCCGTAGAATGTGGCTCGCACCACTTTCGATGCGGCGAGTAACTCTGGAAATTACTGGGGCCCTATGTGGTTCTGCTGCTGCGGCGTATACAGTATCGCCCTCGTTGAGCGCTGAGAGACGTACTAAACCTTCGGGAGTTTGAACGGGGGTGTCAGCCCCTAGACAACCACAAGCCTTGAGCTTAGTCGTCCCATCTGGTTTTTCAACTACTCCCATCTTTCCGTCTGGCGAGGGATCTATTACTTGATCATTGGTGCCCACGTTTTGCTCTCGTCCAAAATTGCCAAATTTATTGCCGGTGGCGGGGTCTATATCAGTAGTCGCCTCCAGTACTGAAATTTCCACGTCGGTCCCATTCTTTTTATACAGGACACTCCACGACGTAGGCGTTAGTTGTTGTAAACGAACCAAGCCTGCGGCGGCTAATTGGTCGAGCCAGTTTTTAATTCGTAGGTTGAAACCAGAGAAGGCAAGGGGAATATTGAGACCTAAGCGTTTGCGAGCCTGTAATTCCCGTTTTGGCCCCGTACCGTCTTTTTGGTAATAGAGTTTTCCGTCGGCATCATCCGTAATATTGCCAGCCTTGAAATCAGCCTCGTCAATATCAAAGGGCTGGCCATCTTTGTCGATGAGTGTTACCTTGTCTCCATCTATGGTGCCAAGTTTGTTCATGGGGAAATCATCACTCAGTTTCAGGATTCTCCGCCTTATTCCGCCCGTTGCTTTATTCGCTATTCGGAAGCCAATCCCGAGTATGTCTGTCATGTCCTCTACCTTATTTAGCACTTTAGCGATGGTTAAGACTATCCTCCCCGCTGAGGTAGACGCAAGCGCTGGTGCACCTGCCCCTGCGGTGAGTACCGCGCAAGCCACACCAAGAGCTACTCCGGCAGTATTGTGGAAAGCCGTACACGGGTTCTGGGCGAAATTGAATTGATCCCTAAGTTCGTATAGTAGACACCAGTACCCTTGACATTCCAGCGTCACACCATCAGGTTCAAATCGTTCCATTTTCTCCAAATTGGCGAGCATGTCCGTAAACTTGGTGTACTCGCCAACCGGATCAACGACCCATTTAAGCAATTTTGGAACGGTTCCTAAAATGTCGATCATTCCATTCCATACCCCGCAGATAAAGGCAAACTGATACCTAGATACATTCTGATTTAAGGTAGTGGTAAAGCCAAGTTGATCCAACTGGGTGCCCTGCATCATATTCAATACCAACATGATATTAGCATTGATCGGCGCCATGATAAAACCGTAAACGTCAGCGTAGACTGGCTTATATATATCCGTACTGTCACAGTTCCAGGCGTACTCTGGAATTTTGATGTAATTCAGCGATTTTTCTACGAAGTCTAGGAACTCGTAGACCCCACGGGCTAGCGCTTGGAAACCACTGCCAATAGCGGCAAACAGTCCTTGTTCCGTGTAATTCTGGTGGTAGGTGAAGAAGTCTTTGGCATTCTGTGACCATCCATCAGTACCTCTTACGGTCCAGGAGCCGTCTGCTAATTGGTGTAGCCATATTTTTCTGAGCGGATCAGCCGAGTGGTTCTGTGCTTTCGTAATTGATTCCTGATCGCCTTCCTTAGAGATGACGATGTAGGCTCTTAGCGTTCTTCGTTGTATGGAGTTACCCAGTCCATCGTCAGTGGTAATTGGTTGGCCACCGGAAATAAGACTTGCAAGTCCGGTAGTATCTAGGTTTACACCAGCAAAGTTGATAATCCATGGGCAGCTTTTGGTGACACAGCTACCGCCGGAGCTGGTATAGGAAATGATCTTACCGGGCTCATTCGAACTGCAATAGGTTTGATCATCGTACCGAAGTAAAGCTTCAGGCGTTGGGGTAGTTACACTTACGTCATTATCGTCTTCGTCTTTTTTCGTTACCGTAGTAAAGTTGGCTTCAAGGGCAAAGTTTACAAAACGCGGGCTTACCGTTACACGTACCTTACCGGGCTGGTTTTCTAGGTTCTTCACAGAATAGCGCACCTCATAAGTTGCTCCCTTGTAGTTTACCGCTTTAACCTCGCCATCACTGTTGAATGAGAAAGTCGCTTCGTTGAGAACCTCTTGTGAAAACTTGACATATATGCCTCGGCCAGTTTTAACAAACTTACAGCTTGGGTTAATTGGGAAAGAGTTAGGGGGCGGAGGAGGTGGATTATCTTCTTCCTCAAAGTCCATACCTGCCAGTAACTCGGACTGCTCGTCTCCTGGTAAAAGTGGTGCGTTCACCGGATTATGAATTAGATCCCACTGCCACTTATACAAGCGCGTACCGCTGGCGTAATCCATCAAGTTATTAGTAGTTCCTTGCGGTAATTCTGAGGCGTACTCTTCAAAGGTATGTTTGAGCACGTAGGCGCCGTGCGCAAGTTCGTGTGCGATGGTACGAGTTAGATCCGGGCCAATACCGGCGTTACCTTTGTAGATGAAGCCAAACTGCCTTCCTCGGGGCATAAAGCCGGCCCGGGAAGTTTGTTCGTAGCTATCGGTGATAAAGAGATAGTAGGTATTAGGATCAACGCCCGCTGGTCGGTTTTCGTAGGCGTTAATTATATCTCGCATTTCAATGGAATAGTTAGTCAATAAACCACTACCCACAGCTCCTAAGACACCATCATAGCCAGGTACGGTAAAAGCCGGCTCTAGTGTAACCGTAGGTTTTACCACCGCTTGGCCAAGGGCTTGCAACAAGCCTTGCTGCACAGCCGCTGCATTTATGCCATTTCCTGCACTGCTGCTCAATGGCACTAGTACTACATTGAGCGGTAATTCTGGATACGGCACCACATTCAGTAAACCTGCAATATGATTTGGCGTACTATCGTTCGTAATCTGCTCGGCGACCAGGAAGTAATCATCTCCAGTCTGACCAATAAATGTAATGGTAGCTGTATCTCCGTCAATGGTGGTGGGCAAGGGTACCCCGCTAGGTTGACTAAAGGCCACCGAATCTATGGCGCCAGGTGGCATGACGACACCATCCACTAGATCTGGGCTGTTTTCTTTAACCGACTTGTAAGCAACGTAATAATCTGCCTGCGCCAGCGTACGCTTATCGTACCAGTTTTCCGGTTCCTGTGTCCCCTTAGCATCAAAACCAAACTGTTGGTTTTGGTCCTTTTTGAAGACCACCTGGAAGTCCCCTTCGTAGAGTTGATCCAGGAATTCGTTAACCTCTACTAGAACACTATCCAGCAGTACGTTACAACTGTCAATCTGAGCTTGCGTGTTTGCTTGCTCAAAACAGTCGAGCACATCCTGAATTCCTTGCTGTAGGTCAGGTGGTAAGTTGGCGTTTTCGCCTAAGGCCATCAATTCTTCTAAGGTGCCAATCTGCTCCTCCTGCAACACACTGTCCGCTAATTCCAGCACATCAAGGATGTCAGACAGTAGGGAATCTGCCCAAGGGGGTAGCACTTCTACCCCAAAACCAGTGGCCTCCAGATAACCACCGACCATGCGGTATTCATCGTTGACGAAAATGTTATCAAACTCAAAGGAGAACTTCGCTTTGTTGAAGTATGGCATGCGGATATCCCCCATTCCGGAGAAATAGCCGCCACCGCCACTAGCCAAAGTGATGATAATAGGGAAGTCGAAAGCGATGATAGTATCACCAGGTACTAAGCTAGCAAGCGGAACCTGGTTGGATAAATCAACTTGTCCTTCCACACCGCAAACATAAAACCCATTATTGAGACTCGGACGCTCCATCAAGAAGCTGTCCTGTGGCGCAAAGCGTTCCCCAGCACCACCCTGACAGATTTCTGTGACTTGATAGTCGTAAATCTGATTGGTGAGCAGGCTGTTCAGTTCTACAAAAGAATCCTGCGTCATGATGGTAATCCAGTCCGCACCGGGGTCATCTGCGAGTTTGTATTTAAACTCGTAGTCGTTGATCCCATTGGAGGGCGTCCAGGAAATATTCATCGTGGAGCGGTCAATGGCTTCTTCCACAATAGCGGTTGGTGCCGCACAGTGGTCGGTACGGAATACGAGCCAATCGCTATAGTCGGTCCAGCCAAAATTGTCGCAGCGGCTTTTTACCCGGAAGCGATACTCTGTATTGGCACGTAGTCCAGTGAAGACTGCTGTTAAATCTGGAGTCAGGATAGAGTCCTGGTAGAAAGCAGTGAACCAGTGCGTCAGTTCTTCGCTCGGTAAGCTCACTAGCACATCACCACCACCGGAGGGTATCCGTGGAGTTTGTCCCCCCGTGGGCGACTGAGGTGATTGTCCACCACCACCGCCTCCCGTAGGTAGTTGAGGTGTGCGGCCGCCACCGGGTTGTACTTGTAGAGGAGCAGCTTCAAAGTTGACTGTGGTAAGCGGTAACAAGCTCTCCAGCTGGACCATATACTCTTCAGCGTAAGAGTTAACAGCAGTCCAGTTGGTACGAGCAGTGGTCTGCAAGATTTCATTAGCCACCAAATTCACCGGTATTCGACAATCGGTCAAAGTGCGGAAGCTAAGTGTATCGCTGTAATCTGTCCAGCCAAACTCCGGGCAGCGGGCGCGAACCACGACGAGATACTCCGTGTTTTGACGCAACTCTTCCAGCAGCTTTGTAGGATCGGTTACAAAGAAGCTGTGCCAGTCGGAGAAGGGCGCCGGCGCAGGAGCCTGGCCGACACTTACCCCTAGTGGTGCGGTAGTGACGGGTGTGCTAGTAAGCGGTGCACCAGAAATAGGACCACCAGTATTCAATGGGTTGCCACCTTGACGAACATTGCCTCCACGGGTAGATGGCTGCTGATTCTGCGGTTGTGTATTGGAAGGAGGAGCAGGATTACCGGGCGTCTGCGGAGTAGTACGTCCGCCAGGTACGCCCAACTGTACTGGAGCGGCCTGCTGAATGCTCTGCACAGTGGGTAAGGTTGGACCGATGGGGCCGTATACCCGAATTTCCCACTCGTCAATAGTGCCGGTTACATCCCAATCAAGCTGAGTGCTAAAGGGCTGTAAATTGCTAGCCACCAGATTTTCAGGAACCAGACATTTCACCGGTGTGCGGAACTGCACGGTATCCGAATAAGCAGAGGTTTCACCGGACGAGCAGGTCGCAGTAGCCCGCAGCTCATAATAGGTCATGTCGTCCAGGTTCTGCAAACTGGCAAAACCGTAAGAGGTGGTCCGGCTCATCCAAGTGCTATCACCCAAGCGGCGGTATTCCAACGTACTGGATTGAGTAGATGGCGGCAAGCCAGTGAGTTGCACTATGGCCGACTCGTAAGTAGAATCCGTAACCGTAATGACTTCTGGTGGCGCACAGAGGAGTGCAAACTCGTCAACCGTAGTCCATTCACTGAAATTGACCGCACAATCCGAGCGGAGTTGGTATTCGTAAGCTGTACCGCCTTGCAGATCATTCAGATAGAAGGCACTATCCGGCGCTACTGCTGTCTGCCAGGGTGGTGGCCACATCGAGAAGTAATAGTACCCGCCAATCTTAGGACGATAACGCAGCTCTACCTGAGTAGCATTGATGTAGTTATCCCAATTCAATTGTGCTGCATCAGCTAGAATAGGATCAACCGTAATGCGGAAGGGAGGCTCACAAGGTGGTAGGGTAGTAAAGAAGAAGCCGGCCGTATAGTCTGACCAAACACCCTGGGTACACCAGTAGCGCAGGCGTACCTCGTATTCGGTTTCTGCTCGTAGACCGGATAAGGTAAGTAGCGCAGTAGGCAGATTAGTGACAGTGGTCCACTCCTGCTGATCGGTGCGGCGATACTGAAATTCGTAGTAGTCGGCATTAGAATAAGCGAGGGCTGCAACTAGGGCCGAACTATCCGTTAGCTCATTCAACCAAAGACTATCTGTAACAGCACAGTCCGTATTGAAGCGCACGGGTACGGACCAGTCCGACCAAATGGAGTCTGCACACTGCGTCTGAATTTGAGCCAGGTAGGTAATACCCTGACTAAGCCCCAAAATTTCCGCAGTTTGGGCGGCGATTAGATCGTAATTGCTGGGGGTAAAATTGGTGTTTTGCCCAACTACCAGACTATCCCAGCGGAAGGCCACCCGGGCCTTGTAGCGGGCGTTGGTAGGTATAAGACTGTCGCCGGGAATGGTATCCCAGGCAATGAGTGCGTTGCTGAAATCTAGATCAGCTAAGAAGGGTTCGTAAGCGGCGGGGCAGCCACCGAAGGGTTCTAGCTCACGACAGGCAGGTTGGCCGGCGGTACATTCGGCGCAGATCCGTAAATCGTAGGCACGGAAGGCTTCTAAGCTGTCGATAGTGAAGGTGCCACTGGGATAGAATAGCGTGGCGGTATCTGCGGGTGCGCTGCCATCTGATAATTGCCAGATGAGCATGAAGGTAGAATCGGCGCTATAATCGTTAGTAGCAGAAGCCCAACTGAGAGTCAAGCTGGTATCAGTACTATCGGTGCGGGTAATGTTGAGGGAAGTCAGACAGGCATCATCCAGGCCATTGAAAGCCACTGTAGTGGTCACGCATTCCAGGGAGCCGTCGGGACATGTTTTACAGAGTTCGATCTGGTAGGTATTGCCCATTTCCAGCAAGCCAATCTCACTATCAATGCTACCGGCTGGTAAACTCAAACTATCCGTGTAGGCGAAGACTGCGGTACTAATGGTACTGATTGGAGCCACTTGTACTGGTGGAGCAGGAGCGGGAGAAAGGCCTCGATTACGGTTGCGGTTGCGTCTACGCGGTGCTGGTGCTGGTGACTGCTGGGGCAACTGCCGCTCGGTACGATTAGGAGCCGGGGAAACAGGTGTAGATGGATTGGGAGCGTTGGGTGGAAGAATACCCCAGCGTAGGCGAAAGCCCTGGGCGTTGGGTATGTCGTTCCAGCTTAGGAGTAAACGCGCATCATCAACGGGCCAATTGTCCAAACTTAGCGCTGGGCCACAGGGGCCGCTAGTGGTATCAGCAGGAAGGGTAACCACCGTTTTTAGACACTGGCTGCTACCATCCGTACAGATGGCGCACAACTGGTAGGTATACGTTTGGTCGTGTATTAGATTGGTAAAGGTGTACGTCTGAGCAGTATCTCCCAGACTAATACTATCGCCATTAACGCTAGTGAGCAACCAAGAAGCTACCGTATTATCAGGGCTCCAGGATAACTGAGCACTAAATGGATTAAGCGCAATGCCCGCGAAGTTCTCCGGCTGTGGACAAGGCAACGGCGGCTCTGCTTCGGAGCCGTAGACAAAGCTATAAATGTCGCTCCAACCATCATTAAGAAAGGCAGCTTGTCCAACAATATCTTCGGCTCGGATCCGGACCAGATAGCGGGTGCCCACTTGCAGCAGTGGGTCCAGGCTGGTCATGGTATAGAACGGAGCAGTAGTGGTTTTGAGCAGTAAGGGTTGGGTGTTGTCAATAATGAGATTGTCTCCCATGCCGGGGAGGATGTCTTCGTAAACCTCCAGGGTGTAGCGTACAGCTACGCCCGCGTGCTGGGGTTGCCATTGGAAACGCAGCTGCTGCGGGAAAGAAGGTTCGACCTCCGTGCCTGGTTCAGTGAGGATGGGCGGGCGGTGGAGCAGCATAAAGCCGGTAGCACAACCGGTGTTGGAAACGGGTGGATCAAAGAAGCGATTGAAGTCATAGACCTCCACACAAAGCGAAACGGGGCCTTCGGATAGTAGTCCGCCATTGGCTAGGTAGTTTTCCAGGGTTGCGCCTTGAAAGTTCAGATTGGCAGGGTCAAAATAGTCGCGCAGTTGGGTGCCGGTGAGGACAAGTGGCTGGTTGCGGCGGAGGATAATAGGAAAAGGCATGAAGTCTTCCCGCGTACGGACGTTGAAGCCCGGGCCAGAGAGGGAAATACGTAGCAGCGCCTCGTATTCTGGTCGTTCATCTGTACTGATCAAAGTGACGACTACCCGCCCGGGATCATCATAGGCTTCTAGCTGCGGTGAGAAGCCGCTGACCTGGACCAAAGCATTGACCGGAAAAGTTTGACTTTGCGCATGATGCCAGGAGAATACGAGCCCTAACACCAACAGCAGTACCGTACCGCTACGGCGAATAGCCCGCGCAAGGGATAGGAGTGGTGGTGCAGCAGGCACCAGCCCGCAGGGCCAAGAGCCACGCAGAGCCCGACCCCGCACTGCGATCTTAGCAGTGCGGGGATGCGCCCAAGCAAATATGTGAGAGATACGTGTGTTCATACTAGGTGTTAAAGCACAGCGAAGTTTGAATGAAACCATTCCCCTTGTACCAGGACGATGGCCGTATACACACCGGCGGGGAGGTCCTGGTTATTGAATGGGAAGGCATAATAGTCTTGTCCCTCAGCGCTTTCAAAAGAGATCAGTTCTCCATTTTCGCTAAAAATCCACAGGTCAGCTGGCTGTACCGAGTTAAGATACAGTCGAACCTGGAAGTCGCCACGGTTAGGGTTGGGGAACAGCTCAAAAGAGCGGATGAGGGTAAAGAATTGTTCTGGTATATCCTGGCTTAAGCTATCGCGAGAACCGTAAATACGGATGTCCTTTTCGAGGTAGGCCGTGCATTCGCCCAAATCGGCAGACATGCCCACGGTGTAGGTGCCGGGTTCGTCAAAGAGCAAAATTTGTTGCGTTGGTAAAGTAGCAACGGACTCGGCCTCATTGGCGTCAAATATCCAGCTGATGGATGCTGGTACGGGGAAAGTGATATCCACGGCCACTACAGGCTCGTTGATGACCCCTTCGGCGGGCATGAGGAAGTCAGCCGCAAATTCGCCTTCGACTTGATCAAACTCCAGCTCATCCTCCAACAGGCAACCCTCGAGCGTGAGGGCATGTACGCTAACGGTACCCGGCTCCGTAAAGGTGACACAATCATCGTTGTACTGTACGCCATTGGCGTCCTGCCAGTAGAAATCTGCCAGTTCAGGTAGCTCACCACAAAGGGTGAGGGCCGTTTCGCCACAAAGGACGGTATCCATCATTTCAATACCCCAATCGGCCAGGCCTTCGGGTTCGGGCAGGTTCACGCTGGCGGTATCTGCACAACCGTTGGCATCGGTGACGGTGAGGAGGTATTCGCCAGCTTCGAGTTCTTCAATACTACTTTCAGTGGCACCGTTGGACCAATCATAAGTGTATGGTGCTACACCGCCCTGCGGCATGACACTGGCCGTACCGGTGGCTTCATCGGCACAAGCAGGTCCGGCGAAGCTGACATCCTCCAAGTTGAGAGGGAACAGACCACCCACATTCAAGCTCTCGCTCACGGAGGTGGTACACTGGGTTACGGTATCCGTAATAAGCAGGAGGTATTCACCTGGTACTAGGCCAGTGAAGAGCCCGCTCGTATTGGCATCTGATAAACCTTCCAAGCTGTAGCTCAGGTTAGGCTGGCCGGAAGTGAGCACTTGTAGTGTGCCGGTGGGTTCGGTACAACCGTCGGAATCAGTGGACTCAAAACCATTGTACTCCGGTAGCTCAGGACCATCAATCAGGATGTCTTCACCTAGTGTGGCTTGGCAAAGTTGAGTCTCATCGCTGACCAGTACCGTATAGCTGCCAGGTTGCAGGCCGGTAATATTGGCCTCGCTTAACCAGGTGTCACCATCATCGATGCTGTAGAGGTAGGCTTCCGGTGTGGGTGAAGTAACATTAATGCTACCCCCGTCGATACAATCAGCGGCGGCGGTCACCTCAAGGGCTAGGTTTTCGGTATTGAGCTCGGCTAGTAATTCGAGTGTTTCGGTATCTTGACAGTTGGGGTAATCCTCTGCGCGCACGGATACGGTGTATTCTCCAGCGGAGAGGTCTTGCCAGTCAATATCGTCACCCCAGCCATTTTCGTTGAGCTGGTATTCCCACGCTGGATTGGCGCTGCCAGCGAGCGAGATGCTTCCGTCGGATAGGCCGCAGTCCGTAGGTGCGGCAGCGGTTAGCTCTTCTAGCACCACTTCTGTTGGCTCACTGAGCGTGATCGTTTCCTCCCAGGAGAAGAGGCAGTTGCCGTCTGGATTCCGGAAGGTCAGTGTATATTCTCCAGCAGGAAGGCCATTGAGCTCCGTTGTGAGCTGCCACTGTACTTCATCGTAGGTAACTTCAAAGAGCTGATTAGGGTCCGCTACTTCGATATTAATGCCACCATCCGCAATGCCGCAATCCGTAGGATCAAGACTACTGACGCCCAGTACTTCGAGTGGTACTGCTGGTATGATCTCTACAGTCTCTGGATAGATGACCAGGCATTCGTTATCTGGATTCAGTACGGCAATGGTATAGTCACCACCGCCAATGCCGGTGAATACGGGATCGAACGTCCAGGTGACACCACCATCGATACTGTATTGCGTTTCCGGCGTAGGGTTGGCCAATTCGATGCGAATTTCGGCGTCCTCCAACTCACATTCCGTAGGTTGACTTACCGTAACGGCATCGATTTCCGGTGCACCGGCTGGGAATAGTTCCACCAGCACGGCATCGGAGACGAGGCAAGGGTAGGTCACATCACGAACCAGTACCAAATAGTTGGCAGCGGAAAGCGAACCAAATTCGCCATTGTCCTGCCAGGTCGCACCATTGTTGATACTGTATTCATAGGTACCGGTACCTCCTTCGGCACTAAGGAAGACGCTACCATTGGTAGTGGTACAGTTGGAAGGAATGGTAGCGTTGAAGTCTACAAAACTTGGCGTTGTGATCTGATCTACGGCTAGCTCAATGGGTTCGGCCCACGTTTGCGTACACGCACCTGTAGTAGTGCGTACGAGCACGTTGTAGGTGTTCATGCCAAGATCTGGGAAGATGGAACTCAGGCTCCAAGTCACGCCATTATCAATACTATATTCTAATTCATCCAGGTTGGGATAAGCTACACTGATGCTAATTTCTCCGCTGTTAGGCGCACAAACCTCTGGCTGGATAACGGCGACATCTTCCAGTACTAAAGCCGCTTGACCTTCAAGTAGGATGTCTTCTCCCTGAACCTCGCAGGTTTCGTCTTCATTACGAATGAAGGCCGTAAACGCTCCAGGTGCCAGGCTGCCGAATAGCTGTCCTGTCTGCCAGTTAATTCCGTCAAGGCTGTATTGATAAGTACCATTGCCAGCGGAGCCAATTAAGGTAATACTACCGTTGTTTTCGTCGCAATCATTAGCTACGCTGACCGCTCCAATCGCGACAATTGGTTCTAGCGGACCACCAATGGTGATGGAGTCACCTACTTCTTCGCAGGTGCCATCGGCAAATCGGATTCTTGGTTCGTAGGTGCCTTGAGGTAGCTGTACAATGTTGGGGCCGCCCCATTCTCCATCGCCAAGACTAAATTCGTAGGGGCCAGTACCACCGCTACCACTTAGGATGATTGCACCATTTTCGCTACCGCAATCCGATACATCTACAGTGGCTAATACTTCGATTTGCGGACCTTCGGGCGCGCTTATTTCCTGTGTCTCTCCAATCACCAGACAGCTACCATCAGCATTGCGGATAAAGGCAGTAACCTCACCTGCTCCTAGGTTATTGAAATCAGGATTGTCCTGCCAGACGTCACCGTCGAGGCTGTACTGGTATTCGCCACTGCCACCAGTAGCGGTGATGACAATACTACCGTCGATACCATCACAAACTGTAGCATCGGTGATCTCGGTTGCGGCTAGCACGGGACTATTAGGTTCGGTGATTTCTATCGGCTCGCCCACGGTCTCGCAGCTACCATCCGTGTAACGAACGATAGGGGTGTACATACCCGGTTGTAAGTTCACAAAGGTTCGGTCTTCCTGCCAGTCAAATCCTTCCAGTTGGTATTCCAAATCACCGGTGGTACCGATGCCTAATAAGGTGATACTACCGTCGGTAGCTCCACAATCGCTGACATCCTCTACGGCTTGAACCGAGAGTTGTGGGGTGTTGTCGGCAGTAATTTCAACTGGAGCTAGGCTTACTTCACAGTTGCCGTCCAAGGTGCGTACAATAGGGGTGTAGTCGCCAATGCGTAACTGTACAAAGAAAGGCGTCTCTTGCCAATCGATACCGTCGAGGCTGAACTCGTAATCGTCATTACCTTCCACGGATAGGATAATGGCGCCATTGTCGCTATCGCAATCAGAGGCATTGAATACTTCTGTAATACTGAGCACCGGGGCGTCAGGTGCTACAATTGTGATTTCTTCCGAGAAGGTTTCGCAACCGCCACTGCGCACGCTAGCGATAACCGTACCCGCACCCAAGCCCTCGAATAGTGGGCTATCTTGCCAGTCGGTTGTGCTTAGGCGGTATTCGTATTCGCCATTGCCACCACTGGCTTGCAGGCTGATCGAACCGTTCTCTGTTTCACAATCGGTGGCATCCATAACTTCATCGACGATGAGTTCAGGAGCATCCGATGCGGTGATGGTGATGGCTTCGCCATTGCTTAAGCAGCTGCCATCTGTATTACGTACTCCTGGGACGTAGGTCGCGGGAATCAGCCCGGTAAAAATTGGGCTGGCTTGCCAGACTACATTGTCGAGCGTATACTCATAATTACCACTGCCGCCACTCGCAGCCAATTCAATACTGCCGGTGTTTTGATCACAATCTGCATCAATCACTTCGCTGATACTGAGCTGTGGCGCTTCGGGTGCGGTAATTTCGATGGTTTCGCCAATGACGAGGCAAGTGCCATCTGCATTACGCACCGCCGTGGAGTACATACCTGCACCCAGGCTATTGAACACGCCCAGGTCTACCCAATCCCCACCGTTGAGCTGGAACTGGTAGTTACCTGAACCACCGCTGGCGGATAGTCGAATTTGCCCATCCGGGTTATCACAATCGGTGCCTTGAACGACCTCGTCTACGCTAAGCTGTGGTGCTTCGGGTGCGGTAATTTCGATGGTTTCGCCAATGACGAGA